>PLYK01000082.1 GCA_003151775.1 Geobacter sp. | reverse complement strand
AGCGGGAAGTCGTCGACAACGTCATAACCGCGCTTACCTCGAACGGTATGATCGCGCCGAGCTTCTGGATTGACCCGAAGACCGGCAACGACTACATGCTGACAGTTCAATACCCGGAAGACCAGATCAAGTCGTTGGCGGACCTGTCGGCGATTCCCCTCAAGGCAGCCGGGAGCACCGATTCGACCCGCCTGGACATGATCAGCAGCCTGCGGCGCATCAATTCCCCCACGGAGGTGGACCACTACCAATTGCGGCGCACCATCGACGTCTATGTCCGTCCCCAGCACGAAGATCTCGGCAAGATTGCCGATGCCATCGATGGTATCATTGCCCGGACCAAGGTGCCGGAAGGTCTGACTGTCACCCTGCGCGGCAGTGTCCAGGGCATGAGAGCCTCATTCAGCAGTTTTGCCGTCGGTCTTTGCCTCGCAGTAGTGCTCCTCTACCTCATCCTGGTGGCCCAGTTCCGGTCGTTCATCGATCCGTTCATCATCCTGGTGGCCGTGCCGCCGGCGCTGACTGGGGTCATCATCACCCTCCTGCTGTCGGGTACGACGTTGAACGTCATGTCGTTGATGGGGATCGTGATGCTTGTGGGGATAGCGGTATCGAACAGCATCCTGATCGTCGAGTTTACCCGGCATCTGCGTGAAGAGGAGGGGATGGGAGTCAAGGAGGCGGTTGCCGTTGCCTGCCGCGTCAGGCTGCGCCCGGTGCTGATGACATCGCTGGCGACCATAATCGGTTTGCTGCCGATGGCCCTGAAGCTGGGCGCCGGAAGCGAGGCCTATGCTCCTCTGGCACGGGCAATTTTGGGAGGTTTGAGCGTATCGGTGGTATTGACGGTGTTCCTGGTGCCCGCCGCATATCTGTTGGTGCACGGCCGTAAGAGCGAGGGGTGGAACATTGGATCGTTGTTTCGGAAACGGAGGATTGCATGAACAACCTTAATCGTCTACTGTTTGCCGTGGGCGCAATGCTCCTCGTTTGTCAGGGGGTTCCCGTCCATGCTCAAGAACCTGTGCGTCTGACTCTGGCGGAGGCGGAAAAGCTGGCGGTGAAGAACAATCCTCAGCTGTCCGCGGCCGTACTGGACGCTGCCGCCTCTTTTCAGATCCCGGTAGAATACCGTGCGGCCTACTTGCCCACGTTGCAGGGCAACGCCACCGGCGTGGTTTCCCAACAAGGCAGCCGGCTGGCTGCCGGAGGATTGAACAATCCGACAGTATATAACCGTTTTGCAACAGGTCTTTCCCTCACTCAGATGATTACCGACTTCGGCCGGACGGGAAACCTGGTTGACATGGCCAAGCTTCGCGCGGATGCCCAAAACCAGGTTGCCGAACAGGTCCGCGCCGATATCCTCCTGGTAACCGGCCAGACCTACTTTGCCGTGCTGAGGGCGCAAGCCGTCGTCGAGGTGGCACGGCAGACCGTGGAAGCGCGGCAGCTCGTTGCCGACCAGGTTACCGCATTGGCCCAGAGCAAACTAAGATCGGGGTTGGATGTGAGCTTTGCCAATGTGAATCTCGCGGACGCCAAGCTCTTGCTGGTCCAGGCGGAAAACACGCTGAAGTCGGCACAGGCGCAGCTTGCGGCAGTGCTGGCGGTGCCGGGGGATACGACGTTCGTCCTTGCCGAGGAGCCGCTGCCCGAACTCGTTTCCGGCCGGTTTGACAACCTGATTCAGCAAGCGCTGACGAACCGGCCGGAACTCAAGGGCATTCACCTGGAGCAGAGAGCGGCTGAAAAATTCGTTAGCGCCGAACACGCCCTTAACTACCCGAATCTCGGGATTCTCGGCACGGCCGGCATTGTTCCTACCGGTCAACCGCAGATACCGGATCGCTATGGCGCCATCGGTTTCAACCTTAACATACCGATTTTTAACGGCTGGCTTTTTAAAGCCCGCGAAAGCGAAGCCGAACTTCGGGCTCAGGCAACGCACCAGCGTGCCAATGACCTGGAGAACCAGATCGCACGAAATGTCCGGGTGGCCTACCTGGACGATGAAACTGCCTACGAACGTGTTGGGTTGACCGAGCAGTTGCTCAAACAGTCGCAAACGGCATTTGAACTTGCCCAGAGCCGTTACAATTTCGGCCTGAGTTCCATCGTTGAACTGAGCCAGGCACAGTTGATCCTGACCTCGGCCCAGATCGCTCTCGTCGGCGCAAAGTACGAATGCCAGGCGCAACGCCTGAATGTCGATTTTCAGATCGGAGCACTGAAATAAGTTATGTTTGATATTGCAATAATAAGGTTCTTCATGGCACTGGTGATCCTGCTGGCATGCCTTGCCTGTATGGCCGGGTGTGAGGTAAAGCCCGCGGGACACACGGGAGAAAAGGCTCCGGAGATCGCGGGGACCGACCTTCATGGCGAGCCGGTAAGCCTCGGCCGGCTCAGGGGGAGCGTCGTCGTCCTCTGTTTCTGGACAAACTCCTGCTGCAGCGACCGGCTGAAACGGCTTGAACCTTTCTACCGGCAGAACAAGGATAAGGGGCTGGCCATTCTGGCGATAAACGAGGGCAATGCCGGGGGGAATGTCGCGTCCTACGCGGAAGCCAACGGCCTTACCTTTACCGTCCAAACGGATGAGGGGGGCTTGTGGGCAAGGGAGTATGGGGTTTTCGGGTTCCCAACCATCTTCATCATCGACAGGGAGGGGATCATTCGAAAAAAGATCCTGGGGGATGTCAACCCGGAACAGCTTGATAAGCTTGTGAAGCAGATAGCGAGGTTGTAATGCCAAGTTGCATCCAGGTTGACACTAAAAGCGACCACCCCCAACCCCTCCTTATCAAGGAGGGGTGCCTAAAGTCCCCCTCCTGTTTCAGGAGGGGCTAGGGGTGGTAAAGTGTCAGCTTGACCGTATATTGAAATCAGAACTTGATCTGAACTCTCTTCTTCCCGCCTCCCTCATCCTTGAACCACAAGACAGTCTTCTTCGCACGGGTGCACCAGTCGCGCACATCCTTTTCAAAGGTCGAGCAGTCGGCCACGACTTCCAGAATATCGCCCGGTTTCAGCTTTGATGCCATGACAGTTACCTTCAGAGTAGGTTGGGGGCATCTTAGTCCAATACAGTCAAGATTTTGAGTTGCCATTTTTCTCTCCTTTAAGAAAATTGTGCATCTACATTGCAGCCGATCTTAGGAGGCTAGCAAACTTATTATTGCTAGCCTCCTAAGCTGCCCAATAAAGTCGTTGGCAATACGGGAAAATTTTTCAGCCTCGGCGGCTGACACGTAATCAAAATGGAAGCGCTTCGGGTCGATACCCAGCTGCGGCACTAATCTTTGCAGTAATTCCGCCCTGCAGAAAGCACGCAGATTCCCTTCCTTGTAATGGCAGTCACCGGGGTGGCAGGCCAATACCATAACACCATCTGCGCCTTTTTGGAATGCCTCAAGGATCAGGGCCGGTTCGATGCGCCCGGAGCACATGACCCGGATGACGGAAAGGTCGGCCGGCACCGGAAGCTGGTTGGAACCGGCCTTGTCCGCCCCGGCGTAGGAACACCAGTTACACAGGAAGGCAACCACCTTGAGCGGGCCGGCAGCAGCCTCACGGCAGGTACATTCCTCACTCGGTTCGACCGGTAACGTCTGACAGCTCATGACAACACCCCCTCAAGTTCGGCACGCAGCATCTCACGTGAAAATCCGCGCCCGGTAATGGCCCCGGCCGGGCAGGCAGCCACGCAAGTCCCGCAGCCACGGCAGAGAATATCCGATACATCCGCGACCTTTTCGATATCGTTCCAAGTGATCGCCTTGTAGGGGCATAGCTGCATGCAGGTCTTGCAGCCGGCGCAGGTCGTGGCGTCTACCACCGCCACCTGCGGGTCGATGACCAGGTCGCGTCCCTCCACCAGATCCGACAGCGTCAAACCGGCGGCGGCCGTTCCCGTAGCAAAGGCCTCACGGATGTCGCCCGGCCCACGACAGCTGCCGGCCAGGTAAACGCCCTTGAGCGTTGTGGCGCACGACCCGGATAGCGAATGCATCTGGGCAATGAAACCCTCGTCATCCAGGTCGAGCTCCAGCAAAGATGAGCAGGCTGCCGTGCCTTCACCCGGCACCAATGGGCGGCAGAGCACTATCATCTCGGCGGGGATTGTCGCTCCACCGGAGATCGAAATACCCCTGCCGGCGCCATTGGCCGTAACCGACAACGCATTGAAAGCATCATAGCGCACTACCGTGCTGTGGTCGTGCTGCAACTGGCGGCCGGCGTCCACACCGGGAAGCGACTGTTCGCGGATCAGACGGGTAACGGTGATCCCCTCCACCTTGTTGGCGGCCAGGTGGGCATATTTGATCGCAGCCCGGCAGCAGGTGCCGCTGCAGTAAGCTGCTTCGCTATCGTCCAGTGAGCCGGCGCACTGGACGATGGCCAGGGATTGAGGCTTTGTGCCGTCCGCCTTGAGCAGTTCCCCGCCGCTGGGGCCGCTCATGGCCAACAGGCGTTCGAATGAGTAGGCGGTATGAACGTCGGCCATCCCGGCGAACGCCGCCGGCAGCTCCTGCTTTTCAACCGCACCGCTGGCGACAATGATCGCCCCTGCCTCGACGATATATTCTCGTTCCTGATCTTCAAAGAACAATGACCCTTCTACCGGACATTCCGACAGACAGGCGGCGCACTCCTCCCCCTTGAGCCTGAGGCAGGCGTCGGCATCGATATGGGGCAGATTGGGCAGTGCCCCGGCAAAAGGCACGTCCACTGCTGCGAGCTCGCCGCTGCCGTTCCAGTGGTTGGGGCGCCGCCCGGGGCAGACCGCAGAACAACACATGCACCCGATGCAGAGATCGGGGTTGATATAGCGCGGTTTCTGCCTGACGGAGAGCGTCCAGTTGCCGAAACCACCCTTCACGCCGGTTACCTCGGACAGGGTCAGCAGGGTTACGTTGGCGCTTTCATGGCCATGAAGCAATTCACCCATGACCGGCTCCAACAGGCAGGGGCCGCATTCCAGATTTGGGAACAATTCCTCGAAACGTGCCGGCAGGCCGCCGATGACCGGCTCCTTCTCGACCAGGGTTACCCGCCGGCCGGCCTGGGCAAGGGTAAGGGCCGCCTGCATGCCGGCCGGCCCGGAGCCGATCACCGCAACATCGGTGCGTACCGGTACACTCCGTTCGCTGAGAGGCTCGTGGCGCTGTACCCTGTTCAGTGCTGCATGTATCAGACGTGCTGTTTTGGCGGTTGCTGCACGGGGATCTTCGGTCACCCAGGCAACCTGCTCGCGAACGTTGACCATCTGCATAAACCAAGGGTTAATGCCGGCACTGTCCAGCAACCTGCGAAAAGTCGCCTCGTGCTCACGGGGGGAACAAGCCGCAACAACGACACGATCAGGCTGCTCACTCTTGAGCCACGCTCCCAGATGTTCCAGGTTATCGGCTCCGCAGGCCAGTTCATCGACTGAAAATACCGGATTCGAGGGGTGGTTGGCCAAGAGCTGCTGCACCTGTTTCCAATCGATCCGCTCGCAGATGATGCCGCTGCAGTTGCAGAGAATAACGGCGGTTTTCGCTTGTGTGCTCATGCTGCCTCCGCGCCAGTTGAGTTAGTTTCCATCCGGAAACGGCCCTTTTCCGCCATGGCGGCGTCAATCTTCGGGCTTGCTTGTGCGGCGTACCGATGTACGCCTCCGCGCATACCCTTGATTTCCTGGCCATGACGAAAAATTGCTCGTTTCCGAATTGAAAACAAATAGTTTCTCATCCGAAGTTTCCGGATGGAAACGAGTTATTTTTCGAAAAGAACGTGCTGACCTCGTCGCAGGCTTTCTGTATGGCTGCCGCAACGTCCGGTGTCGGCATTTCGCTGAAGGTGCTGACATCCTTGGCTACAATGCCGACCAGATGGATGGAGTCGTCGTCCGGAAGCGACATTCCCATGGCCCGGCCGATGGCCAGCGCCTCAGGTAGTGAACAGTCATGGCTGCAGGCTGCATTGTGGCTGGCTGTGCCGATATCCGCCACGACTATATCCCCCGGCGCTCTGCGCTCATCAAGCAGGGCATCGACGATCACGGCCAGCTTTGCCCCGGCCAGTTCTTCCAGAAGCAGTAATCCTCCGGCATGCGCCTCCACGAGCCGGACACCGCCAAGACCACGGCCGGCCAGTTCGCGCACGACACGCGGCCCAACACTGTCATCACAAAGAAACGGCGATCCCAAACCGATAACGACCATGATCAGCCCCGCACCACACGATCAAGAAGCGCACCACTGCCTGTCCTGCGAACCAAAAGTTCCAGGGGGGCTTTGCCCAGGGCATGGGTAGCACAAGAGCAGCAAGGATCATAGAGCCTGAAGGCCATTTCGACCTTGTTCAGAATGCCCTCGGAAGCTATGCCGCCGTGGATCAGACCCTTGGCCGCCTTCATGATCGAGAGCGACATGGGGGCATTATTGTTGGTGGTGCCGACGATCATATTGACCTTGGTAAGAACGCCGCGTTCATCGGTTTCATAATGATGGGTCAGGGTGCCGCGAGGAGCTTCAACGGAACCGACCCCAACCCCGGCCCTCGCAGATACCACCTGCCGCACGTTCGGATCGCAAATCTCCGGGTGGTCCAGCAGTTCAAGCATATGTTCGGCGGCGTACAGCATCTCGATCAGACGGGCCCAGTGGGTTGCAAGCCGGTGATGAACCGGCAGGTTGCGCCCATTGGCCGCTTTGCCGCGAGCACCAAAGGTTTCGTAGAAACGCTCGAACTCGGCTTGTGCCAATGGGGTAGCCATGTGATCGGCCACATTGAGCCGGGCCAATGGCGTGGCGTGGTAGATGCCGCTTTCCTGTCCGTCAACAAATCCTTTCCATCCGATTTTCTTAAGATAGGGGAACTTGAGATAGCTCCACGGTTCGACCCGTTCGGCCACATGGTCGAGATAATTCCTGGATTCGTACAAGGCAACCTCGTTACCCAGGGTATCAACCACGCGAATCTGCCCGTCATAAAAATTGGGGGCCCGGGACGAGTCCACAGTCCCCATACTGTGGGTTTCGTGACGGTACAGGTCTGACAGGACCAGATCCAGGTACTCAGGGTTCTTGAGCACAATGTCATCAAAGGCCTTGAGTGAAAATCCGGCAAACTCGATGTTGTCAACTGCCAACTGTCGATACTCTTCGCGCCGTTGTTGTGCCAGCGGCACAGCCCACCCCCCCGGCACCGCTCCGCAGAGGTGAACGCCACGACCGCCAAGCTGCTTTATCAGTTCGTGGTTTCGTTTACGGGTGTCGATCACCCGCTGGCCGATATCCAGGCCGACTTTGCGGATGACGCCGAGTATGTTGCGTTCCGATGCAGGAGCCTCCGGGCCGACGATGAAGTCCGGTCCCCCCAGGCAGTAGAAATGAGTGGTGTGGTCGGTTACATAGAAGGCCATGTAGATCAACTCGCGAATCCGCTGTGCAGCAGGCAGGCATTCAACGCCGTAGGCGGCATCCACCGCCTTGATGGCCGCCATGTGATGGGCTTCCGGGCAGACGCCGCAGATACGGTTGGTGATGTTGGGCATTTCTTCTGCATGCCGGCCGACACAGAATGATTCAAAACCGCGCAGTTCAGGGACCTGAAAGTATGCTGACGAGACCTCACCGGCATCATCGAGGAAGATTTCTATCTTGCCATGCCCCTCAAGACGTGTGATAGGATCGATGGTGATGCGTTGCGTCATTATTCGGCCTCCTTCGAGCGGTCGGCGACAACCGTCGCTGCCAGGGAATAACGGTAAAAGGTCCCAAGCGGGTCGGCCACGCCGGACAGGGCGTTTCTCAGCCGGGCGTGCAGGACGGCCTCATCCGCACCAGCGGCGCTTCCGGAGTCAACGGCCGCTGCCAGGGTGGCCAGAGCAGTGGCTCCGGGATCAGCCGTGCGGTCAAGGGGGCCATAACAGCCGGTGCAGTGCATGCCGGCTGCCGGACAGAGGGCCTGGCATCCGCCGCGGGTGGAACTCCCCAGGCAAGAGAATCCTTGTTCGACCAGACACCAGTCAGGCTCGGGGATGGCCTCGAACGGCCTGATCAGACGCGGGGCCAGTTTGTTTCGCTTCTCGCGCGCGCACTCGTCGCAGACCGCCCGGTCGTTGCAGCCGATAAGCGAGCCTAAAGGCGGAAGCGGCGCACCTGAGGCCACAAGACGTACGACGGCGATGATCTGTTCCGGTTCCGGCGGACAACCGGGCATGGTGTAATCCACCTGCACCGCCTCGTGGGCTGCAAGGACACGGCTCAGGAAAGCCGGCAGCTCCAGCTCTCCATCAGGTACTTGGCAACTTGTGCCCGGAATCAGCCGTTCCGGATTGTCGATGCCGGGGACCGTACAAAAAGCCGTTTCCAGCACACTGGCGATGCCGTGGTGATTGGCCAGGGCCGGGATGCCGCCATAAGCCGCGCAGCTGCCGAAGGCGACAAATACCTTGGATTTTCTGCGCAACAACCCGGCCATCTCCAGGTTTTCCTCGGTGCGCAGGGCGCCGTTGAAGAGCGTCAGGAAGATCTCGCCGTCGGCAAGCGCCTCGATATCCTTCTTCTTGGTGTCCAGCAGACAGGGGCAGAACATGAAGTCGAAATGGGCGTCCACCTCTAAAATCGCTTCGTGGATGTTGGCCAGGGCGACCTCGCAGCCGCCGCAGGAGGCGGCCCAGTACATGGCCAGTTTTGGTTTTTGTGCGGTCATATGTGCGCTCCTTAGGAGGCTAGCAATAATAAGTTCATGTTATTGTTGCTAGCCTCCTTACGCCAATCTGAAATGTTCAACCAACCGTTGCATCTCCGCGGCTCTCTGTGACAGGCCGGTCGTTTCCGCAACGGTTTCCGATGCACCCTGGACGCTCTCCATCACAACGATGTTCACTTGCTGGATATTACCGGTTATCTCATTGGTGGTCGCAGTCTGCTGCTCGGCAGCGGTGGCGATCTGGCCTACCTGTGAGGAAATTTCACTGATTTGGGAAAGCACTTCAACGAGTGCTTCACTGGACTTTGCCGATTCCAAAACTCCCCGCTCGACCTCGGAAACGCCATTATCCATCAAGGACACAGCCTTGCGGGTTTCATCCTGAATGGCCTTGATCATAACGGAGATCTCGCGTGTTGCCCGAGTGGTACGCTCGGCCAGAGCCCTGACCTCATCGGCCACCACGGCAAAACCGCGTCCCTGTTCGCCGGCCCTTGCAGCCTCGATGGCGGCGTTCAGGGCCAGCAGGTTGGTCTGATCGGCGATGTCTTCGATCGTGCCGACAATCTCACCGATCTGTTCGGAACGATGTCCCAGATTTCCGACCGTTGTGGCTGATTCCCGCACCTGTTCAGCAATGGTATTCATTATATTGACCGATTCCATGACAATATAAGCACTTTCGGATGCAAACCCTTCTACCTTGCTGGCAGCGTTGGCAGTCAGGAGGCAGTTGCGGGCGATATCGGACGACGTCGCCGCCATCTCCTCACTGGCGGTGGCAATGGTCGTGGTTTGACCGGCAAGCGCCTCGGAATTCCTTGTCAGTCCGCCGGCCAGTCTATGGGCACTATTGGCAGCGACGGATACCTGGATACTACATACCGATAATTTACCGACGGTATCAGCCAATTTTTCCGCCATATGATCGACTCCACGCGCCAGAACACCCATTTCATCACGGGAATCCAAGCCCGAACGAGCTGTCAAATCCCCGGAAGCAACCGTTGCAAGGACCTCTATGAGCTTTGAGAGCGGATTTATGATGGAACTTGAAATCATGAATCCGAACAAGGCTGCGCTGAAGATACAGACAAGAGCAACGGCAATCATGGCTGCTGCGACCTTTTTGGCGCGTTGCATGTCTTCCTTGGCCATTTCACCTGCAGTACCACGCTCGTCATCAACGATCCCGGCAATCGCCCCGGCCGGTTTTGCATAGAGCGGCGCTACCGACGCGGTGGCAAAGTCAATGATTGATGCGTGGTCCTTTCCACCGCTGGCGGCGGATTCGAGAGCCAACTTCGCCAGTTTTTCCCCTTGGTTCAGATACGCCTCGAAACCGTCGCCGAACTGCTTCAGAAGTTCCTTATCCTTGTCTTGCAGATGTGCTGCTTCGATCTTTTTGATACCTTCACGGACAGCTCCGATCTGTTTGAGCATGTCGGCCCGCTTTTCTTCCACCCGCCCGGTATCGGTTAGCAGCATCATGTAGACCAGATCCAAACGGATGGCGAGAAAATCCTTCACCAGGCTATCGGCCACCGCAACCTGATTGAGGCTTTGATTGGTTTCACCGACACCGCTTGCCGTATCGCTGATCCCGTAGAAGCCCAACCCCGCGACCACGGCCAGTACCAAGCACATCATTGCAACCAATACGGCCAACTTTGTTTTTACCTTAAGGCCTGACCAGTTCATGCCGTAACCTCCGTCATTTAACCACCGAAACAATATAAATTCACTCCCCGACACGAGTGTACCTGGAGGGGACAATAGGGCGTCAAACAGGTGCAATTGGGTACAACAGTGTTTGAATCGTCTCAATCAAGCCGGACAGAAGCGTTACAGGTTGAAACCTTCGAATTTCTACTGCCTCCATCCGGTTCATCTCCGGCATAGGAATAAACAGGAGCCTAAGCGATGTTCTCCCGGTTACCCGTTTTTGAAATTCGGTTTTATGGAATTGTATACAGAAATAACATGATTGGAGATCAAATGCCATTATATATTATTGCACAGGTGGTTAAAAATATGAACGTTAGGGGCGGCGCTTGCTCCGCCCAATCAGGGCACGGCAAGCAGCGCCCCTACACAAAGCTTTGAATGTCACATCGCCGGAGCAATAAAATTTACACAATCCAATAGAGGGAAGAGGGGACGGATAGAGGGGAATTGCGAGGAGGGCCTGCGAAATCTTTCACACCGGCCCCTTTATCACTTGCTTGAAAGAGCCGCCAGGATCTCGCGCAGGTGGTCGATGTGAAACTGGACGTGGTACTCGCCCAATCCGGCGATCATCCCATCTAGAGTGGGGTACTCGCCCAGCGGAGAATCTCTCAGCTTCGGGATATGCGCTTTTCTTGCCAGTTGCTCCTCGGTTAGTTCCGCCGTGAAGTTGGTTATGCGTTGGTAATTCATCTCGCACTCCGCGACAAGCTCTTTGAAGCTCATGCGCGCACGATGTTTGCTAAAGAACGGATTCTCGGTGTCGAGATCTATCATCGGTGTATCGCTGTCGACGAAGGCCCGAAGGATCGGCAGGTGTCCCTTGCCCTCGGGACCGCACAGGTGGGAAAGGATCTGCTTGGGTGACCACCTGCCCGTCGGAGCGAGCGAGGACAGGTTCTCGTCCACTTCTTGGCATGCCTGTTTCAGGGCTGCTACTTTCTGCGTGATTTTTTGAGCCAATTGATTGCCACGTGCAGTTGCCATGGTGCCCCCTCCTTGTGCCGATTATCTCCTTTCCCCAAATATACCGCAGATTGTCCCACATGCTAACAAAGGGTCATATTTTGGGCCGGATTTCATCGTGATACATTTGGGGAAGGTTGGTGGAGGGCAGATTTACGGGACTCGGTTTCTGTGATCAGTAGATGCAACCCTCTATGTATTTTTTCGGCGGTTGTGTAAAATGTGTAGGTCTGACACCCGGCGTGTGCCTTAAGCTTGCGACCCTTGATTATAGCGTATTACGTGACTACCTGAGCCGCTATATACATGATCTCCAGGCAGCCATCACAAACAATCCGACATGGCTGCTTCCTCAAGTGCAAGCGCATCTAAAGAGGGATAGGGAGTTAAACCATTGCTTCCAGACCTTTACGATCGAGGATATTCAGCAGTTTCTGAGAAGGGCGGCCAGGGTGTTTCTCGCCGACCTCCCATTTTTGAATTGTAGATAAGCTCGTATTTAGCACGGAGGCCATGACCGCCTGGCTAATCCGGTATCTCTCCCGCAGAGATTTGATCTGATCAGGAGAATAGTCGGGCACCGGCGGAATGCACAGGGCGTCGTAATTCTCCATCGAGCGCTTATCGATAAATCCGAGGCGGTGAAGATCGGTTGCGGTTTCGTGTACCGCGTCGAGTATCCTACTTTGCTTTTTCATCTATTACCTCCACAAAGGCCCCATCCTCGATTGCAGCCAGAATTTGTTGTTTCTGCAAAGAGAGCAAATCTTCAGCTAGAGACTGAAGAGCCGCGAGTTCTGTTTTTGAAATATTCGCCCGGTCATTCTTCTCGAAACCGAGCACGAAAAACCATCGATCGTTGCGGTTCGTTGCGAGTAAGGTCCGCACGCTTCCGCTTTTGCCTCTCCCTGGTAAGGCCACCCGTTTCTTAAATACGCCGCCGCCGAGGTCGGCATCCACAAGACCCTTTAGCATTTCTCCGACAGCCTGGCAAAGCAGCTCATCGGATAATGCCGCCTTTCGCGCCCAGCGGTCAAACTTTTTAGTCTTGATGATCATGCAGTGAATATACCACCTAGTGCTATGGCATTCAAGCGGAAAAAGGCCAAGGTCGCTCGGAAGCGGAATCTCGCTACGTAAACACATTATTCAAAAAATAGACACTTTACGGCCATCCTCCCAACCTCCCGTTATCACGCAAAAAAAGGCACCCGGAACGCTCCCGGATGCCTTTTTTTGTATCATTATGACGTTACCCAAATTCCCTTATATTATTGCCTGTAGGAATTCCGTTACTTGAACAGCGTCACGGTGCCGTCATCCAGATCGTACTTGGCGGCCACGATCTTGACCTTTTTCTCCTCCACCAAATGCCTGAGTATCTTTGATCTCTTCGTCAGGCTGGCAGCCACGTTCTTTACGTTGGCATCGATCACGCACTCCACAAACTCGCTCTTCTTCGTCTCCGCACAGCGCTTCTCACCTTTGCAGGCGTCGCAATCCCTGGCGGCCAGCTTCACGTTCGGCTCAATGGCCTTGACAATGGCGTCGATGTTGGCGCTGCCGGTGCTCTTCCCCTTTGCATCCACAGTGGCCGTGACGGCCCCGCACCGCTCATGCCCCAGCACCATGACCAGCGGCGACCCCAGGTGCTCGGCGGCATACTCTATACTCCCCAAAACCACCGGGTCGGGGATGTTGCCGGCGACCCGCACAACAAAGATCTCCCCCAGCCCCTTGTCGAACACGAGCTCCGGCGGCACGCGGGAATCGGAACAGGACAGGATGATGGCGTAGGGTTTCTGGGACTTGGCCAGGGAGGTCCGCGTTGCGCTATCGATCTTGGCGACGTTCGTCAGCTTGTTTTCCACGTAGCGCTTGTTGCCGTCCATCAGTTTTTGCAGCGCCTCATCCGGCGACAGGCCCGGCCCGGCGACCGGGTCGGCAAAGGCAAGGCCGGCGGCAAAGATCCCAAGGCCCAGGGTTGCGACACATCTTCTGATCGTGGTTGTTCCGAACATGCTTCGTACCTCCGTCAAAGTGAAGTTCCTCCGGCAGGCCGGTGTTTGCGTCAATTGAGTCCGGGAAGAGGGGGCGGGTAGGGAGTAGCGATAAGGCCATGGAGAGGCCGGAGAGTTAATGCGGCCGATTGCGACCTTGGGAGAAGGGTAACAGAGAGGTGGAGGTTGTCAAGGAATTTGCCAGGGGTTGTACAGGGTCAGGCCGTTGATATGCAAAAAGTCTCTTGTGTTGCGCGTGGCAAGGGGATAGCCGTGGGCCAGGGCAATGGCGGCAATCAGGGCGTCTTCCGTGGTGATCTCCTGGCCGGCCCTGCGTCTGCCGGAAACTATGGCGGCATATATTGCCGCCCCTGTTGCGTCAAAGGGGAGGCATCTCCCGGCAAAATCCTGGGAGAACATCCCGTCAGCCGCCAAAGCCAGGGCATCCCGGCGTTTTCCGGCAGGCAACAGCGAGATGCCGAGCATGACCTCCGCCTGGGTAATCGCGCTGACGTGGAAAACATCGCCGGTACGCCGTGCAAACCAGTCCATCACCGCCTGTTCCGGGTGGGAACGCATCAGTTCCGAGACCACGTTGGTGTCAAGGAGGATTGATTCCATCGCCTATTCGCCAAACTCGGGCGGGTTGCGGACCGCCTGTCGCGGAGGGATCGGCAGGGACTCAATGTCAAGCGACTCGAAACGGCGGTGGATGGCAACAGCAAGGTTTTGCTCCATCACCGGCACATTCAGGGTTTGCGCCAGGATGGTCCTTGCTTCGGCCTCCATGGACCGGCCATGCCGGGCGGCCCGTTGGCGCAATTGCGCCTTCACGTTATTGTCGAGGTTTCTGATGGTCAGGGATGCCATGTTTTCCTCCTGTATTGCAATCATTGATTGCATTGTAATCAATGACTGCAACCGATGCAAGGAAATCTGACCCATGGGGGGGAAATGCCGAGCAGTCCATGCATCCATGAACAATTGATTCATGTCTGAGAATATGAATTCCAGATCACGGGAACTTGAAGACGCTACCTTTGGGGGTATCCTTATATAAACTCCTACCCCCAGCGGGCGGAGGCTGGGAGGGGGGATCATTTGAAGTTGCAGGCCTTTTCCCCCTCTCTGACCCTCCCCCGCTCAGTCCTGAAATTTCCCGTTTTTTCATCGTCCTGGTCAACGGTGAGAAGATATCGCCGGTCGAGATAGAGATGGCCATCAATGCCGACCGGCTCTTTGAGCAGGTCATAGTGGTGGGGGAAGGGAGACCATATCTGACCGCCTGATAACGGCGAACTTCAAATTGCGCAGACAACAGATAGTGGAGCGCTATGCGGATGATGTGGAGAGGATGTATGCAGGACACTGACCGGACGGCGATGACCATGGCCACCCACGCGGAACCTCTGCTTATAGCCCACCGGGGGGCCTCGCGGGAGGCCCCTGAAAACTCCCTGGCCGCCTTCCGCCTGTCCTGGCAGGAAGGGGCCGACGGCATAGAGGCGGATTTTCGCCTGACACGGGATGGCAGGATAGTCTGCCTGCATGACGACACGACCAAACGCACCGCAGGGGCCGACCTGGCTGTGGCGGAATCGACCCTTGAGGAGTTGCGTCGGCTCGACATCGGGGCATGGAAGGGGACACGCTGGCGGGGCGAGCGCATCCCGACCCTTGAAGAGGTTCTGACCGGGCTGCCGGCCGGCAAGATGTTCATGATCGAGCTGAAAAGCGGCCCGGAGATCATTGAACCGTTGCGAAAGGTTCTGGCGGCTGACGGCTTTCCTGTCGATAAGCTGCGTCTCTTATCCTTCGATGCATGGTTGGTCGCCGGAGTGAAGGAACAACTGCCCGGCATCCGGGCCTGCCTGAATGTGGATTACCGTTTCAGCCTGCGAACCCGTGCCTTTAGTCCATCCCGGGCCGAGATCCGGGCAATCCTGGAGCAGTGCGGCGCCGATGGCATCTCCAGCAGGGCTCACGCCATGGTTGACACGCAGTTCGTAGCCGAGTTGCACCGCACCGGTAAGGAGGTCCACGTCTGGACCCTGGATTCTGTAGGCGTTGCCGGTCATTATCGAAGCCTGGGGGTTGATTCGATCATGACCAACTGCCCCGGCCGGCTGCGCAGCCTGCTCATGGCGAAAAGGAACTGCACGTGAATCGCTACGCCTATCTTGCATCAGGCCATGTCATTGCCCTGATGGAAGCCCTGTCGAAGGCCAAGGTCAACATCCACGGCCGGGAGAGCGGACAGGTGGCGCTACTGACGGATGACCGTCACCATAGATACCGGGAATTTCTTTCCCTTGCGCTGGAAACCGGTGTCGTTCGCCGGTAAGTTTCCGAACTTGCCGGCTATCTTGGGAAACAGGGGCTAAGGGTTGCCATTGTGAGACTCAAAGGACACGGCACATCTCCGGACGACCTTGCCCAACGCAGCGCCGATGACTGGCGTGAGTCCGTCGATAGTGCCTATGCAGCCATGACTTTGGAGTGCAAACGCGTCGTCCTGGTCGGTTTTTCGTTCGGGGGTGGCCTGGCACTGGAGGTTAGTTCGCCGCAGTAATTCCGGTTCGTTTTGCCCCTGCTTGACAGATAAAACTTTCAGAATATCATTATCATCAGCCCGGCCGTGAAGAAGGTGCTGGAACTGGTGGCCACATTCACCATCTCACATTTCCCGTCACTATGGCCCTGCAACCGACAACCACGCAGTATGGAAAGGAGTGTAGCCATGAAACAACAATTCGCATCGATCATCGCCGCCCTAGCGTTCGCCGCCCTGGTGGCGTGCCCCGCAATTGCCTTCGCTGATCCGCCCCCTGTGGCCCCCGTGGCCCCTGTGGCCCCTGTGGCCCCTGTGCCCCCTGGGAATAATGGGAATAAAGGGACCCCTACGCCCTCCGCGCCCCCTGGGACCTTGGCGCTTTCCTTACCCCCCGTGGTCCCTGAGGTCCTCGTGGCCTTTGCGGTCCCCGTGGTCCCCGTCATCCCCGTCATCCCCGTCATCCCTGTGGCCCCCATAGCCCCCGTAGCCCCCGTAGCCCCCCTGGTCCCTGATGTCCCCGAGGTCTCCGAGGCCCTCAAGCCCCCGGCGGGCCAAAGATTATCCCTTGAGACGGTGGGGATTGGCGTGCAGATCTACGAATGCAAGCCCGCCAAGGACGATCCGAAGCGATTCGAATGGGTCTACAAGGCGCCGGAAGCCGAACTGTTCGACAGCGCCGGCAAAAGGATCGGCAGACATTACGCCGGTCCCACCTGGGAGGCGAGCGACGGCAGCAAGGTGGTCGGCGAGATCAAGGGGCGGGACGACGGTCCCGATCCCGGCGCCATCCCCTGGCTGCTCTTGAGCGCGAAATCGACAGCTGGCAACGGCGTCTTCAGCCGGATTCAAAGCATCCAGCGGTTGCACACCGTGGGTGGCAAGGCGCCCGCGGCAGGTTGCGTCCGGGCGCAGGCGGGCAACGAGACGCGGGTGGCCTACGAGGCGGGGTATTATTTCTATTCCGCCGGGCCCTGAACGGAAACAGGGTTGCCGGGGACCACTGGTGAGCGGAGCAGGAGTGACGCCTTTGGGGCGGGGAAATTGAAAGGACACACAAGGGTCATGTGTGCGGAATTCAATTTCTGTGATCTGTAGACGTGCTTCTAAATACTGCTCCGGGACGTTGGAAAGATTACGCCACCTTCTGCAACTCTTCCCTGATGGCTTCCTTGATGATTTCCTTTAAGGGCTTATCGTCGCTGATGATTCTTTTCAGCTCCTTGTTGATCATTGTCTGATAATTTCCCCCCACCTCGTTGGCCTTGGCCTTGAACCACGAAACAACATCATCATCGAGATAGATCGTGATGCGGGTCTTTCCTTTGGCCGCCTCTTGGAAGGAAACCCCGTGCTTTTTGAGATTGGCGGCGGTTTTTGAGGAGTCGAATTCTATTCCCATGGAATGAGTATGCATATATTATGCATATATGTCAAGATGGGTATCGTGACGATTTGAGATGTGGTAAATTATGGGTGGTTTTCTCTGTGTCTCCGTGTCTCTGTGGCAGATTCGAAGTTTTCTTGGTATAAGTGGACACTATGGTGGAAAAACCGGGAAAGGTGCGTGTGGGATGGCGTTGCCCGATGAGGAACTGGCAAGGGTGCAGGAGTTGCTGGACGCGTTCTGCCGGGCGCGGAGCGGCGCTGCGGTCACGGTTGCCTACCAGATCAGGGGCAACCGGGTGACCCTGGTGGAGACCCGTCCCCTGTTCATCGACCCAACGATCCGGAACAGCGTGAACGTGGCCCAATTCGAATTCGATCCGGAACTCCAGGTCTGGACCCTGTACTGGTACGACCGCAAGAACCGGCGCCAGCCGTACCCCACCGGCCGCAACCGGGACACGCTGGAAAAGCTGGTCGCAGAGGTTGGGGTCGATCCCACCGGCATCTTCTGGGACTAACGAGTCTCCCACCCAAGCCCCTCCCGGAAATTCCCTCTCAAAATCAATAATCCTGAAAACAGTTTTTTTTAGGGGTTATCCCCTGCGCCGATTGCAGGGAGTGGTATACTTTCAGACACGAACGATCCGGCAATTTTTAGGGAAAGCGGCCGATCCTATGGGCAGAATGGGGCAAAGACTCAGCGTCGACGGCCATTCGAAATGCACCCTGCATCTCGAAGGCATCGATTATCACGGAGAGATCGAAAACATCTCCCTGGGGGGTGCCCTGGTAAAGCTGAACAACGGGGTTGTCCCGAACCGCGTGCAGCCCGGTTGTACGTGCGGTTTGCGGCTCTGCGGCACGCAGGAGATAAACCTCGTGGAGTACACCTGCCGGGTGGCGCGGCTTGGCTCGGCCTTCGTGGGGGTGCAGATACTCGAACTCAACTATGGGGAAACGACGCATTAGCAGGGAAATCTTCCGGGGCTGCGCAGCCGCAGCGCCTATGGGACTTATAGGTCCATATGTCCTATAAGGAAGCCTCTCGGCTTCTACATGGCGGCCTCAGGCATCAATGCCGGGGGCCTTCTTACTCAAAAGGGGTATAATAGTTATAGCAAGGTATCCACAACAGTGAAAGGGAGGATGGCAGATGAAAAAGTGCCGGCCTATTATCCTCAGGAGGGTTTATAATACTACTAGAGGGAGTTCTTAAGGTTTGTGAAGAGATTACGATAGAGGCGAGGTGGTTTGTATGAAAAACATCATTCGCATACTCATGGTGGTGATGGTGGCGGTGCTCACGGCCAATGCCGTCCCGGTTTACGCCGACCGCGGCGGACATTGGGGCGGTGGTGGCGGACATTGGGGGGGGCATGTAGGGTTTTATGTCGGGCCGGGTTGGTGGGGGCCGGGTTGGTGGGGGTATCCCTATTACCCCTACCCGGATTACCCCTCGCCGCCGGTCGTAGTACAGCCGCAGCCCGAGGTCTATGTCCAGCAGCCGATGCCCCAGGCAGAAACGCAGAGTTACTGGTATTTCTGCCGGGAACCGCAGGGATACTATCCCGATGTCAAAAAGTGCCCGAAGGGATGGATGAAGGTCGTTCCTCCTGCAGAAGGGCCGGAGGGGGAGGAGTAAGATGATGCTCATCAAATTCATGGGAATGCGGGCGGCAGTAGCGGCGGTGCTGGTGGTGAGCGGCTGTGCGACCATGCCTGCCGGCCCGAGTGTTCTGGTGCTGCCGGGCCCGGGAAAACCGTTTGAACAGTTCCAGGCCGATGATTATGTCTGCAGGCAATGGGCCGGGCAGCAGATCGGCATGACGGCCCAGCAGACAGCCGAAGAGAATACCGTTAAAGGGGCAGCGGTCGGGACCGTGATCGGCGCAGGCGCGGGCGCGCTCCTGGGAGCGGCCACCGGCCATGCGGGCGCAGGCGCGGCCATTGGCGCAGGAAGCGGGCTTCTGGTCGGAACGGCTGCCGGCTCCGGGTACGGCCAGGAATATGGCTATGAAGCACAGCAAAAGTACGATTACGCCTATGTGCAGTGCATGTATGCGAAGGGCAACGAGGTCCCCGGCGCGGTGCATCAGTACCGGATACGGAAACGCACCCCTCCGCCGCCACCGCCGTCATCCGTGCCGCCTGACTATGTTCCGCCCAAGTAGTCGTTCGTGAGGGGGGAGTATCTTTAGGTTTTATGGGACTTATAGGACTTAGGGGACTTATAGGTCTGAGCGGTATTTGCGCCCCACCACGCGCCAAGTGCATGCCTCGACCACAAGCCCCACATATGTCCCGGCGATCACATCGCTCACGAAATGGTAATTGGTTACAATCATGGCCAGGGCCAACACTAAGAGCAGTCCCACGCATGCCGGGCGGTAGCGCGGGTGAAAGCGCCATACCACCGCCACCAGGGCGGTAACGACCAGCATGTGCCCGGAAGGAAAGCCGGAATAGCGCACAGCACCGCTANNATTCCCTGGTATTGATCCTGCCAAAGGCGTATTTCAGGAACGATTTTACGATATAGGAAGCAGGAGCGGCGGCGGCGAGCATCTTGTACATGACCGCCGCCGCATCGATCCCGTAGTGGGATGCCCGGTAGCGGAACAGGGCATGGGAACCGGCCGTAACGCAGACCACCAGGATGAGCAAGGCATCGGGGATCGACGAGGTAAAATGTCGCCACCCCTTGCTTGCGTAAAGGTAGCGCCTGACGAACTCTGCAACGGCGATGTCCAAATGGCCGATGCAGAAGAACGTTGCCAGGGCAACGGGAACCAGCGCAATGAGGAGCGCGGAGTCGTACCGTACGTGTTTCCTGGCGGATAAGGCGGTGTCGTGCGGCAAAGGCTGAGCTGGAATAGGCGCCCCCTTTGTCGGTAGGGTAGTGTGCTGGTGGGGATGCGGTTGTGGAGGTTTGCGTCCCATGCGGGTACTATACGGTTGTTTTTT
Organism: Geobacter sp.; assembly: GCA_003151775.1. Lineage (GTDB taxonomy): Bacteria > Desulfobacterota > Desulfuromonadia > Geobacterales > Pseudopelobacteraceae > Oryzomonas. The sequence continues at coordinate 26,103 of PLYK01000082.1, read as the reverse complement.
TTGCTTTGCAAGGCTGAGGCTGGACCCCTTCCTGGAAAATGGCACAATAGATGCTTTTACATCTAAATCTTGTTTAATTCAGGAGGTTAAGATGGAAGAGAGAATCGAGCTCATTCGCCGGATGCTTTCAGTTTCATCATGTATTGAATCGCTTCACGCAATTGATCGTTGGAGAGACCTTCAGTCGCGGCCAAAAGAACCTTCTCCTCATAGCTCAACTCACGATGGTACTCCTCCCGTGCTCCGAACAACATAGTTTTATCGTCCACGCCGAGGGCATCGCACAGCAGGGGGAGGATCTTCTTTCCCGGCCGGCGCTGCCCTCGCTCCATGGCCGATATGTAGGTCTCCTTCACCTGGATGATCTCAGCCAACTGCTTCTGTGTGTAGCCCGCCTCCTCGCGGAATTTCCTGATGTTTTCCCCGACACTCATAATGATTACCCTCCATTGGATTGTTTCTAAGCTTAATTTAGTCTTGGGGATTGTCAAACAAAAAAACAATTTGCATTTAGTTGCACGATTAATAAATCAAATTAATCCAGTATGATTCATAAATGAGTGTGAATATGTTGGGGGAGGAAACAGGGACGGCAGTTTTATGGGACTTATAGGACAGATAAGTCCTATCTGTCCCCTTGGTCCCATAAGTCCTCTGCAATACTCCTGAAATATCTCCCCATTCGGCACAGGTAATGAGCCTTCAGTAATTTTTTTTGAGTTCAGGAGGTTGAGATGGAGGAGAGAATCGAACTCATTCGCCGGATCCTTTCAGTTTCATTGCGTACTGGATCACTGCACGCACTTGAGCTTTGGAAAGATCTGAAATCGCGGCCAGCAGGACCTTTTCATCGTAGCTCAACCTGCGATGAAACTCCAAACGCGGTCCGTAGAGTATAGTCATCTCGTCCACGCCGAGGGCATCGCACAGCAGGGGGAGGATCTTCTTCCCCGGCCGGCGCTTCCCTCGCTCAAGGGCCGATATGTAGGGTCCCTTCACCAGCATGATCCCGGCCAGCTGCTTTTGCGTGTACCCCGCCTCCTTGCGGATTTTTCTGATGTTTTCCCCGATACCCATAATGATTACCCCCCTCCATTGAATTATTTATAACTCTAATTTAATCCCGCCGATTGTCAACCAAAAAAAAGCAATATGTTTTTATTATGCTTGACTACTAAATCAAAAAGATTTAGTATTTGAATCAAAAAGGAGGTATATAATGACAAAAACAGATCAATCAGATCATGCTGCGGCCATGTCGGTCCGCCTCACCCAGGCCAAGAAGCGAGAGCTGCACGACCTGTCCCGGCGCACCGGCATCTCCGTGGGGAGCATCGTCAGGAGCCTGATCTATTCCCGGCTGGCGGAGGAGGAGGGGAGGCAGCGGGCGTGAAGAGGGATACGGGATTGGCCTGCCTTGCGTTGGCGCTGCTCTTGGCCGGGATGAGCGTGGCCGGCCGTTTTGCGGCCGAGGAGGATGAACCGATGAAAGATCCGCAACAGCACAACCATCAGGCTTGGCAGGCCTCTCCCTACGGGCGGAGTTGGCAGGCAGAGGCGGAGAGGAAATCTCTAACCTGCAACAAAGCCATAGGGACGTCAAAGGCACACGGCACATTTGCCACAGAGCCACAGAGACGCGGAGAACATCAAAGATTACAAACAATTTTCAGGCATGAATGAAGATCGCTTGCCGTTGAACTGCTTCTGTCTTTTCCTCTGAGCCTCTGTGGCTCAGTGGCATATATGAGAAATAATTTACAAGGAGGGGAATGATGAACGACCAGAGCAGGAATGGTGTGCAGGAGGAACCAAGCCCCGGGGGGCGGCATTCCGTTGCCGGCGCGGTCCGCGCTCCACCCCGGGTGGTTGCGGCGGTGGAGGGGCTGAAGGCGCTGCGGGTGGAGCGGGAGATCCTGGAGGCGGAGGAGGAGCGGCTGCGGGGTATCGTGCAGACCTGCATGGGGCAGCGGGAGTCGCTGTTGATCGACAACCGGGTCGCGGTCACCTGGATGGTCTCCCGGCCTGCCCGCCGCTTCGACGGCGAGGCGTTCCGGGTCGCCCATGCCGATCTTTACCGCAAATTCTGCAAGACCGGCCCGGTATCCCGGCGTTTTCTGCTGAAATGACCCGATGCCGGCCCTTAGGGACTGTCATGAAATAAATATNNACACTTATTTCATGACAGTCCCTTAAATGAGAAAGGAGGAGACCATGAAATGTCCCAAGTGTCACTCCAAGCATATCCGCCTGGTGGCCGTGATCACCCCCCCATCGACCCTGGAGCGCGAAGCCGATGAGCAGGCCTGGGTGGAGGGGTATAGCTGCATTATGTGCGGCTACTGGGCAGACGACCCGCCGGAAGGATGATATTGTTTGGAACCGAGGAGGAACCGATGCTGACCCATAAACGGGCGCTGTTCGTGGATGAATACCTGGTGGACCTGAACGCCGCCCAGGCCGCCATCCGGGCCGGTTACAGCGCCCACACGGCCAATCGGATCGGCTATGAACTGCTGCACAGGCCGGCTGTGGCCGAGGCGATCCGCAAGGCGCTGGAGGTGCGGGCCGAGCGGCTGCAACTGAGCAGCGAGGATGTGCTCCGATCCATCGTGGATATCCGGGGCAAGGCCGTGACCGGGGGCAAGCTCACCCAGGCCCTCAAGGCCAACGAGCTTCTGGGCAGGCACCTTAAGCTCTTTACCGACCGGATGGAGCACGCAGGTCCCGACGGCGGCGCCATCGACTTTTCGGACATCGAGCTGTCAAACCGGCTCCTGACCCTGATAGCCACCCTGGAGAAGCGCTCAAAAGCGGATGAGAGTTGAGAGATGAGAGACGAGAACTCATCCTTCAACCCTCATCCCTCATCGGGGGTTAAAAATGGCTCTTGAGGCCTTGGAAAAACTGAAGGGGCTGTTGGGGTACGCCACCCCGGACGAGCGGGCCGAACTGGCCGAGATCGCCCGGCGCCTCACCCCTGCCTGGGTTCCCATGTTCCTGGGGCCGCAGAAGGCGGCCTACGAGTCGGAGGCTGACGTGCTCTTCTACGGCGGCGCTGCCGGCGGGGGCAAGACCGACCTGGTAATCGGCGCGGCCCTGACCCGTCACCGTCGCTCCATCATCTTTCGCCGCATCGGCACTGAACTTCAGGCCATCATCGACCGCATGGCCGAGATCCTGGGGAACGCGGACGGCTACAACAGCCAGAAAAACGTTTGGAAGTTAGCGGATCGTCAAGTGGAATTCGGTGCAGTTCCGAACGTAGGCGATGAAAAAAAATATCAGGGCCGGCCGCACGATCTGAAAATTTTTGATGAACTCCCGTCGTTCATGGAATCACAGTTCAGGTTCCTGATCACCTGGTTGCGCACCACTATCAAAGGGCAGCGCTGCCGGGTGATCTGCACCGGCAACCCTCCGGTGGATGCGGAGGGGGAATGGGTTATTCGCTATTGGGGGCCATGGCTGGACAAGGATCATCCCAACCCTGCCGCGCCGGGGGAACTGCGCTGGTTTGCCGTGATGGAGGGCAAGGACGTGGAAGTCGAAAGTGGAGAGCCGTTTTGCCACGAAGGGAAGAGCATCAGGCCCCAGTCGCGCACCTTTATCCCCTCCCGGGTCCAGGACAACCCCTTCCTGATGGAGACCGGCTACGAGGCCACCCTCCAGGCGCTCCCCGAGCCGCTCCGCTCCCAGATGCTGGAGGGGGACTTCGCGGCCGGCAAGGACGAAAACCCCTTCCAGGTCATCCCATCTGCCTGGGTGGTAGCGGCCCAGGCGCGGTGGAGCGAACTGGGAAGGCAGGGGCCCATGGATTCGGTGGGGCAGGACGTGGCGCGCGGCGGCCGGGCCGAGACGGTCATAGCCCGCCGCCACGGTGCGTGGTATGACAAGCTCCTCTGCTATCCCGGCGTTGCCACCCCGGACGGCCCCAGCGCCGCGGCAGTAGCCTTGTCGGCGGTCAGGGACGGCGCCCCCATCCACGTGGACGTGATCGGCTGTGGCACCAGCCCCTATGACCACCTGAACCAGGCCGGGGTGCACGTGGTGGCCGTGAACGGCGCCGGGGCCAGCTACGGCACGGACAAAAGCGGCAAGCTCCGCTTCTACAACCTGCGGGCCGAGCTATGGTGGAAGATGCGCGAGTCCCTGGACCCGGCCGCTGTCCCCCCAATGGCCCTGCCGCCGGGCCAGACAATCCGCGCCGACCTGTGCGCCCCTACCTGGTCGTTGCGCTCGGGCAAGATCCTGATCGAATCCAAAGAAGACCTGATGGCCCGCATCGGCCGCTCGCCGGACAAGGGGGACGCCATCGTGTACGCCGGCGTGGAGACCCCAAAGCGGTCCGCCTTCAGCGGCCGTTCGGGTCACGTGGTGGAGTATGATCCGTTGAATCGTGAATGGTGAATGGTGAATGGTGAATGGAGAATGGAGGGAGAGCGATGAACATCGAGGAAAGCATGGAGACGTGGCGCAGGCGCCGCTGGGTAAGCGCCCTGGAGCTGGCCCAGACCATGGAGGTAACCCCCCGCACGGTGCGCAACTGGTGGTATTCGCGCAAGACCCCGCTCAAGGCGTGGATGGCCTATGGCGATACGCGGTTTATCCGCTTCACATCGGCCTCGGCCATCGAGTTCGTGCAGGCGGGGTTTGAGGAGCCGTAGAAGGGAGGTTGTCTATGAGAAGGCTGCGCTCATCAAGACCTTCCAGCCCGTAAACCGGGGTGCCGCAATCCCTGCCTGAGAAGGCACCCGCGCTGTTCCGGGTGCCTTTTTATTGCGGGGACCGAACGCAGGGGGGTAGCGCAGGCGGACGACGTCTTTCGTTAACGATGCGAAATTCCATTGAAATGCGTGGTCTGGTGATGTAAAAGGGTTATAATGATAATTCAGGATAGAGGTGTAATCAGGATGGAGAACCGATCAAATTCAGGCCCGGCGATTTCCCTGCTCCTGGTGGAAGACGATGAGGCCACCCTTCAGTGCCTGGCGATCATCCTGGCCAAGAGGTATCCCCAGGTGCCGGTGGCCACCGCCGGCAACGGCCGGGCCGGGCTGGAGCTCTTCCAGGCCCGCCCGGCGGCAATCGTCATCACCGACTTCAACATGCCGGAGATGGACGGCATGGAGATGACCGGCCGGATGCGCGCCATCAGGCCGGAGACGAGGTTTATCATCCTGACCGGTGACAGCGGAGGACTCGCCCTGCGGGATTCGGATAACAAGGCGTTCATCTATGACCATTTCATCGTGAAGCCGGTCGTGTTCGATACACTCTTTGCCGCCATAGAGCAGTGCCTGGAAGAGGTCGGACACAGCGGCAGCGGCAGCAACCAATAAATCGCAGTTGCAATGATAATCGCGAACGGAGGGGATTCATGGCCACAAATGCATTGGTAAAGGTAGACGGAGCAGCGCAGCACGACGAATTGATCCAACTGGTCAGCTTCATGCTGGACAACGAGGAGTACGGCGTGGAGGTGCTCCAGGTGCGCGAAATCATCCGCATGCCGGGCATCACCAGGATGCCCAACACGCCGCAGTATGTGGAAGGGATCATCAACCTGCGGGGCAAGGTGATCCCGATCATCTCCCTGCGCAAACGGTTCGGGCTTTTAGAGAGCGAAAACAACAGCCATACCCGTATCATCATCATGGATGTGGCCGGCAGCCTGAACGGTTTCATCGTGGATGCCGTATCGGAGGTGATCCGCATCCGCAGCAGCGATATTCAGCCGCCGCCGTCGCTGGTGCTTTCCGGCGGCATCGGCCGGGAGTTCATCAGCGGCGTGTACAACCGCGCCGAGCGGCTCCTGATCATTATGGATATCGACCGCATGTTTTCGGACGAAGAGATGGAGCGCATCGGCTCCCTGTAACGGGGGGAGAGACACTCCTTTTTCAGGACACATAGGACTCATAGAACTAATAAAAACCATAGGTTCTATGAGTCCCATAAGTCCCAGTACATTGCCATCACTCCGGTATGCCCCTCTCACCCCGGAGGGTCATGACCCCGCTTCTTCCTATCTCTTCCCGGTCCCACCACACGGGTTCAGGTTTTTCTTATAAGCATACCCCAAAGTTCGATCCATAGTGCCCCGTGCGGTTGATGACCGACATTCTCTTGGTCCATCTGCTGGGACAACCGCACTTTACTTGGGGCAGCGGCAATCTGGTCAATGCCGGCGAGTGCCGGCATCAGTACATCGCCTCGCTCCGTGCCGCCGACCGACATGATTACAGCCAACTGCTGCCTTTTGTCCGCTCATGATTTTACCGGAAAATAAAGGTAACATCATACCTTCAACAGCGGAAAGAGATGCTACGGGTCGGTCGGGCTTGGCTCAAACCCCCATTGCAGATACCAGCCACGGGACTCGTCGTCCTTTGCGTGTACGAGAAGCGCACGAATGCCCGCTATATCGGCTTCCTGCATGGTCCGCAACAGGGCATCCTTCAGCAGGGCTCGCCCGAGGCCGTGCCCCTGGTGGTCCCGGTCAACCGCTTTCTGGTCTATCAGGGATGTCCCTGGTCTTTCAGTTCGCCAAGAAATGATTTGACTTGTAGTAACTGTCGGCGTACGATTAAACGTACGTTATAGAGGTGCGACAAAATGACAACCCTATCAGCAACGGAAGCAAGAAAATCCCTTTATAACCTCGTAGATGACGTGGCTTTATCCCATGACCCGATTCAGATCGTCGGCAAGCGGCACACGGCTGTCCTCATCTCGGAAGATGATTGGCGCGCTATCCAGGAAACCCTGTATCTCACATCAATACCAGGCATGCGTGAATCCATACGGGAAGGCCTGAAAAGCCCGGTTGAAGAGTGCAGCGAGGAACCTGCATGGTAAGCTGGCGCCTTGTTTTTACCAAGCAGGCGCAAAAAGATGCAAAAAAAATCGCACACTCCGGGCTAAAACCGCAAGCTGAACGTCTTCTGGAAATCCTGAAAGAAAATCCCTGCCAATCTCCCCCACCATACGAGAAACTCGTAGGCGATCTGTCAGGCGCATGTTCCCGACGGATCAATATCCAACACCGGCTGGTTTATCAGGTCCTGGAAGATATCAAGACCGTTAAGGTTATCCGGATGTGGACACATTACGAGTAAGAAGTATTATATCAAATCAAAACGGCCGGCACAGAGGATGATCCATGACCAACAAGCTTGATGACGAACAGATGCTGTCCCTGGAGGAGCTTGTGGTCTCCCACAGCTACGAGATGCTGGCTCTGATAACGGTTCTTGAGAAGAAGGGCATCATGACCAGGGGAGAGGTCATCGAGGTGATCAAGGAGTTGAGGGACGGTCAGGGGTGAGGTGTTGAGCAAATTTTTATCAACCCCCCCGGCCTGTCAAGCTCAGTACTCCTTGAGATTGCTGAACTCTCCCCAGGCCAGGAAGTTTTTCGGCGACTCGACAAAGGCGTAGATGTTCTCGACGATGCTCAGGTGCTTCCGCTCCTCCTCGGCGATCATGAGCAGGATCTCGCGGACCCCCTCGTCCTTCGCCTGCTCGGCCAATTCCACGTAGAACCCGATCCCCTTCTCCTCTTCCTTAACGACGAGCAGGTACGCGTCGGGATCGTTCTTCAGTTCGGCCATGATTTCGCGCTTCGACAGGAGGGGCCGGAATACGCACGCCGCCTCCTGCAATGCCTTGAACTGGGTCTTTGAGGGCTTGGCGTCCCCTTTCATCTTGATCAGGGCATCACGGTGTTCCTGCTCGGATGCCGCCAGTATGGTGAAGAGATTCTTCAACTCCGGTACGGTGGCTGCCGCCGCCAACTCTTCGTAACACATCCTGGCTTCCTCTTCCATCTTGATGGCACAATCGAAAATATTCATCGTGATCTCCTTTGCCTGACAGGCAAGCCGGGCGTGTGTTTGTGCGCGTTATCCGGTCCCATGTCGGCCTTTTCCTGTAGTATATATAAATAGTGTACCAGAAGTTTTCCCTTTAGCATTGTTGCGGATGGAAGGGTTGCTCACGGGTTTTTTCCGGAAGCTCAAGCCGCCCGCTTGGATGGCGCGTCATTTTGCCGTTTGGAGGTTTGGGCTCCCGTGATAATAGCGGGAAACACTTTACTGAATCTGAAAATTAACCTTCCCCGGTCGCCGGCCCCTCACTCAGGACAAGCCGAGCGCCGCACAGATGCCGGCCTGCAGAAGGTGCACGTTGCGGTAGCGCTCCTCCTCCAGGATCGATTCGGGATCTTTGGGGTCAACGGGGTGCACGACCAGCCAAGCGCCCTTGCCCGGTCCCCCCTCCTGCCCGGACAGGGTATCCCTCAACAGCAGAAACAGCCGGTCGTAGATCCCGTCACCTTCCCCCTCCCCGGGGGCTTTCAGAATCAGCTCCCTGTGTAACTGTTGATCCCCCGAAATGTCGAACTGGCGGAGATCGACCCGGTACGAGCCGTTGACGACCCTGGGGCAGAGCAGGGTCGCCAGCTTGCCCGCATTTCCGGTGACCATCAGGCGGGCGATGCCGTAACCCTGGGAGTTGCTGGTCAGGCCGTACAGGGCGCAGCAGAGCACATCCACGAAGCAGGAGGCGTGCAGGAAGCCACGCCGGGCCCAGTCACTGGTCTCGTAATAGAAGCCGCGCCCCTCGGGGCGTTTGGCCACGATTTCGCCGCAAACCGGGCAGCACTCCGCCAGTCCCTCTAGGCGCGCCGGATAGGTCGCCATCTTCCTGGCCTCTCTTTCGGCCGGTCCGGGCCGGTACAGGCAGGAGGCGCGGGGCTCGGGGAGGGCGTCCAGGCCCCGGAGCAGGTCCTGGGCGATCTCCCTGAACTGGCCGTGCACCTCCGTGCCCTGGGCATGGGTCAGGATCGGGTAGATCTTGCCGTCCGGGTTGGTAGTGAGGCTTTCCACCTTGGGGCTTATGGAGATAGAGGTATTCAGGCAGCGGTAGCCCAGCTCGGCGGCTAATGTCCGCAGCAGGGTCTTCTGGTCCCTGAACTCACAATCGAATTTGATCCGCTCATCCACCAGGCATGGGATCAGGGCAAGGACGTCTTTGTCCTTGCCGCTCCGCTCCAGCAGGGCGAAGATGTTTTTGCTGTTCTCCAGGCTGGACAGGTCCATCACCGGGACCAGCACCAGGTCGGCGGCGTAGAGGGCGTTCTGGGTCAGGGGGTTCAGGTCGGGGCGCGTATCGATGAACACGACGCCGGACAGCCCGGATTCCGCCAGGAGGCGCGTCAGGGTCAGGGGGTCCTTGAAGCGGGCGTGCAGGCCGCTCAATCGGGTGGAGGAGGGGATGTAGCCGACGCCGTACTGGCCGCTACGCACCAGATCGCCGGCCGGCTCGCCCTCCAGCATCTCCAGCACGCTCCCCGTCGGCTCCTGTCCGTCAAGGGCGAACATGCGGTCGATGGTGAAGTGATTGTCGAAGGAAAGGATGGTTACCGGCAGGTTATCCCGCATGGCCTTCAGATAGACGGCCAAGTTGCAGGCCAGGGTGGTCTTGCCGACCCCCCCCTTTTCCGAAGAGATGGTGATGGTGTAGGGATACTGCTGCATGTGCGTGTCCGTTGTCATTGATAGTTGGCGGCTTTATACCGCTCCATTTCTAATAGTAGCATTATGCCGCCCGCGGTCAAGGATCAACGCGGTGATACGATTTATGTGTCAAAAATAATTTTCAGGATAATTGACGTTTTAAAGAGCAATGCTATGCTTCATTTATAAGAACACACCCTGAAGATCTCTTACGATAACGCCCATGCCTGCTCTTCACTGATTGTGCGGACATGGTGAACAATGTGACTCTGCATGACCCCTTGAATCCGTATGGGAGTATATTAAAGATGCATGGGCGAGGAGATACTGGATCAAACGATAAGGAGGCAGTATGAGAAAACTCATGGCAGTGGCAGCGGCAGTGGTCCTGTTTCAGGGGGCTTCGGCGGCTCAGGCGGACGGCATCTCTTTCAACATCAACGTGGGCGGGCCGCCGATCGTCGTCTCCCAGCCCCCCGAATTCCTCTATCCGCCCGAACTGGGCTTTGGCGTAGCGGTCGGCGTGCCCTACGACATGTTTTACTTGGGCGGCGTCTACTACATCAACAGGGGGGGCGGCTGGTACCGCACCTCCGTCATTGGCGGCCCCTGGATAAAAGTTGGGCCTCGTGGACTTCCTCCGGAATTCCGCAGGTACAATATGGGCCGGATCCATGAATTCCGCGACCGGGAATACCGGGTGTACGCGAGAGACCGCGGCCACTACCGGGGGAAATACTTCCGCCCCGGAGGGGGAGGGCGTGAAGAGCACCGCGATATGCGCGAACAGCGCCACGAGGGGCATGGCGAGAAGCGCGACGAACGTCGTGACGAACACCATGACGAACATGGCGGCGAACGGCGGTAGCTGCGGCGCGAATGGACGGCAGGCTCCATGAACGAACAGAGGGCCGGGCAGACAAGCCCGGCCCTCTGTTCGTTCGGGAGATAAGGGGGTGGCGCTCAGGGCGGGAGGAGGCGATCCACTCATTGTGCGCTGTATAAAAATGGCACAAACAGGAGCGCCAGATATGCGCCGATGTCCTATACGGCCATCGACTAGCGTCCATCTCGTCACTCGTGGGGGTGAATGGGGAAGGGTAATGGTTGCCCTTTGTCCCCAGGAAAATGCTTTCCCCAGCCGGCTGTGGAAAAACTTGGGGAGTAGTTAGGTAACGTGTTGATTTTGTAACGGCCCGGTTACATTGCCGGGTTTTTTGGCAGGAGGGGTGTCAAGAAAAAAACAAATGCCCTCAATTTTTTCAAGGTAGAGCCTCCCCGCGATTCAGGAGATGCTACTAAAATATTAAAAAGGGAGCAGGAGAGTATTGAGAACACATGCCCCAAGGGCCTTTGACCCGAGGGGCATCTTTTGTTCTGAAGATTGTTGCGGGTGTTCCCGGATGGTTCAATCAGGTGGGGTTCAACCTCACTTGAATAGGCAGGCTGGAAGCCTACCCTCCAAAAATATCATCTTGATCGCAAAATGTAATAAGCATATCTTGACTGCATGCCAGCCTCACTATGCACTGATTCCAAACGAGACGGAGTTGACCATGCTAAAGGCCATTCTTGTAGTATTGATAGTAAGTTGCTCAGCCTGTAACGCCTCGGCTGAGGTTCAGAAACCGAACAAGAAAATCCTTTTCGTCTGTACAGGCAATTATTACCGCAGCCGTTTTGCCGAGTCTTACTTTAACTGGAAGGCAGGTAATTCAGCCCTTCCGTGGCAGGCCGTATCTCGTGGACTACGGGTGGAAACGGGAAGGAAAGGCATTTCTGAATTGGCTCATCAGGAACTTACGATCATGGGGGTTCCTGACAGCCAAACTGTCTCTGACCCGCAACAACTTACAAGGCAGGATCTCCTGACGAGTGATTATGTCGTGATCCTGGACGAAGAGGAGCATCGGCCGATGATGGAGCGGCAGTTCCCGGGGATGGCGCTGAACAATCTGCATTACTGGCACATCCACGATCATCCTTACATGCAGGCTCACGAAGCTTGCTCTACCATGGCGGTAAAGATTGACAGCCTGCTGACTAAGCTTCAGAAATAACGAAAGTGTAAGGTGATAGCAGGACTCAATAGATAGCAGGTCGAGTATGACCAGATTGATGTCAGGGTAAAGCCCTTCTCTGCCATCGCTTGCGGTCAATATAATCCGGACCTAAACATGAAAATTTCCGCTGAGATAATTCCCCCAAACATGTGCGCAATTTATTGCAAAACAAAATTAATTAATATACAATTTTGCACATTAAAATCTAACAAGTGTTAGATATTTTGGAGATTCAAAAATGTTTAAATTATCAACTAAAGATAGGTTATTAAAGGAAGCAACACGGCTTTTTGCGCAGAACGACTATAAAAGCGTTACCATTCGAGAAATATCCAAGGCTTCAAATGCAAGTATTTCTATGATTGCATACTATTTCGGCGGGAAAGATGCTCTGTATTCTGTTGTCTTGAAACAGCAGTTTTCTTGCTACAACGACATTGATGAACAGATGATGGTAAAGGCAAACCCTCTGGCTAAAATACGGGGTTATATTATCTGGTCATTATATAAGCACAGGAAGAACGAACATTTTTCAAAGCTCTACATCAGGGAGCTTATTAGTCCAACGAAACATCATGCTACCTTTGTTAAGCCTCTGTTGGCAAAATCATTTGATTATTTGTATAGTCTGATTGAGGAAGGCAAGCGTACAGCCGTTATCAATCCTGATCTTGATTCTGCCGCTATAGCAACAATGGTAGCCACTACGATCAACTATGTTGGTTTTTATAATGGCATTGACGACAAAACAACCGGATTTGTCGAACATGATGTCGAAACAATTGCAACTAGGTATATGAATATTATTTTTAATGGTATCAGCGTTGATTCTTCTAACATAACTTTTTGAAAAGGAGTTGCTATTTATGAAGTGGGCTTGCTTGAAAATGAGAACCAAGATGTTGATTCTGTCCTCGATAGGAATTATAGGATTATTAGTGGTGGGTGTTATGGGTACGTTTGATTTAAAACATGCCGATAACGATCTGAGTCTGCTCAATACGAGGGTCCAAGCAGTTGCAAGATTCAACGAAATGAAAAACAGATTGCTAATGGCACGGCTTGACCTTGTCTATATGATGTCACTTCGAGACATTGCTAAGCTCAATGAAAAAAATGATGATTATAATAAGCAAATTACAACAATTCGTAGCCTAATCAAAGAGGCAGAACAAACTGAACAGGAGCAAGAAGCAAAAGATCTTGTTGCCGCATTTAAAGACGGAAATGAAGCCTATGCATCACAAGGAAATAAACTTGCTGAAATACTGTTAGATGCTCATAAAACTCAAAACGACGCAGCATTATCTGCTGCAATCAAATTTGGTTTTGAACAAGTAGCACCGCTCTATAAAAAACCTGCCGATGCAATTGAGGCGTTAACTAGTTATCAAATAAGAAATAGTGAAGAAATATTCAAGGCAGCTGACAACGCCGCAAAGGATAAGATCATTATCAACGGGTTTATTATTGCGGCTGTAACTCTATTCTCAATAATTATTTCGGTTGTTATAGCAAGAGGGATAACTCATGCGTTGTCGAATGTCTTTATAACTATGGCTGCCATTGCCAGTGGTGATCTGACAACCCGATCAACCAGTACCTCACAGGATGAAATGGGAATGCTCGGGCAGGAAATGAATATCATGGGAGAAAAGCTGTCAGGCATTATCAGGGAGCTTGCCGATAACAGTCTTTCAGTTTCATCGGCAGTGTTACAGATGCATAGCAACGCAGAGCAAATGTCTACCAGCAACGAAGAACTGGCGGCGCAGGCAAGCACAATAGCAACGGCCTGTGAAGAAATGTCGGCAACGTCATCCGAAATAGCCCGTAACTGTCACGTTGCCGCCAATGATTCCGCAAAGGCTAATGATGCAGCCGTGATGGGAGTAAAAGTTGTTGATGAAACCGTTAACGTGATGAGCCGTATTGCGGACAGGGTGCGGTCCACAGCCCAGACCGTGGAAACCCTTGGGTCACGATCAGACCAGATAGGCCAGATTATCGGCACTATTGAAGATATTGCCGATCAAACCAACCTTCTTGCTCTCAATGCCGCTATTGAAGCGGCGCGTGCCGGTGAACAGGGCAGAGGATTTGCCGTAGTGGCTGACGAGGTGCGCGCATTGGCTGAGAGAACGACGAACGCTACCCGCGAGATCGGACAGATGATCAAATCAATACAGGCTGAAACAAAGAGTGCTGTAACGGCAATGGACGAAGGAGTCCGCCAAGTCGAGCAGGGCACGTCGGAAGCGGCTAAATCCGGTGAAGCCCTGCAACACATACTGGAACAGATTGCCAATGTAACCAACCAGGTAAATCAAATAGCAGTGGCCGCAGAAGAACAGACCGCTACGACGATGGAGATTAATAACAACATTCAGCAAATTACCGAGGTAGCGCACATCACTTCCACATCTTCCCATGAAGAGGCTGCCACGGCCAACGAGTTAGCCAGGCTTGCCGAAAACCTGAAGATAATGGTCGGGCAGTTCAAGTATGCGTAAATCAAACGTACTGAATTTATGTATAGACGGAGTTGACATATGAATACAGATATACACGTTGTGAATGATTCAGGGAGACTGCGCAGCAATGCAACGCAGGCGCTACAGGATAGCGGATTACTACTGAGTGACATCATCGACTTTTTACCAGATGCTACCCTCGCCATAGACAAGGATAAGCGTGTCATCATTTAGAATCGAGCCATTGAAAGAATGACAGGTGTTTCAGCCGAGGAAATGATAGGCCAAGGTGACTATGCTTACACTATTCCCTTTTATGGCAAATCACGCCCCTTTTTAATGGATCTGCTTCTTATGGATAACAAGGAGCTAGCCACAAAATATCAAAAAATTGAACGTATAGGTAACAACATCATGGTGGAGGTTTTCTGCAAGACCCTCTATGGCAATATGGGCGCATGGGTTTTCGTCAAAGCCGCACCTTTACAAGATCAACATGGCAATATCATTGGGGCTATTGAGATTTTACGTGATATTTCCGCACAAAAGCTGGCTGAGACATACAGAGAGGTTGGCAAGGAAGTCCTGCTATTGCTAAACAAACCGGGTGATCTGAAGGAAATTGTTCAACTTGTCGTAACTCTGTTAAAGAAAAGGACCGGATTTGATGCAGCAGGAATTCGTTTACAAGAAGGGTGCTCATGATTTTAATAACAAGTTATCTGTAATCATCGGTCATGTAGACCTGGCTCGTATAAAGATGGATCAAGCCGAACCTATCGCTGGTCATTTGGATGAAATAAACAAAGCTGCCGAAGGGTCTGCCGATCTAACAGGGCACTGGGCTTGGTCTGGCTACTGTCTATGGCATTGTCAAACAGAACAATGGCTTCATCAACGTCTACAGTGAACTGGGGCATGGATCGACGTTCACAATATATGTTCCTCGACATGTGGGCACACCTAAACAAGCATCGCATGACGCCTTGGCTGCTCTTCCCCCGCATGGCCATGAAACCATCTTGGTTGTAGAGGATGAACCGGCTATCCTGGAAATGACCTCCATGCTCTTAAAAATGCAAGGATACACTGTGCTGACTGCAAATAGCCCGAGTGAGGCAATTCGTATAACTCACGGTTACTCTGAATTGATTGAATTACTGATGACAGATGTGGTTATGCCCGAAATGAATGGCAGGGATCTGGCTACTAACTTGACAACATTATACCCGCATCTCAAATGTATCTTCATGTCTGGATATACGGCAGAAGTTATTGCACATCACGGTGTTATTGATGATGGCTTATATTTTATTCAAAAGCCATTTCCGCTATATACCTTGGCGGCTAAGGTACGCGAAGTGCTGGACAGCAATTGATTAGCTATTAACCGAAAGTCATTTGCAAAATCTGCTTTACACTTATTTTGTTTTATTGATCAATGTATTTATATCCAGCAATGTTTGGTATTTGCAGTTAGCTCCCCCTCCCTTGACGGGCCTGCGCGCTAAAGCGCTTCGGCGCGCAAGCGGGAGGGGGCTGGGGGGTGGGTGAAGCTNNGTGAAGCTGCCAACTGAGTCACATGCGGCAATTTCCCCCTCCCCCTAACCGGACATTGCTGAATTATACCACTTTTCATGTTTCTCGAAAGCAGAGGGATTCGGAGGACAGGATACTCAATCCACAAGGCGGCCAATCGGCCGTCTTTCGAGTTTATCAAAAGCAGATGCAAGCAAACCCCTCCCCCTCAGTACCCCTCTGATCCCTTAGGGACTCGAAACTTACCAATATACCGTTTTACATNNAGCGCAAAACTTGGTATATCGGTAAATTCCGAGTCCCTTAAAGAAAAAAATCGACTCTCTCCCACACCCCCAACATTTCCGGGGAAAGACATGGGGGTAGCGGCATGGACGCAATCCCTTTTTTTTGTTTTGATAGCCATGACAGTACACTTACTTCATGGGAGGTCAATCATGTGCGGAGGAGGATCCCCAAGCGCGCCACCGGCGCCGCCGCCGCCACCGGAGCAGCAGGACGCCGGCGTTGTGGCGGCCAGGGATAGCGAGAACATGCGCCGGCGGATGGCGGCCAGCAATACGATCCTCACCGGTCCGCAGGGCGTGACCGCCCCGGCCACCACGTCAGTCAAGACGCTTCTGGGACAATAATCATGAGCACCGTCGCGATGACAGGAGCGCATTTCAATGGCTGAAGAATCAATACGCGAGCAGATCACCCGGCGTCTGGGAGAGCTGAAACAGGAGCGCAACTCCTTCATCCCCCATTGGCGGGAGTTGACGGACTTCCTCTCTCCCCGCACGGGCAAATACCTGGTCATCGACCGCAACAAGGGCATCAAGGCCAACGACAAGATCATCAACTCCTGCGCCACCACTGCCCTGCGCACCCTCAAGTCCGGCATGCACGCCGGCATGACCTCCCCGGCCCGCCCCTGGTTTCGCCTCACCTCCGATGACGCCGACGTGATGAAATCGAGCGAGGTCAAGCAGTGGCTGTTCGACGTCGAGAACCGGATGCGCGTGGTATTCGCCCGGTCCAACTTCTACAACGTCATGCCGCAGATGTATGGCTGCGCCGGCGGGCACGGCACCGCCGCCATGATGATCCTGGAGGATGACGACACGGCGATACGCTGCTTTCCCTTCCCGATCGGCTCGTACATGATCGCCCTCAACGACAGGCTCAAGTGCGACACCCTCTACCGCGAACTCCCCATGACCATCCGCCAGTGCGTGCAGCAGTTCGGGCTGGACAACTGCTCTCAGACCATCAAGACCCTGTGGGACCGAGGATCGTACGAAACCCCCGTGGAGGTAACCCATGCCATCGAACCGAACCACAACCGCGCAACCGGCATGCAGAACGCCAAGGACAAACCGTTCCGCTCCGTCTACTTCGAATCCGGAAAGTCAGACGACAAACTTCTGCGGGAAAGCGGTTTTGACGAATTCCCTGTCATGGCGCCTCGCTGGGACGTTGAGGGAGACGACGTGTACGGCTATTCCCCCGGCATGGACGCCCTGGGCCTTGTGAAGGGGCTGCAATTCTCAGAGAAGCGCAAGGCCGAGGCCCTGGACAAGCTGGTCAGGCCTCCCATGCTGGCCGATGCCTCCCTCCGCACCCAGCGTTCCACGATCCTGCCGGGGGACGTGACCTACATCGACAACCTGGCGGCCCAGCAGCACGCCGGTTTCCGCCCCGCCTACCAGTTCAGTCCCAACATCAACGAGATCCGCGCCGACATCGAGGCCATGAAAAGGGAGATCCAACACATCTTCTTCGAGGACATGATGTCGATGTTCGCCATCTCTGACCTCTCCAACGTCACGGCCACCGAGGTGGACGAGCGCCACCAGGAAAAGCTCCTCGTGCTCGGCCCGACCATCGAGCGCTTCGGCGAGGAGCTATACAACCCGGCCATCGACCGCACATTCAGCATCATGATGCGCCGGGGCCAGATCCCCAAACCGCCCCAGGAACTCCAGGGCAAGCCCCTGAAGATCGAGTACATCAGCATGCTGGAGCATGCGGCACGGCAGGTCAACCAGGTCAACGCCGAGGGGCGCAAGGTTGAGGTTGCCCAGGCCGCGCTATCCCTTTCGAACAAGCTGTTCCGTTCGATCAAGGGAGAGGCGGACATGGTGCGCAAGAGCGATGGCGCAGCGTCTCTTCTGGACCGGGTCAAGGATTGCAACCTGGATATCTCGGTGCTCTTGCCGGAATTCATGTTTGAGCGGTTCGACGGGTTGAAGAAGGTGGGACCGTGGCATGAATTCATCTGGGACCGGTACAACGACGCCTCCGATCACCAGATCAGGCTGCGGGAACAGCTATTCCCCAAGATCTTGGAGTATGCCCACGCTAACGCCATCGACCGGAGCATGGGCAAGATCCACATCGACTCCATCAACGCCGATCTGGTCAAGGATGACATTATCGCCATCGCCCTGAACTGCGGCAACGAGAGCAACCTCGACAAGCTGATGCGCGGGGGGTTGCGATTCAAGGGTGATGAGGCGCCCCATATTCTCAATAATGACGCTCTGCAGGAGATACTTTCCCATCTTTCCGCCGATGAGATCGACGTGGTGAACGGTATCTGGAAAACCATCGACTCGCTCAAACCGGAGGCCGCCGAATTGGCGCGGAAACGCACCGGGGTCGAGCCAAACTGGATTGAGAAACTGCCGATGGAGATCAAGAACGGCACCCTTGAGGGCGGCTATTATCCGGTGAAATACGATCCCCGGTACCCCGCCGACGGAGAAAAACAAAACGACTCCTCCATGCTCGACCAGATGTTCAACAAGTACGCTAGCAGTTCCACGCGGCAGGGTTACATGAAGGAGCGTACCTCGTTCGCCGCTCCCATGTCGCTCGATTGGCAATCCATTGTATCCCGACATCTCGATGAGGTGATCACCGATATCTCCCACTGGCAATTCGCCACCGATACCCAACGCCTGCTCAAGCGGCCGGAGGTCAAGGACGCCATCAATGAGCGGCTGGGCGTGGCGTACTATAAGAAGCTGCTGGATTGGGTCAGGTACACGCTCAACCAGGACGACGTATCGCCGGAGGCCTCAGACGATATTGAAAAGTTTAGGCGGCAGATCAGAAGCAATATTAGCACCTGTGCGCTCGGTTTCAAGGTGGCCAACGCGGTCAACGAGATGGCCGCAGGCATCCCGCCGATGATGAAGCAGGTAAAGTTTGCAAGCGCATTCAAGGGCATCATGCAGTACATGCGCAATCCGGTGGAGGCAACAAGGTTCGCAACCCAGGCCAGCGAATACATGCGAAACATCGATAAAAGCCTTGACCGGTACATTGCCCAGGCTTTACATCCCCTGGCCGGGCCTCACAGCATTTCCGGCGATATCCGCCACTGGTCAATTGCGGCCCGTACCTTCTTCCAAAAGATCGGCGCCGTAATGGCCTGGCACGCCGGGTATATCGACGCCCAGGAGCAAGGGCTTCAAGGCAACGCCGCTGTCAGGAACGCCGATTACATCTGCCGCATGACTCAGGGGGCGGGCCGGGGCGGGGATGCCTCCGCCGCGCTGGGCAACACGTACATGAAGGAACTGGCCCGATTCATCGGCCCGACGATGAAAGACTACCTTGAGCGGACTGGGATCAATCCGGAGAGCATGAGCAATGAGGAAATAAAGGCGGTTTCTGCGGCGCCAGGAGGTAATGATCTTTATCAAGATGCTTTCAGCAAGGCTGAGGCTTTTAGGGCGGATCTAAAGGCGTATTTTGATAAAACATTGCCACCCAAAAATATGCTGGTGGTGGGAGCCCCTTCTAATGTCTTGCGAGAAGCGGAAATTACCGGCAGCAGAATATTACTGAAGCAATCTGTTCTGAATCGGAAAAGCAGCAGGGACGCTGACCATGATTATACCTACGGTTCGCTTTCCCTCCTGCCGGAGGCAATTAACAATCCGATACTGGTCGTTGATCAGGGCGACAATAAAAAGGCAGTCATTACCGAGATGTTGATGAATGGCCGGAATTTGCTGGTAGCATTGGAAACCAAAAAAGCTGGAAAGGATTTGGAAGTATCGCGCATCACTACGATGTTCGGGAAGAAAGCGGAAGGGATAGCCGCATGGCTGGAATCCGGACACAAGGCTTGGTACAACGAACAAAAGGCTCAAGAATGGTTGGCAGTTCTGCAGCCCACAGTTAGCGACCGAATAGCCAAGATTCTCAAGCCTTCCAAAAATATTAGACCACTTTCTAACGAGGCTGTCAAGCAGTCTGACGAACAGGTTTATTATCAATCCCCCGCCACGACTCGTGCTGAAAGTATTCTCTCCAGCCTTGGCCCCAACGTCCGAAACGATGGCGGAGTATCTGATTTAAAGGTAGTTGAATCTCCTGTTTCTGTCAAGGCGAACGATTCCAATTTCCAGATCGGGCTTGCCATCCTGCTGGCCGGGTACGTGGCCAATACAATGATCTCCGGGATGATGAGCGGGAAACAAACGAATAAACTTGACAAACTGCCGTCATGGATTCTGGCGCGGCTCACTCTTGGCCTGTTCGACGGTTTCCCGCTCATGCGGGATATCGTCGGTTATGCGGAAGGCGGGACAACCAGCGGTAAGGGCAAGGAGATGAGTCCGCCGCCCGTTCTCCAGTGGGGTAAGGATGCCGTTGACGGATTCACTAAAACCGTAGAGGCAACAACCGACGACGGGGGATGGAACAAGGCCGCTATCCGGGGCACCAAGGCGGTGGGCGGAACAACGGGTTTGCCGACCCCGGCAGGTTCCGCCATTGGCCGGTATATCTATGACGTGTTGTCCGGGGACTATACCCCGGAACATCCCTGGTCGCCTGTAACTGTCCAGCGCAGAAAGGGGCATTGGTTAAAAATCTGTTCTCACTCGCTCGCTACGCCCGCTCAAGCTTACAGAGGCACGGAGAACGCCTGAAAAACAAGGCTTTTAGGGGTAAGGCAAAATTCTTTTGCCTTACCTTTGTGCCTTTGTGAGCTCTGTGAGAGACAGCCTTTGATGTTTTGAAGTTAAAAATTCGGTTAAGGAGGCAGTAATGGCGGATTTCAACACAGCACACCAGCAGGTGATGGGTAACGAGGGAGGGTACTCCAATAACCCGGACGACGCCGGCGGGGAGACCTACAAGGGGATTGCCCGCAAATTCTGGCCGCAATGGTGCGGGTGGAAGTACGTGGACGGCGTCAAGGCAAATACTGTCGAGCCTCCGGAACACGTCACGCAGGCGTATCGCAACTATGTGGCGTACCTGAACGGATGCCTGGCGGGGCTCAGTGTTCTCCAGCAACAGGTGCTGGACTTCTACAAAATGAACTTCTGGGACAAGTACCGGCTGTCCGAGGTCAACGACCAGGCCGTGGCCGACTGGATCTATGACCATGTGGTCAACGGTGGCGGACGTGGCGCCATGTGGGTTCAGGAGGCGGCTGGCGTGAAGGCGGACGGAGCCATCGGCCCGCAAACCATCCAGGCGATCAACGCCTCTGATCCGAAAGCCCTCCTCCAGGAAGCCTGTGACGTGGCCGCCTTCTACCGGCTGGACAAGGCCTCCGCAGATCCGTCACAGATCCAGTTCCTTCCGTCATGGCTCCGGCGCGACGGAGTATCCGCAGAGGAGATCCAACAGGTCGTGCGGGCCGCCAGGGACGGCCTGACCTATTACAAGGTGGCGGGGCTCAAGAAGCAGTTGAGGGATGAGGGACGAGAAAGACGGTTGAGAGATGAGGGTTGAAGGTTGAGACCTCATCTCTCAACTCTCTTCTCTCAACCGCTTATATCAACGCCGTGAGGCGTAATGGAGGTGTGAAGTGAAGATCTATTGCTACCACGGGAAGCAGGCATGGGCGATTCCGATCGAGATAGGGACCGGAGGCCCGGACGCACACACGGAACTGGAATTCGACGGGCTCGATGCCCCGTTCTTTTCCTCGACCCTGGAAACGGGACCCCGCTTCACAACGTTTAACAAGCTGATCAGCCAGGCAATGAACGACTGGCGTGTAATCGACCTGGGCGATATCGGCCCGGACGCCGCTTTAGTGCTCAAGGCCGCGCAGATGATCCTGCAGCAGGGATCAATTTACGGATGGCCACCTACTTACAATGTGGAGGGTATAGCTCTAAATTTCCTCCCTCAACCCCTCATCCGCCAGAACCCGACTCAATACTTCTGCTCCCAGGTTGTCGTGACTGCCCTTCAGGCAATCGGCCTGTTCCAGAACATGGTGGCCGCTATGATGAGCCCGAACAATGTGGCAAACTGGCTGGATAAACACCTTGCCGCATGGCAGGCGCTCAGGTTCAAAATTAACGAGGAACCGTGAATGGCTTAAAGGCGTGAATCGTGAATGGTGAATGGTAAAATCTTAGAATCGCTTTTATTCACCATTCACGCTTGCGCGCCGAAGCGCTTCAGCGCGCAGGCACGTGTTTTGATTCACCATTCACAATTCACGCCGTTAAGCATCCAGGGACACCGCAAGCCCAAACTAACCAGCCGGGAAGAAGCGCCGGCGCAACCAACCGAAAGGAGTAGCACCATGACGTGGAAGGAATTTGTAACCGATGTCGAGAATATCACCCTGAAGTTCAACAAAATGGCGGAAATGGGACTCCCCATAGCCGAGCTGTTCTCGCCGGCGCAGGCAAAACCGAGTGAAGCGCTGGCTGCCAACGTACTGCCGGCCATCGATCAAGCCATCCAGCAGCACCAGGCCGGTGGCGCCACGCAGCAGACCGCTACGATAGCCCTGGCTACCGTGGCGACAAAGCTCGCGAATTCGGGGATAGTGCCTCCTGAGCTCGCAACGCAGATCAATGCAGCGGCCTCGGTGGCGACGGGACTGCCGGCAGCATCTTTTACAGGTGCGAGTGAGAGTATGGCCGCCAACGCGTAGGATTACGTCGGCCTTCGTAACGGGTGCTCTCTCCTCACCCAACCGATGTGCGCCCCTGGGAAACCGGGGGCGTTTTTGTCATTTTTAAAAATCGGTGACAAAAACATTTACGAATTCAGACCGTAGTTACATTATTTCAAGCCTTTGAATTTCGTTGCGTCGTCGCGTCGTCGCGTCGTCGCGTGAAAACGTTCTTGAGTTTATAGCCCCGTTGTCAAAACTCGGCGTGGCGCGGCGTGCGCGGGAAGGGGATCACGTCCCGGATGTTGTCCATGCCGGTGAGGTACATCACCAGCCGCTCGAAGCCCAGGCCAAAGCCGGCGTGGGGGCAGCTCCCCCAGCGGCGGCTGTCCAGATACCACCAGAGCGGTTCCTGGGAGATGCCCATCTCGGCCATGCGTGTTGTCAGCCGGTCGAGACGCTCTTCCCGCTGGCTACCGCCGATGATCTCGCCCACCTTGGGTACCAGCAGGTCCATTGCGGCCACGGTGCGGCCGTCGCTGTTTTGCCGCATGTAGAAGGCCTTGATATCTTTGGGGTAGTTGAGGATGAAGACCGGCCCCCCCACCACCTGCTCGCTCAGGTAGCGTTCGTGCTCGGTCTGCAGGTCCAGCCCCCATTCCACCGGATAGGAAAATGCCGTGCCCGACCGCTTTAGCCGTTCGATGGCGTCGCCATAGTCCATGCGGACGAAGTCGGCCTCGGCCACCTGCCGGATACGCTCCAGGAGCCCCTTTTCGATCTGCTTGTCGAAAAACGCCATGTCGTCGGCACATTCTTCCAGGGCAAAACGGCACAGATAGCGGATGAATTCCTCGGCCAGCCCGGCGTCGTCGGCCAGGTCGGCAAAGGCCATCTCCGGCTCGATCATCCAGAATTCGGCCGCATGGCGCGGCGTGTTGGAGTTTTCGGCGCGGAAGGTGGGGCCAAAGGTGTAGATGTCGGAAAAGGCCAGGGCAAGGAGTTCCCCCTCCAGTTGGCCGCTGACGGTCAGGCCGGTTCTCTGGGCGAAAAAGTCCTGGTCGAAATCAGGCGGCGCCCCGGCATCCAGGGTAGTCACGCGGAACAGTTCGCCAGCCCCCTCGCAATCGCTGGCCGTGATGATCGGCGTGTGGGCGTAGAGAAAATCCCGCTCGGCGAAGAACCGGTGAACGGCCTGGGCCAAGCGTGAACGGAGGCGGAACACGGCGCCCAGGGTGTTGGTCCTTGGCCGCAGGTGGGCGATGGTGCGCAGGTATTCGAACGTGTGGCGCTTTTTCTGCAACGGATAGGCGTCGTCGGTCTCGCCGATGATCTCGACGATGGTGGCGTGCAGCTCCCACTGCTGCCCGGCCGCCGGGGATGCCGCCAGCATGCCGTGCACCCGCAGGGCCGCGCCGGCGCCGAGACGGCAGACCGAGTCAAAGTTTGCCAGCCCTGCGTCGGCCACCACCTGGAGCCCGGCCATATCGGAGCCATCGTTCAGCGTGACAAAGGCCACCTCTTTGGAGGCGCGCACCGAGCGTACCCACCCCGCAACTACGCATTCCCGGCCGCTTGCGCCGTTGGCCAGAAGTGTCCGTATCCGAGTTTTCATAGCTATCGATCTCCACGTATATACTTTATTTTACAGCGTTGCCCGGTTTGTATTTGTGTTATTGTTTTAAGCCCTGTAGGGGCATCCGAAGGTAGCCGGGGGATTTATCCCACGGTCTGGAAATGTCACATATTCATTCGTCACGTACGTGACGATGTGAATTATTGCCACCATTTCCGGGGAATTAATTCCCCGGCTACCATCAATCTGTCGCTATGCGACGTAAACAATATCCGGACACTGCTGACTTATTCAGTACATTTTTCTTACAGCACGATGTTACCTCCCCTCCCGCCAAGGGAGGGGGAATAAATATGTACCAGATGATACGTGCAATCGGGCACAGGTTCAATATCTTGTTTGTTTGACCACACAGTTGCCCTGTGATACATTAATACCAATTCCAAATCAAGGCGCTATCTTCGTTGGCTCGTCTTTTTGCTCCTCAACGTACCAAACTGTACGCCTTCGTCGCCTCAATCCTCGCNNCCTTGATTTGAAATCGGTATAACACCATGAAAACCCTGCTGGTAATGTTGTTTGTGGCCATGACTGCGCTGCCGGCATTGGCGGCCAACAGCGAGAAAAGCTTCGGCGGCGTCGGCATCGACGGCGTGGCTGCGCCCGATGGCCGGATCGCGGTCAGGCAGCTTGTGGGTGGCGGGCCGGCCCATGTGGCCGGGATCAGGGTGGGGGACATGATTACCCACATCGACGGCAAGCCGACCCTTGGAAGCGATTTCCGGCAGATGGTTTACAAACGGCTGCGGGGGATCGTCGGTACTCCGGTCGTTTTGAAGATACGGCGGCCGGGCGAGGAGAAGGTGCTGACCTTTACCTTGCTGCGGCAACAACTGGTGGTAACCGCACCAAAGGAGAACAAACGATGATCTTCAGGATTTTGGCTAGCGTCGTGCTGTTGCTGATGGTGGCGTCCGGGGCCGTGGCCGCCGGGCAGGATACCCAGAGCAATCTCAACCCCGTCAAGGCGCAAGAGGCCAGGAAGTACCCACAGATCGTGCTCTATTCGGTTTCCTGGTGCCCTCATTGTCGTGAGGCCAAGGAATACCTTGTCAAGAACAACATCCCCTTCACCAATTGCGACGTGGAACAGGATGCCCAGGCCATGACGCTTTTGACCGACAAATACAAGAGCCAGTCCATTCCAGTGATCGTGTTCGGCACGGGGCAGAATGAGATCGTCATGCACGGTTTTACGCCGGAGACGTTCCAGGAGAATCTCAAGAAGGCGCAGGCGAAGAAGTAGAAACAGCAAAGACACTGGTGGGAGGATGATTTCGTCCGGGACGGGGTCTTTCATTTATTTGGGGAATTTCGGGGACACCATTCTTTGGGGAATTCCGGGGACACCATTTTTAATTATGCTTCCCTTTTGGTCCCGGTTTCCCGCGTATCAACAAACGCTCAAGGATCCACACTAGGATTCATTCCTTGATTTTTCTACTGATATGTACTATGTTATGTACATATTTGGTAAGGAGGTGCTATCAATGAATGCCTTAACCTATACTTATACGCGCCAGCATTTGGCAGACGTCATGCGATCAGTTAACGAAGACCACATTCCCGTAGTAGTGACCAGCCAGCGTGGTAAACCCGTTGTCATCCTTTCCCTCGATGATTTCCATGCATTTGAGGAAACCGCATATCTGCTCCGTAATCCCCAAGGGGCTAAGCGACTGCTTGAATCAGTCGAGGAACTACGTGCGGGAGGCGGGCAGATCAGAGACTTGACGGAATGATGATCAAATTCTCAACCGCAGCATGGGAAGACTACCTCTACTGGCAGATGACCGACAAGGCGATGCTCAAACGCATTAATCAGCTTATTCGGGATATTCAGCGTGAACCTTTTGCCGGTATCGGCAAGCCAGAACCGCTCAAGCATCAACTAGCTGGTTTCTGGTCTCGCAGAATAGATAGCTGCCACCGTTTGGTGTATTCAGTCGAAGGTGATACCATCTTGATTGCACAGTGTCGCGATCATTATTGAAATA
>PLYK01000095.1 GCA_003151775.1 Geobacter sp. | reverse complement strand
CGACTACTTCAGCAAGACCGGCCAGTTGTGGGGCAACCCGCTCTACAACTGGAAAACGCTGGAAGGACAGGGGTTCAACTGGTGGATCGAACGCTTCCGCCACGCATTTACATTGTTCGACTGTGTCCGCATCGATCATTTCCGCGGTTTCGAGGCGGCCTGGCAGGTGCCGGCCAAAGAGCGGACGGCGGAGCGCGGCACGTGGGTGGCCGCGCCGGGGGGATGCCTGTTCGAAGCCGTCCGTTCTGCGCTGGGGAATTTGCCTATCATTGCCGAAGACCTGGGCGTCATCACCCCCGAGGTCGAGGCCCTGCGCGACCGTTTCGGCTTTCCCGGCATGAAGATCCTGCAGTTCGCCTTTGATTCCGGCCCAACCAACCCCTACCTGCCCCACAATCATGTCGGAAACTGCGTGGTCTACACCGGCACGCATGACAACGACACCACCCTGGGATGGTATACCAGCCAGGATGAACACCTGCGCAGCCTGGTGCGGAACTATGTCGGTTCGAACGGACGCGATATTGTTGAAGACGTCATCCGGACAGCCCTGATGTCCGTGGCCGATACGGTCATCATACCTTTCCAGGATATCCTCGGCCTGCCCGGCAAAGCCCGCATGAATCTTCCCGGTACGGCATCCGGAAACTGGGAGTGGCGATTTTCCTGGGATATGATCCATCGGGGACTGGCCAGCGAGATGAACGACCGGCTGGAACGCTACGGCAGGCGTCACGGGAGTGTGTCGTAACTCACAATTAATCGCATTTGTTCTTGAACTATTCATTTATATTTGGGATTATGGAAAACCATGCGACCGGATCACATCATCAGTAACAAACGTGTTGCCCTCACCGCAGTGGCGGGGCTTTTGCTCGCCTGGGCCGCAGCCATGTCCGCCCATGCCGATATCTACCGTTATGAGGATGAGGAAGGGATCGTCCACTTTACCGACGCCCCGACGGACAAGCGTTTCAAAATTTTCATGCGCGAGCTCCAGAAGGACAGGCAACTGCGCACGAGACTGAAATACGCCGCCTCGGTCAACCCGGCCGAATATGACCATATCATCAAGACCTATGCCGACAAATACGGGGTCAGCCAGTCACTGATCAAGGCGGTCATCCACGCCGAGTCCGGGTACAATCCCAATGCCGTTTCCCCAAAGGGGGCCAGCGGACTGATGCAGCTCATGCCGGACACCGCCAGATCACTCAAGGTCAGCAACAGCTTCAATCCAAGGGACAATGTGGAGGGGGGGGTGAAATACCTTCGTTTCCTGTTGGATACGTTCCGCGGCGATGTTTCCCTGGCCGTGGCGGCTTACAACGCCGGGCTCAGCAAGGTTGCCAAATTCGGGGGCATTCCTCCGTACGTCGAGACCCGCACCTATGTCAACCGGGTGTTATCCTACATGCAATCCTACCAGGCCGACTGAATCCATGACGACCCGCACTTCCCATCCCATACTCAATCTGCCCAATATGCTGACCATGCTGCGGATTGCGGCCATACCGCTCATGGCGTTTTTGCTGCTGTCGCCGTCACGGCCGGCAGGCTTCCAAGCTGCCGCGGTGTTTGCCCTGGCGTCCATTACCGACTGGCTCGACGGCTACCTGGCCCGGCGCATGGGGATCGTCACGGTTTTCGGCAAGTTTCTCGACCCGATCGCCGACAAATTGATCGTGATGGCGGCCTTGATCATGATCCTCCCCTTTGGGAGGGTTCCCGCCTGGATGGTGCTGGTGGTCCTGGGACGCGAGATCATTATTACCGGACTGCGGGGGATTGCGTCAAGCGAGGGGGTTGTCATTCCAGCCAGCGATCTGGGCAAGTTCAAGACGATCTTCCAGATTGTCGCCATTCTGGGGTTGGTGCTGCATTACGATTACAACTGGCTGTTCGGGATCGACAATCCGTTGGTGCATGTCAACATGCATAATGTGGGGATGTTTTATCTCTGGATCGCAACCCTTTTGACCATCTGGTCAGGAGCGGACTACCTGGTAAGGTTTGTCAGGGTAATCGTGCGCTGACGGCGATCAATTGGACTTGCCCAGGGGGACCTCGAACCTCTCCCCCTCATAGTTGAACCGAATTCGATCCTTCCCGATCTCTTCAACCTTCACCCCTTCGACAACCGCCCCTGCATAGACCATGTTTCCGTTGACCACGGCGAGGCTGTCGGCGCTGCCGGAATGGTAGGCGATACCGTCCACCCTGAGGGTGGGGATGCGTTTGGCCGGCGCTGCCGGTGGTGCTGCCGGCGTGGCCGCAGGGTTCGGCTTCGGCTGCCCCGTCACGGCCGGCGCTGTGGCGCGGCTGTGCCTGAGCGGCTTTGCATGCGGTGCGGTTGCCGGCGCGTTTTTTGCCTGGGAGCGCGGCGGTTCGACCTGTACGGTCCGGGGGGAACCGCCTGCCGCCGGCATGATCTTCAGGGGTTCTTCCGTGGCGGCCGGCGGATGCCGCACCACCCGGGGCGTCAGGTTGCCGGCCTGGTTGCCGGCCGGATGAGCCACCCGCTTCACATACAGGTACGTCAATGCGGAGCCGCAGACGAAAAACAGAACAGCCAACAGGGTGACATTGCGATAGGGAAAACGGGACGGGCCTCCGCCGCGCAGGATCTCGGTATCGATCCTGAGGGCGTCCGGCGTCCGGGCCGATTTTTCCTCTTCCAGTTTTTTCAGGGCCTTGAGAATGGAACTCATCTGTTCACCACATCAATTTTCTTTAAGGGACGGGATCCCGGCACTCCTGTCGTATGACACGAGTGCAGCCAGGGTCAGTTCGCCCACCATGTCATCCGCGGCAATTCCGCGGGAACGCTGGAACTCCCGAACAGCCGCGGCAGTCGCATTGCCGTAGATGCCGTCAAAAGGTCCATGATACGGCCCGGCTTGTTTGAGAAGCCGTTGCAGGGCGCCGATTTCATTCCGCCGTTCTCCGGGCGTGATGGTAACCGGAATGCGGCCGATGTTTTTCCAGACCAGATAGAAGGTTCCGTTTGAAAGCTGAGCCAGCTCCTTTTTGTCGAGGACGCTCCTGCCGAACAGGGCGGGGGAAACGGTCACGGAGCTGCCTCGAACCGCTGTCACGGCAAGGCAGTAGGCGCCCAGGTCGCCCGATACCCTGGTAGCCGCCAGGAAGGGGAGATTAAAACGGATGGCCTCGTCGAGGGTTCCTCGTAAGGGGGTCAGGCGCAATCCCCGCTTGGCGGCCAGGCGCGAAAACGTATCCGGGGTTGTCAGGCGGACGCCGGCCGTAGCGTAGGGCTGAGCCCCCCAGCGGCCCAGAAGGGCGTTAAGGACATGCAGGTGAGTGCTGACCTGGTCGTAGGAAAGGAGTTCCTGTTCCACGCCGGAGAGCTGCCGGCCGTCTGATGTGGCTGAAGGTGAAGCATTTCGTCTGACAGGCGTTTTTTCAGCGGGCTCCACTGGCGGCCTATCCGTTGTCACACCGGAAGGCAAGGCGGAAGAGCGGCCCATCAACTGCATGAGACGGCCGGGATGCCACCATGCGGCCGCAAGCACGAGGAGCGCCGCCATGGCGGCGGCGGCAATCGTGGTGGCGGTATGCCTTGGCACAAACCGGTTCCGGGGCAGATTGAGGATCTCCCTTATGGCCCGGCTGACGATGCCGGCGCTGATGTGGCGGCGCTCATCCCCGTAGGCGATCAGGAGGGCCCGGTCGCAGAGGATATTGATCATGCGGGGGACGCCGCGGGTATAGAGGTAGATGTACTTAACGGCATAGCGGCTGAAGGACACGCCCCCGCTCTCGCCGGCCACCTCCATGCGGTGGCGGATATAGTCACGGGTCTCTTCCATGCTGATCGGGCTGAGCCGGTAGCGAACGGCGATCCTCTGATTGATCTGGCGCAACTCCGGCTTTGAGAGCAGGTGCTCCAACTCCGGTTGTCCGGCAAGGATGATCTGGATCAGCTTGTCATCCTCGGTCTCCAGGTTCGAGATGAGCCGGATCTGTTCCAGGGTGGCCGGATCAAGGTTTTGGGCTTCGTCGATAACCAGAACAACGGTCCTTCCGTTGGTATTCTCCTCCAACAGGAAGCGGTTCAGAACAGCCAGAAGTTCATTGGCATAGGGGCTTTTGGCGTCAATGCCGTATTCGCTGTTGATGCTGCGCAACAGCTCCACGCCGGTCAGGCTGGGGTTGAAAATAAGGGCCGTGCGGTAGTTTTTGTCCTGAAGCTGCCCCAGCAAAGTGCGCAACACCGTGGTCTTGCCGGTGCCCACCTCGCCGATCAGTTCAATAAAACCATGATGGCTGTTGATACCGTACAGGAGATGGGCGAACGCCTCCTTGTGGTGCTTGCTGAGGAAGATGAAACGGGGATTGGGCGTCAGGGTAAACGGTTTTTCTTTGAAGCCGAAATATTTGGTGTACATGGATACCGCCGTCACAGCGCAACAGATGGTTTTAATCTGTTGTATATTTCACATAATATGGTTATTTTCAAGTGAATTCGGTCATGCAAACGGATTGCCGCCACGGCGTACGATGCGACATCATCCGGAAAGTACAAATTCATGGAATACATCAACTATTCAAGCATAACCATCGATAAATTAAATATAAATCCAACGTTGGTC
Organism: Geobacter sp.; assembly: GCA_003151775.1. GTDB lineage: Bacteria > Desulfobacterota > Desulfuromonadia > Geobacterales > Pseudopelobacteraceae > Oryzomonas. Next base: position 37,556 of record PLYK01000095.1, on the reverse strand, counting down.
CCGGTCGTCCGGTCGGTGGCGGCCCGCTATCCGTTTCTGGTCTCCTCTGCCTATGCGGCTCTTATCCGGGAGCCGGGCGATGCGATCTGGCGACAGTGCATTCCGGATGTCCGGGAGCTTGAGGATGACGGCCAGCTTTCCGACCCCCTTGCCGAGCTGTCCCTCAGCCCGGTCCCCGGACTGATCCATCGCTATCCCGACCGGGTCGTGCTGCTCGTGTCAAACCGCTGCCCGGTGTACTGCCGCTTCTGCATGAGAAAACGCCATGTGGGGTGCGGGGATCAGCCCCCCGGCCGCGAGAGGCTGGACCAGGCCCTGGCCTACCTGGGGGCGACCCCGGCCATTCGCGATGTGACCCTTTCCGGCGGCGATCCGCTCATGCTCGACGATGCTGCACTTCACGACATTCTAACGCGTCTGCGCGCCATCAAGCATGTCACCGTGATCCGCATCGGGACCCGCATTCCGGTCACCCTGCCGGAGCGTGTGACCCCGGAACTCTGCGCCATGCTGAAACGTTTCCATCCGCTCTACGTCAACACGCACTTCAACCACCCCGCCGAGATCACCGCCGCGTCGGCCGGAGCCTGCGGCCTTTTGGCCGATGCCGGCATACCGCTGGGCAATCAGACCGTGCTCCTGCGGGGGGTGAACGACGACATCGGCACCATGCGCGACCTGATGTCGGGACTCCTGGGTATCAGGGTGCGGCCGTACTATCTTCACCAGATGGACCTGGTCAAAGGAACAGCCCATTTCCGCACCCCGCTGGCCAGCGGCCTTGAGATCATCAAGGCGTTGCGCGGCCATATCTCGGGCCTGGCGGTTCCCCACTACGTGATCGACCTGGCGGGGGGCAAGGGAAAGGTGCCGATATTGCCCGATACGCTTGAGCGTGACGGGGATCAGGTATTTGTGACCACCTACCGGGGCGAGCGGGTTGCCTACCGGGACATTATACCGATTCCAAATCAAGGCGCNNCCGCCTTGATTTCATCCTCGATTTGGAATCGGTATCACAGTTCCTCCGGCGTAAAGGCGATTACATCGTCGATCCTTTCCGCGTCGGCACAGAGCATGACCAGCCGGTCAATGCCCAGGGCGATTCCGGCCGCAGGCGGCATGTTGCCCAGATCGGCCAGAAACGGTTCCGGGAGGGGGAGGGCGGGGAGCACGGCACGGGCGCGCCTTGTGTTGGCCTCCTGGAAGCGAGCCCGCTGAACGCAAGGATCGTTGAGTTCGCTGAAGCCGTTGGCAAGTTCCAGACCGCCGGCATACAACTCGAACCGCTCGCCGACCGTCGGGTCGCCTGGCTTGAGACGGGCCAGCGCGGCCAGATCGGCCGGATAATCCATCAGGATGACCGGTGTATCTTGCGGCAGGGCCGGCTCTATGGCAGTGACCATGAGCTCGTCGAAGGCGCCGTCGCGCAGAGCCGCTTCCATGGTTGTCCCCCCGAAGCGCTCAAACGCCTCCCGGACCGTTATCCGCCGCATGCCGTCGCCGAAGCCTATTTCCCCGCCCTGGTACGACAGCATCGTTCCCCCGCACACCGTCCGTACCACCTGTTCCAGCAACTCCTCGCAGTCCTTCATGATATCCGAGTAATCGCTATCGCACCGGTACCATTCCAACATGGTGAATTCCGGCACATGCCGCCTGCCGCGCTCATTGTCCCTCCAGCAACGGCAGATCTGGAAGATCTTCCCATACCCCCTGCACAACAGCCGTTTCATGCAGAGCTCCGGCGAGGTCTGGAGATAACCGGCGCCGGCCCGGCCAGGCTCGATATGCTCTTCAGGGGCATTGGCCGGAATCCGGTGCGGCGTCTCAACCTCCAGGAATCCGCGGGAAACGAAGAACTCCCTGACGGCCTGCATGATCCGGGCACGCAGGTGTAGGTTGGCTCGACGAAATGATGACATTGGCGCATCCTTTAACTAAAAAAAGCCCGTTTGACGCGGGCTTTTTTGTTGCGTGTCGTAATTTTTGGATGCAAGGGACTGGGGGTCGTTGCGGCTACCCTTTCACGCGGGTGTAATACTCACCGTTACGGGTATCAATGGTGATGAGTTCACCCTCTTCGATAAAGGGCGGCACCCTGAGGACGTATCCGGTTTCAACCGTGGCCGGCTTGGAATCGTTGCCGCTGGTATCGCCCTTGGCCCAAGGCTCCGTCTGGATGACGCGCAGGTTGACGAAGTTGGGAAGCGCCACGCCGATGGCCTTCTCGCCGAACAGCATGACATCCACCTTGAGGTTTTCGAGCAGATAGTTCTTGGCATCGCCCATGGCCTCCTCCTCCATGACGACCTGTTCGTAGGTCTGTTGATCCATGAAGGTATAGTGGGTCCCCTCTTTGTAGAGGTACTCCATCTGACGTTCTTCCAGACTGGCGGACTCGAAGGTCTCTCCGGAACGATAGGTGCGGTCGAGAATGGTTCCGTTGATCATGTTGCGCATCTTGGTACGGTAGAGGGCCTGGCCTTTACCCGGTTTAGTGAAGTCAAAGGCGATGACGAGGTAGGGATCACCGTCGAGAGTGATCTTCAGCCCTTTTTTCAAATCTGCAACTGTGTACATTCGTTCCTCACTGAAATAAATTGGATATTCAAAAGACGACAAAGCCCATCGTAAGGACGGGCTATCGTACCAGCCAGTTCGTAAGAGATGCTATTTGGCGCGATAGGTGATCCTGCCACGGCTTAGGTCGTAGGGTGATAGCTCTACGGTCACCTTGTCGCCAGGAAGTATTTTGATGAAGTATTTTCGCATCTTACCGGAAATATGGGCAAGAACAACATGTTCGTTTTCCAGTTTGACACGAAACATGGCGTTGGGTAGCGGCTCAATAACCGTTCCTTCTACTTCAATTGCTTCTTCTTTGCTCATACCGAAGGGGGCTCCTCATGTGTTCATGTGTTGTGAAACTTTGTTACATTACTGACAGTCACGCAAAATTGCAAGTTTAATTCCCTGGCCGGCAACGAATATGGTGGATGACCGCCCGAAAGTCCCTATAAAACCCTGCCTTGTCCCCTCACCCGACCTTCGGCCACCCTCTCCCGGTGGGAGAGGGGTTGATTTTTGCATCCCTTCTCCCTGCGGGAGAAGGTGCCCCGAAGGGGCGGATGAGGGGTATTGTGACGTGTTGCAAAAACCTAACCGGACAGTACTGACTATTTTTTGAATATTTTCTCAATGATATTGATCTCTTCAACCACTGAGGAGGCCAGCCTGCCGTATTCATCGGGTGTTTTTGCCGACTCAAGGCGCTTCATGATCTCAGCAAACCTTTTGACTTCCTTTAACCCGCCATAGGCTGTGACCAGGGGAATCAGTTGCTGCCACGACAGATGTAATTTGGCAACCGTGTCGGAAAGGTCGAGGACGTTTTCGGTTTCCGACAATATCTCCAGCTTGCGGCCGCAATAAGCGATTACCGCAACGTTTATCGGAACCGGCGAACTATGCGCCTCGGCCAGACTTGCGCCAAGAATCATAACCTTGTTCGCCGATTTCATGGCGACTATCCGGTCTTGTGAGGCAATGGCCCGTTCAAGTTCCGAGGTAACGCCCATAAGATTTTTATAATAGGACATGTCTTTCTCAGGTGTCACGCTGGGGAGGAGTTGTTCAATTTTGACAATGGAATTCATTTTTTTGTCGAGATGCTTCCAGTGATTTGCCTCTGTCTTCTCGTAAATATCCCTGGCATTGCCGATCAATTGTTCAAGTTCGTTTAAATTGGCATTGGCAGGTGACAGTTCAGCGGAGGATGTTCTGTGTTGCCCCGCAAGGCAGACCTGTCTGCCATTAATCACTGCAATGAGCAGGAAAATTGCGGCAACCTTACAGATGTAATTGATTTGAGCTGACAGTTTCTTATCCATAGTCTTTAGTGTGAATATAATCTTCCGGGCAGGTGGTTTGTTGGTCAACATGTGGTCCGGCATCAGACACGTGAGGTTACTAATACGCTTAATCTCATTTTATTTCAAGGGGCAGGAATTGTCTGGTTTAGGGGGAGGAGAGGGGGCCGGTGGATTCTGGGGAGCTACCGGCCCTTGTTCCTTAACGCTTGCGGCCAGAAGAAGGAGCAGACCCGTCCATTAGCAGGTTAGGCAAATATTCGTTAACCAACTGCTCAACAATGCCGGCTTGTAGTTGATCCCGGCTCCGCTTCATCGATTCACGGTCTGGGAGTATTGACAATCTTTTTTTAACTTTTACAAATTCAACAGGTGATACTGTATTCATTCTCGCCATATAACCCGATGAGGATACAATTATACTTGAGAATGAGGGTGCGTTCTCCAATGCCCCTGCGGTTGATGCTTTAACGGCTAAAAAATCGTCTTCATCGTCTGTCATACGTGAAGGATTGGGTTTTGTTCCCGGGCCTTCATTCGCTGTGCCGCGGCGAATAATATCAACCTCGAATCCGCTGCTGTTCACTGCGGTATGTCGTTGGTCGTCCCTGATTTCAAAAGTCTTGTCTACCTTTTTCAAAAGCGCAATCATTGATGACTTATTGTGTTTCATCTGTGTCTGAAATTTGATTTTTTTATCAATTGCCCATAGTAAATCCACATCCTTTGTTTCAAGTGCAGCTTCTTTCTCTATTCGAACACCTGCGGCGGCTTCGTATGCATATAAAGCGTGGGTGCCTATTACTTTAAAGTGCTCCGCTATGCCATAGCGTGCAAATGCATCCAATAATTCCACTAAAATTTGTGGCGCTCGGCCTACAGTGATGGCGCGATTTAAACGCCTTTGACGTTCCAATTCTTCAATAAGATTATGGAGACGCGATTCAGTATCTTTTTTTGTTGAAATGAATGTGTCATAGATGGCCTCCGTTTCGGAGGATCGGGGGCCGATGATTCTCTGAGAGTTGTCTGTATTTGTTCTTACGAGATAATCAATTCTGGATTTTGAATGCGTTTTCCAGTACATTCCGCCACGATACCGCGCGGCTTTGCCCCTGGCTTCCTCACAGGCCGTAAAGAGGGATACGGCGTTGATATATTGCCGCCTCGCACTCTCTCCGATGTCGATCAAACCAAATTTGTTCCGTATATTTTCCATATAACATAATTTATACGGAACTTTTAATCTTGTCAATCGTTTCATGATAAACTTATAAAGAAAAAAGTGTGAGGGGTTAACTTATGACTGAAAAAGACCTCAGCATCATTAGTGACCTCAAAAAGCGCCTAGCTTATGCGGTACCGCTGGTGGATTTCAGGGTTTTTGGCTCGCGCGCCCGTGGCGATGCCGATGAGTATTCGGATATGGACGTGTTCGTTGAGGTCGAACGCCTGGACAAGGGCTTGAAAGAGCTAATTATTGATATTGCCTGGAGGTGGGGTTCGAGAACTTCATGGTCATTTCGCCACTCATCTTCAGTCGCGACGAAATTGAGAATTCTGCGCTGCGTTCATCACCGATCGTCAAAGTCATCACTATGGAAGGGTTCCGGTATGACCGATAAAAACCAGTATAGTTAAATCAGAAAATGTCCCATAAGTAATATTATGTAAAGTACGAGAGGTATGGTTATCTTGGGGGCGTCTTTCGTCTATGGCCGCAATATTAGCCCTCAAGGGTTCGATATGCTTCCCGCCCCCTTAGCCCCTCTTTGCCGCAAACACAGCGCGAGAACCTCGACCGCCAGATTGAGGTTGGTTTCCGAATTCAAGCCAGGGCCAAGCAACCGGATCTGACCCATGTGGCTGAGCAACAGGTCATCATAGACGGCTCCAGTGCATAACCGCTGCAGTTCGCTTATCAGGTGGGTAAAATTCAGCTCCCGTGACAACTTCATGGCATTGCCGAGTCCATCGAAGGTCATGCCGATCTGGCTGAAGATGACCGGCGACCGCTTGCCGGCATAGAGATAAAGGACCTTGGTGCGCTCTTCGCTTGTTACCGCCTCCTGGCGCTCGACCTTCTTGGTCATCGGTAAACCGCCGTAAAGGATGGTCTTGCCGATGCTGAGCTTGCGCTCGGTAACGGTCTTTTGCTCGGACACCCCGACGATGCTCGTGCACGGCAGGAGCAGGTCAACCTCATCGTAGGGGGTCTCAGTCTGTTGCCCGTCGCTCGACTCGATGCTGATCGACCCTTTTTTAAACTCAAATCGGCGCACGATGAAATAGCCGGCACTGCTGCGAACTGCCGCAGCGTCGAAGATCAGCGTGGCGAACCCACTCTGTTTCAGCTTCCCGGCCAACTCCAGGGCCGGCTGCGGATCGGCGAAACTGGCCACAACGGCAGGTCCGTTGCCAAACATCCGTGGCCGTGCTTCATAGACCGTTATTCCAAGAGCGCCGGCGAGTGTTTGAACCAACTCGGCAGACTCCTCTTTCCAATTACAGATGGCTACGACGTGCATGGAGTTCTCCTATCTAATAAAAGTTCGCACTTGATTCATAACATGGTATAATTCAATCGGAATACGATGATCATCAGAGACAACGCCTTACCATGTTGTTGAAGCGGATTAAACCTGAGAGTAAGCATAGCCTGTGCATCAAGCGGATGGTTATGAGGTATGGCGTGGAGAACATATGATTGAAAAACTCGATAAACAACGAGGCGATAGCAGGGTCGAACTCCTGACAAAGTGTCAATTGGAGATAAAGGGCAAAAAATATAATTGCCTGGTAGATAATATCTCCACGACGGGCGCCTCTGTTGAAATGGCCGCCATGGACTTGGATCATATCCAGGTGGGCGATACGGGCACGCTGGTGGTGTTATTGTTATCCCCTGTCACCTATCATTGCAGGGTTGTCAGAAGAAGCTCCGACCAAATCGGTGTGCAATTCGTCGATCAATAAATATACTGTTCCAGACCATCACAACCGCCGCTTGTCAATGACGCGGCTGGCCTTCCCCTCATTGCGCGGGATGCTGTTGGGCTCCACCAGCTTGACGGTGACGCCGACCCCCAGCACGGAGTCGATCTTCTTCTCCACCATCTCCAAAAAGGCCCTCTGCTTCTTCATTTCATCAAAGAAGATATGCTCGGTAACCTCGATATCGACCTCAAGAACATCCATAGCGCCCTTGCGGTCAACCACCAACTGGTAATGCGGTTCACATCCCTCGATAGCCACCAGCACCTCTTCGATCTGGGACGGAAAGACATTGACCCCCTTGATGATCAGCATATCGTCGGAGCGGCCCATGGTCTTCTTCATCCTCACCATGGTCCGGCCGCATTCGCAGACTTCATACTCAAGGCTGGTGATGTCTCGCGTCCGATAGCGGATCATGGGAAAGGCTTCCTTGCTGATGGTCGTCAACACCAGTTCGCCTACACTTCCCGGCGGCAGTACTGCGCAGGTCTCGGGATCGATGATCTCCGGGATAAAGGCGTCCTCGAAGATGTGCATGCCGCATTTGTATCCGCATTCTCCCGCAACGCCGGGGCCGATAACCTCCGACAGGCCGTAGTTGTCCGTGGCGCTGATGGAGAGGCGCGACTCGATCTCCCGGCGCATGGCCTCCGACCAGGGCTCTCCGCCGAACAGCCCCACCTTGAGGGACAGGGTCTTGGGATCGATCCCCAGCTTTTCGATGCGGTCGGCGATGGTGACGGCATAGCTCGGCGTGCAGACCAGCACGGTGCTTTTGTAATCCTGCATGATCATGATCTGCTTTTCCGTGTTGCCGCCGCTCATGGGGATCACGGCCGCGCCGATGGTCTCCGAGCCGTAGTGCAGGCCAAAGGCTCCGGTGAACAGGCCATAGCCGAAGGCGATCTGCACCACGTCGTCATGGGTGACGCCGGCTGCGGTCATGAAGCGGGCCACCAGGTTCGACCAGGTCTTAAGGTCGTTCTTGGTATATCCCACCACCGTCGGTTTTCCCGTCGTACCGGACGACGAATGGATGCGGACCACCTCCCTGAGCGGGACGGCAAACATCCCATACGGGTAATTGAGGCGCAGATCCTCCTTGGTGGTAAAGGGCAGCTTTGCCAGATCGGACAGCGAGGTGATGTCTTCGGGAACGATACCCAGACCCTTGAACTTGGTCCGGTAACAGGTTACGTTCTTACAGGCGCGGTTGAGGGTCGCCTGGAGCCGTTCGAGCTGGAGTTGCCCGATCTCGTCACGGGGCATGCATTCATGCTGGGGGTCCCATATGGTGTTTAGCATCACAACCTCATAACACGTCGATGATAGGGAGGGCCGCGTCAACGAGCTGCCGGATCTTCGTTATGGCCTCTTCCACCGGCAACAGGAGCATCTCGCCGGTCTTGCGGATCTTGACCTCGACCTTTCCTTCGGCCAACCCCTTGCTGCCGACCACGATGCGCAGCGGGATACCGATCAGATCGTTATCCTTGAACTTGACGCCCGGCCGTTCGTCCCGGTCGTCGAAAAGCGTCTCCACCCCTTGTTGTTCCAGTTTGCGGTAGATCTCTTCGGCCGCAGCCATGACCCCGCCATCTTTTACGTTCAGGGCCACCACCGAACAATGGAAGGGGGCCAGGGGCAGTGGGAAGATGATGCCGTTTTCATCATGGTTCTGCTCGATGGCCGCTGCAACCGTTCGGCCGATGCCGATACCGTAGCACCCCATGAAGATGACCTGCTCTTTGCCGTCGGCATCCAGGTAGGTGGCATTGAGGGAGGTCGAATACTTGGTGCCGAGCTTGAAGACATGCCCCACCTCGATGCCGCGCCACATCTCCAGTTTGCCCCCCTCGCAACGGGGACAGGCATCGCCGGCCACGACGGTGCGGATATCGGCAAAGCGCTCAACCGAGAAATCGCGTCCCAGGTTGGCGTTAGTGAAATGCATATCCTTTTCATTGGCGCCAATGACATTATTGGTCATGCCAGAGGTAGCCAGGTCGGCGATGACCGGTACCTGTTCCATGAGCCCCAGCGGACCGAGGAAGCCAATCGGCGAACCGGTGATACGCATGATCGCCTCTTCGGTCGCCATCTCGATCTCATCCCAGCCCAGGCTGTTCTTGAGTTTGATCTCATTCAGCTCATGGTCCCCCCGCAACAGCGCCATGACAAAGTCGCCGCTTCCCGAGGCGTACACCAGGGTCTTGATCGTCCTGTCGGCCGCTATGTTCAGGAAGGCCGCAACATCGGCAATGGTTTTCATGCCGGGCGTAGGGGTTTTCTCCAGCGGCAGCGGTTCGGTGGCGGCCCCCGGTTGCAGCGTCAGCGACTCGGCCTTTTCCACGTTGGCGGCATAGCGGCAGGAGTCGCAGGATGCGATGGCATCCTCACCCGAATCCGCCAGCACCATGAACTCGTGGGAGAACGATCCGCCAATGGCGCCCGAGTCCGCTTCAACGGCGCGGAAATTCAACCCGCACCGCTCAAAGATGCGGACATAGGCGTTATACATGCGCTCGTATGAAGCGTCCGCGGCGCTGTTGTCCACGTCGAACGAATAGGCATCCTTCATGATGAATTCCCGGCCACGCATCAGGCCGAAACGGGGACGAATCTCGTCACGGAACTTGGTCTGTATCTGGTAGAAGTTGATCGGCATCTGCCGGTAGCTCTTGAGCTCGCGGCGGACCATGTCTGTTATGACCTCTTCATGGGTCGGTCCCATGCAGAATTCACCCTCCTTGCGATCCTTGAAGCGCAGCAACTCCTTGCCGTAAAAGGTCCAACGCCCCGACTCATGCCAGAGTTCGGCCGGCTGGACACTCGGCATGAGGAGTTCGATGGCCCCGGCCCGATTCATCTCTTCTCGGACAATGTTCTCGAATTTGCGGATGGAACGCAGCCCCATCGGCAGGTACGTGTAGATACCGGCAGCCAGCTTCCGGATCATGCCGGCGCGGAGCATCAATTGGTGGGAAACAACCTCGGCGTCGGAAGGGGTTTCTTTAACGGTGGGGATGAAATAACGGGAATAGAGCATTGTCACCTCAGTCTAGCATTGTGCGTTTTTCCTGAATCCGTGACGCCGGAAGGCCGTAGTGTCCGGAAGAGCCGGAGCCCGCACGCCGCCATGTCGTGACAACTCGCTCACTCGGCTTGTACTCCGCCTGATCGTAGCAAACTCTTCAAATGCTCAGGCAGAGGCCTTCCGGACCAGCGGAGGCATGGAGGCGTCACGGATTCAGGTTTTTCAGAGTTTGTCTATCTCTTCGAGCAGGGCGTCGGCCAACATGTCTTCCGGCACCTTGCGGACGACCTCTCCGTTGCGGAACAAGAGCCCCTCCCCTTTTCCGCCGGCAATGCCCACATCCGCCTCGCGGGCCTCTCCGGGACCGTTGACGGCGCACCCCATCACCGCGACAGTGATCCGCTTGTCCACTCCCTGTAGACGGCGTTCGACCTCTTCGGCAACCTTGATCAGGTTGATCTGGCACCGCCCGCAGGTGGGGCAGGAGACGAAGTTGACGCCCCGTTGGCGCAATCCGAGGCTTTTCAGTATCTCATACCCTACCCTGACCTCGTCGAGCGGATCGCCGGTCAGGGACACCCGCATGGTATCGCCGATGCCGTCGGCCAGCAGGATGCCGAGTCCGACCGAAGATTTGATCGTCCCGGAAAAGATGGTCCCGGCCTCGGTGATGCCGATGTGCAGGGGATACTCGACCCGCTCCGAGAGCAGACGATAGGCGGAAACCGTCTTCAGCACATCCGAGGCTTTCAGGGATATCTTGATCTCCCGGTACCCCAACTCCTCCAGGATATGCACATGACCCAGGGCGGATTCGACCATGGCTTCGGCAGTGGGGTGGCCAAAGCGTTCCTGCAGCTCTTTTTCAAGAGAACCGGCATTGACGCCGATCCGGATGGGCACCCTGCGTTCAGCCGCCGCCTTGACCACCTCGGCCACCTTCCATTTGTCGCCGATATTGCCGGGATTGAGCCGCAGACCGTCAATACCCCCTTCGAGCACCTGCAAGGCCAGCCTGTAGTCGAAATGGATGTCGGCGATAACCGGGATGGGGCTTTCATGTTTGATCTTTCCCAGGGCCTCGGCCGCATCCATGTCCGGCACGGCGCAGCGTATGATCTCACAGCCCGCGGCAGCCAATCCGGCAATCTGGGCAAGGGTGGCGGAGACGTCCCGCGTATCGGTGGAACACATGGATTGCACTGCACAGGGGGCGTTGCCCCCCACGGGAACCGATCCGACCCGTATCTGTCTGGTTAGCTTTTTCATAACGTGGCATACTAGCCAAAGAGCAGGAACAAAGTCAAGGAAGACGAGTGCGGCGGGCAGGAATGCCGTCTTATTCCGGTATTATCCATCGCCATTTCGGGACCACATTAATTGAAAATATCATTAAGATCGCCAAGACACTGATCAATCGCAGTGAACAACTCCTGGAACACGACCGGCTTCGCAATAAAATGGTCGAATACAACCCCTTCTTGTGTAAAGTTCTGCTGAAGGGGTTTTTCGCTTTTGCCGGTAATGACAATGATCTTTGTGTCCGGCTTGATCGCGCGGATTTTGTCAACCATCTGCGCACCACTCATCTCCGGCATGTTAAAGTCGGTGATGACGATATCCGGCGTGTGTGTTTTGAAGAGGTCCAGACCTTTCCTGCCGTCATGGGCCGTGTGAAGCAAAGCGCCGGGATATTTTTTGGGAAGTATAGTGGCAAGAAGCTCAAGGGTGGACGCTTCATCCTCAACAAGAAGTATCGAAAACGTTGGTGTGGTATTGTTTGTGGATTCCATCTTACACCTCTATCCTGAATTCAGCGCCGTCGGCGGTGTTCTGTGCGGTAAGGCGCCCATTCATGTTCTTTTCTATGATGGTTTTTGACATGAACAGGCCGATACCTGTTCCGGTCTGCGGTCCCTTGGTGGTAAAGTAGGGGTCAAAGATCTTGCCTATAATCTCCTCGGGGATGCCGCCGGCGTTGTCGGAGATGGTTACGACAGCCCTGCCGTTTTCACTGTCTATGACGATTGACACCCTGGGATCTTTGATCTCCCTTTCCAGTAACACGTCCCTGGCATTGTTCAGGATGTTGAGGACGACCTGCGAAAATTCATTCCTAAAGCCTTGGATGATCAAATCACCCTTCGCAACAAATTCAACTCCGATATTCTGACTCTTGTAACTGTCTTCTATCAGAACCAACGTACTGGCAAGCGCCTCCTGCACCTTGAACTCGACCTTTTCTTTATCCGGCCTGAAGTAATTCCTGAAATCGTCAATGGTTTGGGACATGTGCTTAATAAGTTCCATGGATCTGTTGACGCTGTTATCCAGAAACTCTTTGGTGAATTCGCCGAGATCATGATACAGCGACAGTTGCTGAATCGTGAGGCCAAGTGTGTTTAACGGCTGGCGCCACTGGTGGGCGATATTGCCGATCATCTCCCCCATTGCCGCCTGGCGGCTCTGCTGGATGAGCATCTGCTCCTTTTCGCGCAGGGCTTCCGTGGCCTGTACGCGCTCCTCGGTCTCGATCTTCAATTTTTCAATATGATATTCAAGTGCCTTAGTCCGCTCGGCAACCCGGTTTTCCAGCTTTTCGTTCAACTCTTCCAGCGTTTCTTCCGTTCGCTGTCGTTCAGCTATTTCAGCTTGCAGTTCGAGGCTTATCTCATCCGCCTTCCTACGGGCGATAATTGCATCTTGCATTATGTTGATGGTGGCTCGGTGGGAATCAAATAGATTCGAGTTGACTGTCTGAAGTTCGCTGGCTGACTTCTTTAACTGCTCTTCTGTCCGCTTACGATCGGTAATGTCGAGATTAGTCCCTACCACCCATTCAATCTCACCTCGAGCATTCCTTCGCACCGTTTCCACAGCATAAATATCACGGCACTCCCCATTATCACGCCTCAGAATATGGAATTCTCGGGAGTTATTGCCGCCTCGCTGTGCCGTGTTTTGCAAAACTCTCTCTTGTTCTGGCAATTCCTCCGGCAGAACTGCCCCGCTCCAGTCGCTGTATTGGATAAATCCATCCACCACCGGAGCTATTCCATAGATGTGAAACATCTGGCTATCCCAATGAATCTGATTGGTCATAACGTTCCACTCCCAAATCCCAATCCCGGTTGCTTCGGTGGCGAGACGGAATCTAAGGTCGCTTTCGAGCACCGCCTCCTCGGCCATCTTACGCTCGGTGATGTCCTGAATTGTGCCAATCAATGATAAGAGAACACCATTACCGTAGTATTTAACTTCACCATGACCATGCACCCATCTAGTTTCTTCATCACTCTTACGGACTATTCGGTATTCTTTTGCAAAGGGTTTTCTCCCGGCAATGACCTCATCTTTCAAATACTGGTCCATCATGTCCCGGTCATTTGGATGAACAATATCCAACCAACCTTGAATAGTGCGAGGGTAATCCAAATTGATACCAAAAATATTGTTAAGTATTTCAGAGGATTCCCATGTGCCTGTATTGAAATCAGTCTTATAAGAACCGATGGAAGCCACACTTTGCGACTCTTTAAAGAAGAATTCGCTTTCTCTCAGAGCCGCTTCAGTCTGTTTGTGATTATTTATTTCAGATTCAAGTTCGATCTCAGTCTTTTTTCGTAAGTAAATTTCTTCCCGGAGATTATCATTTATCTGATTCAGCTCTCTGAATATTAATTGGTATGGCTCTTCAATACAGGTAGATACAATTACTCTATAAATGATCATGAACGAAAAAAGTTTAAAATAATGACCAATAATGTTCGAAATATCGTAATTATCAATATAGCGTGTAAAGGCTAACTCTGATATAATTGTGCATACCATTGATAACAACAACATTTTATATACAAAGTCAGCAAACATGTTCTTGTTTTTTATGAGCAACAGAATACTGGCAATAAGAATTGCGCATATGACATATTCACTATAAATTTTGAAACTGGTCAATCCTTTTCCGGCAATAAAACAAACCGGAAATATCTTCCAATAAAAGATACTTAAAATGATAAAAGATGTAATAACTGCATAAAGTGCAAATGTGATCCCAACATTGACGTTCTTTTTTGCATACAAAAAAAGAAATGCTACTAATAATATGCAGCTTTCCAGGAATCTGGCGGCAATCCAGAACTGATTCGCATAATAGTCATAATCAGTAAATATGGGCATTCCCTTGTATGCCAGGGTATGAAGCAGATCCAGGATACCGATGAACAGGTAGGAAATACCGACCATTATCAGATAGGGGTTCTCTATGTATTTGACCGATTTCCAGGTTATTATGAATACGGTTGCGGCAACAATGATGCTGAACAGCTCAATAAGAGAGTGAAAAAGGAGATAGTTTACTTTTGTGGTCAGATAAAGTCCTGCCATCGTGATGATTATTAACAGCCAGTTTATTATTTTGGCCTGGCCGCTTCTGCTTTCAGCAATGGTTGTCATCAGTTGCCTCACAGTCGTTCCGCCTTTTTCGCCGGTCTTTGTTTTTATGGGGGCCTGCTGTTCAGGACAGGCAATGATCTGGTCCGTATCGCTGAACATAAAATCAGCCAGCTGTCTTTTGCTCCCATGACGGGCGCGATGACCGTCATTCCCAGTTCTTTGGCTTTCTCTCGGGATCGGATGGATTATCAATACAAAAAGACCCGCCTGTACAAGCGGCGGGTCTTGACAATCAACATGAGCCCCATCCCTACTTCAGCCGGTTTGCATAGAGCGGGAACCTCTTCATCATCGTGTTGACCTGCACCTTGATGGCGGCCAGCCTCTCGTCGTTGCCGATATTGGCTATTGCATCGGCAATGAAATCGGCCACCTGCTCCATTTCCGCCTCCTTCAGGCCATGGGACGTGGCGGCCGGCGTGCCGATGCGGATGCCTGAGGTGACGAACGGAGAGCGGGTTTCAAAGGGAACCGTGTTCTTGTTGACCGTGATGCCGGCCTTGTCCAGGGCCTCCTCGGCCGCTTTGCCGGTGATCTCGGTGCCGGAGAAATCGATCAGCATCAGGTGGTTGTCGGTGCCGCCGCTGGTCAGCTTAAAACCCCGCTTCACCAAGGCGCCGGCCAGGGTCCTGGCGTTGTTCACGATCTGCAGCTGGTAGGCCTTGAACTCCGGCTGGAGCGCCTCCTTGAAGGCCACCGCCTTGGCGGCGATGATGTGCATCAGGGGACCGCCCTGAATGCCGGGGAATATCTGGGAATTGATGCCCTTGGCCAGTTCTTGCCGGCAGAGGATCATGCCGCCGCGCGGGCCGCGCAGGGTCTTGTGGGTGGTGGTGGTCACGTATTCCGCATGGGGGATCGGGCTGGGATGCAGGCCGGCCGCCACCAGGCCGGCAAAATGGGCCATGTCGACCATGACCACCGCCCCCACCTTGTCGGCAATGGCGCGGAAGGCGGGGAAATCGATGATGCGCGGGTAGGCGCTGGCCCCGACCACGATCATCTTCGGCTTATGCTGCTCGGCCAAGCGTTCCACCTCGGAGTAATCTATGGTCTGGGTCTCGGGGGAAACGCCGTAGGGGACGATGTTGAACAGTTTTCCGGAGAAGTTGACCGGGCTGCCGTGGGTCAGGTGGCCGCCGTGGGACAGGTTCATGCCCAGGACGGTATCCCCAGGCTTGCAGACGGCAAAATAGACCGCCATATTGGCCTGGGAGCCGGAGTGGGGCTGNNTGCCGGGATAGCCTTCGGCATACTTGTTGGTCAGTATGCTTCCCTGGGCCTCAAGCACCGCCTCGGAGACAAAGTTTTCCGAAGCTATCAGTTCCAGGTTGTATTCCTGACGTTCGGTCTCGTGACGAATGGCTTCGGCAACCTGGGGGTCAAATTGGTCAAGAATGGACATGGTGCGTCTACTCCTTAAAAGGTGATCAACCGCAGCGGTATTTTTGTTCCAGTTGGGCGATCTTGTCCAGCCGTTTCTGATGCCGTCCCCCTTCAAAAGAGGCATCCAGCCAGGCGGTTGTCAGTTCATGCGCCGTGGTTTCGTCGATTACCCTGCCCCCCAACACCAGAATGTTGGCGTTGTTATGTTCCTTGGCCATGCGGGCCATGAAGGTATCGGTCACCAGCGCGGCGCGAATGCCCGGCACCTTGTTGGCCGCAATGGAGATGCCGATGCCGGTCCCGCAGACCAGAATGCCGGCATCCGCCTCGCCGTGGACGACCAGAAGCGCCACCCGCTCGGCAAAATCAGGGTAGTCTACCGAATCCTCTGAATTGGTGCCTGCATCGGCAACTTCGATGTTCCGGCCCTGCAGGAAAGGGATCAAAGATTGTTTCAGGCCAAAGCCGCCATGGTCGCTTCCCAGTGCAATTTTCATGTCAAACCTTTTTGAAGAGCAGTGAGGCGTTGGTGCCGCCGAAACCGAAGTTGTTGCTCATGGCATATTCGATCCTGGCCTCGCATGCGGTGTTGGGGGTGTAATCGAGATCACACTCCGGGTCCGGTTCCTCGTAGTTGATGGTCGGCGGGATCACGCCCTTCTCCATTGCCATACAGCTGAAAACCGCCTCTATTCCGCCGGCAGCGCCCAGAAGATGGCCGGTCATCGACTTTGTCGAGGATATCTTCACTTGAGCTGCATGGTTGCCGAAGACGGTTTTGATGGCCATGGTTTCATACAGGTCGTTCATGGGCGTCGAGGTGCCGTGGGCATTGATGTAGCCAACCTGCTCGGGGTTGACCCCGGCATTGGCCAGGGCCATCTTCATGCAGCGCGCAGCCCCTTCGCCACCCGGCGCCGGCGCGGTCAGATGGTAGGCGTCACCGGTCAAGCCATAGCCAACGACCTCGGCGTAGATCTTGGCGCCGCGTTTCCTGGCGGCCTCATACTCTTCCAGGATCACGATGCCGGCGCCTTCTCCCAGGATAAAACCGTTACGATTCTTCTCAAAGGGGCGCGAAGCCGCCTGAGGATTGTCGTTACGGTCGGAGAGCGCCTTCATGACGGCAAAGCCGCCGATGCCGAGCGGCGTTACCGTTGATTCGGTCCCCCCGGCAATCATGGCGTCGGCGTCGCCCCGCTTGATAATATGGTAGGCATCGCCGATGGAATGGGTGGCGGTGGCGCATGCCGAAACAGAAGAGATATTGGGGCCTTTGGCGCCATACCGTATGGAGATGTGGCCGGGTGCAAGGTTGATGATCAGCATCGGGATGAAGAAAGGGGAAATTTTCTTGTACCCACCTTCGAGGAACGCGCTGTGGTACTTTTCAATGGTCGGCAGCCCGCCAAGGCCGGCCCCCACGAGCACCCCCACCCTCTCGGCGTTCTCCTCCGTGACGGCAAGACCGGAGTCTTCCATGGCAAACTGAGCGGCGCCCAGAGCATACTGAATAAAGAGATCCATCTTTTTGATCTCTTTTTTGTCTATGAAATCCTCGGGATTGAAGTCCTTGACCTCGCCGGCAATGCGCACCGGCATGGCCGAAGCGTCAAAGCGGGTAATCGGTCCGATGCCTGAGCGGCCATTGACAAGCGCATCCCAGTTTTTGGCATTGCCGCATCCCAGGGGAGAAACGACCCCAATGCCGGTAATTACGACTCTTCTCATGTTTGTGTGCTCCTGGTCAGCGTTGTCCGGTTTGGTATTTGCAGTTAGCTCCCCNNCCTCCCTTGACGGGCCTGCGCGCTAAAGCGCTTCGGCGCGCAAGCGGGAGGGGGCTGGGGGGTGGGTGAAGCTCCCTGCTGAGTCACATGTGGCAATTTCCCCCTCCCCCTAACCCCCTCCCGCAAGGGGAGGGGGGACTTTAGAGCATGTTTCAGTCAATGCAATTTCCTAACCGGACATTGCTGGCTCCTGTTAGATAATGACCCGGACAAACAAAAAGAGGGGAGTGACTCCCCTCCCCTGTTCCGTAATCCGCCATCGGTTTTAGCCGTGCTCGGTGATGTAGTCGATGGCGTCCTGAACGGACTGGATCTTTTCGGCATCCTCATCGGGGATCTCGATATCGAATTCCTCTTCAAGGGCCATGACCAGTTCGACGGTATCCAGCGAATCAGCGCCGAGGTCATCCATGAAAGAGGCCTCTGGAACCACCTGAGACTCTTCCACACCCAGCTGTTCAGCAACTATTTCCTTTACTCGCTTTGCAATGTCAGACATCTTTCACCTCCGTGTTGTAGTAACCCGTAACAGGTTGTAGTCGATTTGAGCTACTGCTTCTTAACAATGAACGAATCAAAAGTCAAAGTTTTATTTGCGGCCTACATGTACATCCCGCCATTTACGGAAAGCACGTGCCCTGTGATGTAGCCCGAAGCCTCGCCGGCCAGGAATACCACCGCATTGGCGATATCGTCGGCGCTGCCCAGCCGTTCCAGGGGTATCTGGGCGGTCAGTTCGGCCCGCACCTTATCCGATAGGGCAAAGGTCATGGCCGTGGCGATAAAACCGGGTGCAACGGCATTGACCGTGATGCTGCGTTTGGCCAGTTCGCGGGCATTGGACTTGGTGAGCCCGATCAGGCCGGCCTTGCTGGCGCAATAGTTTGCCTGGCCCGCATTTCCCATCTGTCCGACCACCGAAGCGATGTTGATGATCCGGCCGTAACGCTGCTTGGTCATAACCTTGGAAGCGGCACGGGTGCAGAGGAACGCCCCCTTCAGGTTGACCGTAAGCACGGCATCCCAGTCCTCTTCCTTCATGCGCATGAGAAGGCCGTCACGGGTAATGCCGGCGTTGTTCACCAGGATATCGACCCGCCCAAAGGCCTCCATGGCGGCATTGATCATCCGCTCCGCATCCGCCGGGACCGTAACGTTGCCCACAACCCCCAGGGCCTTCCCGCCGGCAGCCTTCAATTCGGCAACAATGGCATCGGTTGCCGCCTGGTCCACATCAACGGCAACGATCGTAGCGCCTTTGGCTGCCAGGGCCAGGGCGATACTCCGGCCTATGCCACGGGATGCACCCGTGATAACAGCTACTCTGTCCTTTGGCATTATCTACTCCTTTCATCTATCAGCAGCATATGAAAACGCTGAAGTGAGAATAGCATTATATGCGGCAAGATCTTCATGATTTCGTTGATATCGAGCATAGCCACTCCTTTTGATTACGGTTACGCTGTCAGCGCCTTCAAGCCGGCACAATCCTCGATATTTGCGGTTTCCACCTCTTTAGTAATCCTTTTGACCAGGCCCGACAGGACCTTTCCAGGGCCTATCTCAATGAACTTCACGACACCGAGCGCCACCATGGCGTTTACCGACTGCTCCCATAAGACCGGGGAGCAGACCTGTGCCACCAGAAGCTGTTTGACGCGGCTATTGTCGACATTCGGGGCGGCATCGGCATTGGCGACCACCGGCAGCTTCATAGGATTGGCCATTACCGTCTCCAATACCCCGGCGAGCCGTTCGGCAGCCGGTTTCATAAGGGCACAATGGAACGGGGCGCTGACCGGCAGCAACATGGCCTTTCTGAAGCCGCGGCCTTTGGCGATCTCTATGGCGCGCACGACGGCGCCGCTATGGCCGGCGATCACTATCTGGCCGGGCGAATTGAAATTGGCCGGCGCAACAACCTCACCCTGTTCCGCCTCGCGGCAAATATCCTCGAGCTCCTCTTTTTCAATTCCCAGAATGGCAGCCATGGCGCCGATGCCGACCGGCACCGCTTCCTGCATGAAGGCGCCGCGCGCCCGAACGGTCCTGACGGCATCGGCAAAGCCAAGGGCGCCCGAACAGACCAGGGCCGAATACTCGCCAAGGGAGTGCCCAGCCAGGAAGTCGGCCATGAGGCCGGTTTCCTGGCCGACCACACGCAGAACTGCGATGCTGGTGGTCAGGATGGCCGGCTGGGTAGTGGCGGTCAGCTTCAGTTCGTCCTCGCTGCCCGCAAAACAGGTGGCGGACAGCTTCATGCCGAGGGCATCGTCGGCCTCTTCAAAGATCTGTCGGGCAACCGGAAAGGCATCGGCCAGATCCTTACCCATACCCGGATACTGGGATCCCTGACCAGGGAATATGAAAGCGGTTTTACCCATGAGAAATACCTTTCAATGAATAAAAATCTTTTTGACCCCGTGTCCGATCCGAAGAAAGGGAGTGGAACCTACCAGCGTACCAGTGCGGAGGCATAGGTGAAGCCACCACCGAAGGCATCCATCAGTACGATGTCCCCTTTTTTGATGGCGCCGGAACGGTTTGCCTCGTCGAGGGCGATCGGAATCGAAGCGGCCGACGTATTGCCGTAGTTGTGAAGATTCACGAACACCTTGTCCTCGGAAAGCCCCAGACGTTTGGCGGTTGCGTCGATGATGCGGCGATTTGCCTGGTGGGGAATGAAAAGTGATATGTCGGAAGACGACATGCCGTTTGCGTTGAGGGCTTCTGTGGCGGCCTCTTCCATGGACCGCACGGCATGTTTGTATACGTCGTTTCCTTCCATCCTGATATAATAGAGGCGTTCGTCGATGGTGCGCCGGCAGGAAGCGGGGTTCCTGCTCCCGGCTGCGGGTAGGTAGAGCTGGTCCCAGTGGGAACCGTCGCTGAAGATGTGCGTGGAAAGGATGCCGCTCTCCCCCTCCCAGGCCTCCACGACCACCGCACCGGCGCCGTCTCCGAAGAGGATGCAGGTATTGCGATCCGTCCAGTCCACGACACGCGACAAGACCTCGGCCCCGATGACAAGGGCCTTTTTTGCGGCGCCGGCGCGGATATGGGTCGTGGCGATGGAGAGGCCGTACAGGAAGCCGGAGCAGGCGGCCGAGAGATCGAATGCCGCTGCCTTACGCGCCCCGAGCTCTTTTTGTATGATGCATGCCGTGGCCGGAAAAGGGAAATCAGGGGTCACGGTGCCGAGGATGATCAGATCGAGCTCATCGGCCCCGGTTCCTGACATGGCCAGGGCGCGCCGGGCTGCTTCGGCGGCAAAGGTCGAGGTATATTCACCATCCGCGGCAATTCGGCGCTCTTTGATGCCGGTTCGGGTGGTGATCCATTCGTCGCTGGTTTCAACCATCTGTTCCAGATCGCGATTGGTGATGATCTTATCCGGCAGAGATGAACCGGTTCCGGTAATCCGGGCTCTCGACATGGCATACCCCTTCATGCGATTGCCTGCGCTTTCTGGTTGTCGCGCTGCGTGTTGACCATGCTGTTTTCCGACAGCTTTTCGGCCACCCGTTGGGTGACGCCGCTTTTGGCATAGTCATGGGCAAAGCGAATGGCGTTTTTGATGGCTTTGACGTTGGACCCGCCGTGGCAGATCATACCCACGCCATTGATGCCCAAGAGGGGAGCGCCGCCATATTCGGCATAGTCAACAATCTTCTTGAAACGGCGGAATGCTGTGCGCACAAAGAGATAGCCGAGTTTCGACACCCAGCTCTTAACGATCTCCTGCTTCAACATCGCAGCCGCCGCCTCAGCCAGCCCTTCGGACAGCTTGAGCACCACGTTCCCCACGAAACCGTCGCAGACGATCACCTCCACGGTCCCCTTGAAGAGATCGCGCCCCTCCACATAGCCGGCATAATTGAGCGACGTCTCCCTCAGGATGGCGTTGGTTTCGCGGGTCAGTTCATTGCCCTTGGAGTCCTCCTCGCCGTTGGACAACAGGCCGACGGCCGGGTTGGTGATCCCCAGGACATAGTGGGCATAGACCTCGCCCATGATGGCGAACTGGACCAGGTGTTGCGGCTTGCAATCGACGTTGCCGCCCACGTCCAGTACGAGGGTCTTCCCCTTGAGAGTCGGAAATATCTGGGCGATGGCAGGACGCTCGATGCCGTTGATACGCTTGAGCACGAACATACCTGCCGCCATGGTGGCTCCGGAATTGCCGGCGCTGACTGCGGCGCAGGCCTTTCCCTCTTTGACCAGCTCGAACGCCAGGCGTACGGAAGAATTTTTCTTCTTGCGCACCGCATCAGAGGCAGAGTCGTTCATCCCGACAACTTCGCTGGCATGGAAGATATCAATGTCGAGGCCGTTTTGCCGATGCTTGGACAATTCAGTCTCAAGCCTGTCACGGTCCCCCACAAGGGTTATCGCTATGCCGAATTCACGACAGGCGTCAACGGCTCCCGCAACCTCCACGGCCGGGGCGTTGTCCCCCCCCATTGCGTCAACGGCAACTCTCATCATTCCCGGTAGTAACACGGACGACAAACGGTTACTGCGCCGAGGAAAGATCGATGACCTCTTTGCCCTTGTACGTGCCACAGGTCGGGCAGGCGCGGTGGGGGAGCTTGGGAGACTTGCACTGGGGACAGGACGAAACCGACTGAGTTGTCAGGGAATCGTGAGCCCTTCTCATATTTTTTCGGGATTTGGATGTCTTTTTCTTGGGTACTGCCATGTCGATTCTCCTTTTTTGGGTGGAACGGCACAACCGCCACCGTTATTATTATCGGGAAACCTTGAAATCCTTCAGGGCGCTGAACTTGAAATTAACGTCATCACGCCCGCAGGAACAGTCCCCCTGGTTCAGGTCATTCCCGCACTTCGGGCACAAGCCCTTACACGTTTCGCTGCAAAGCGGCTTGAACGGGACTTCCATGGCGACCTGCTCTTCGATCTCATGGGTAAGGTCAATCTCGTCACCGCTGTAGGTGGCCGAGACGAGTTCCCGGTCATTCAGTTCGGTCTCCTCTTCATCCGTTTCCAGGCCCATCGAGCCTTTGCGGAAAAAGATCGTGAAGTTCGAACCGATTTGGGTTTCATACGACACGAGACATCGGGAACAGGTCAAGGTTACCGCTACGGCGACGTTGCCAAAAACCCGCAGATGGTCATATTCGCGAACGGCGCTGACCTGGCCTCTGACCGGGCCGATGAAGGAGCATGCGCCGTCGGCCTGCATCCCTGAAAGAACCGGAAAGGCATCTACCGGTTCATCAATCTGTATGGTAAGCGCTTTTTCCTGAATATGGTCAACACTGATTTTCATGTATCAATCCGTATCCGTCGCCCAACAGCAGCACTTAAAAGTGAAAGCTAGTTAGTATATGTAATGCGATTGGTTTGTCAAGACAATTACAGCTTGATTCGCTCAGAAAAGAAAACATCCCATTACCTCGCGATGCCGTAGCGCATGAGCACCTGTTGAATGTTGGGCTTAATCTCGGGCGAGATCTGCTCTGCCATGGCCAGCAT
The DNA here is from genome assembly GCA_003151775.1 of Geobacter sp. Lineage (GTDB taxonomy): Bacteria > Desulfobacterota > Desulfuromonadia > Geobacterales > Pseudopelobacteraceae > Oryzomonas. Next base: position 14,526 of record PLYK01000095.1, on the reverse strand, counting down.
CCGCATCCCCTCGTTGGATCGGCCGATACTGAGCAGGAATTCTCCGGCCTCAAGATAGCTATTGGCGTAGATCAGGATCGCCTTGCCGGTATCCAGGTCAAGGAAGGATATCTTCTCCAGAATCCCCCGGTTGTTGTAATTTTCCCACACCGAAATATCGGGCATCCCTCCCGGTTCGGAACTGCGGCGCATGCGATAGACGAGCCCCCTTTGCACCGGACTATACTCATTGAACGTGATCGAATAGCGGGTCGAAAAGTCAATATACACCGGCCGCTGGTTGATCTCTTCGGCAATGGCTATGCGCAGGCAGGATCCAGGGTCCAGGTTCTCAAGGTCTACCCTTTTCAGGCCGGAATTCCGGAATACTCGCGGCATGGAGTCCAGATACCAGTCGAATACCAGGTGGGGCGTATGGGGCAGGTCCAGGTCCTCGCGCATCCGCTCAACCCCCTGCAGATACCAGAGCGGAAAGGCGCCGCTGTCGCCCCAGGTGAACATGATCGCATTCTGGGGCAGGGATCGCAGGGAATTGCTGGCATAATCGTAGGCAATATAGTTGTTGTGCTGGTCATTCTCGTAATAATTCACGGCGCACAGAGAAACCGGGAGCGCAAAGAACATGACCGTCACCAGGGAATATACCCGCATGCCGTAGCGCTCGGGTAGCCGTGCCTTGCGCAACGCAAACCCGAGCAGATGAAATAACCCGATGCCGATCAGCACGGCGGTCAACAGGTAGAGCGGGGTAAAAAACTCCTCGGTCAGAAAGATGGTTTCATTGGGCGTGTTGAAATAACCGGCTATGACGGCGAGGAACGTAGCAACGCCCGCCCCATAGGCGATGACCACATCCTTCTGCCGCTGCCAGAGACATACCAGGGCAAAAACGGCCAGCGCCGCGCCCAGCCAGGTGAATTCGTGGGGGATGTTGAATGCCTTGACCTGGGCCCACAACAGCGAAGCGTCCCGGCCATGGGGTTCACCTGGGTATCCCTTGCGCAGGAAATGCCACATGAACTGCCCGTAGGTCTTGGGATCGCCCCAGTTGAGCAACGGATTTTGGGTTGCCCGCAACGGCAGGTACAGGTGTACGGAGAACCCCAAAAGGGCAAAGGCCGTTGCCAGGATCAATTCCTTGATCCTCAGGATCATACGCCAGTCGGTCAGCACGATCAGCAGAATCCAGGAGGGCAAGAGGAGCACGACCGACTGATGGACCGCCATGCTCATGCCGGCCAGAAAGGTGCAGACATAGACATAGGCCGGCCGCTCGCTGCCGTTTTTAAAATGCTCGCGCCATTTCAAAAGCAGGAGAAAGATAATCGCCGCGATAAAGGCCAGCAATGGATAGGGCTTGTCATGGTTGGACTGGAGCCAGAGCCGCGGGGTGACGCCAAAGGCGAGCGCTGCGGCCAGCCCTGCGCCCTTGACGGCAAACCCGGCTAATCGCCCCTCTTCCACAATCCGTTCATCCTTAAGGAGACGAATCGTCAGAAGGTAGACGCTCAGGCAGGCCAGGGACGAGGAAAAGGCCGTGGCCATGTTGATGCGAAAGGCGATATTGCCAAACGGCAGCCAGGTGAATAGTTTGGCGTACATGAGGAACAAGGGGTAGCCCGGTGAGTGGGCCGACCCCAGCGAATACGAGGCGGTCAGAAACTCGCCGCTGTCGAAAAAGGTCACCGAAGGGGCCAGGGTCGCCATATAGATCGCAAAGGGTATGATGAATGCCAGGATCAAAAACGGATCCGCTCCCTCCGGGAGAAGAATTCTCCAAAAACCGAATGAGAATTTATTCTTCATGCAGTCTCACCAGCCTTTCGAACCGAATTAAGCGATATTCCACCGCTCCAGAGATGATAGAAACCGGCGATAATGACCGGGAAGAACGCCGTGCCGTGAATGATCAGGGCAATGCTGACCGAGGTGGCGTCGGCAATGCCGAAGGCTGAAAGCCCCTTGTAACAGGCATAATGATAGGTGCCGATAAAGCCGGGCGAGGCCGGCACCATGACGGCAAATACCAAGAGGACCAGGATGAACATGGAAGCGGTTATGGGGAGATGAATGCCGAAACCCCGTAGCGTCATATCCACTGGAAGCACCGCAAACATCCAGATCAGACACGATGATCCCAGAATGGCCAGGATATGCCCGCTTCGCCTGGACAACCTGATGCCGGTGATAAACGAGCCCAAGAGCGGAATGAGGCGCTCGGACACCCCTTGGGGGAACGGCTTCAGGAGCCATGCTACAAGGCTAAGGGTTCTTATGGTCTGCCGTTTCAACAGATAAAGGAATAGGAGCACGCCGCAGTAGAGCAGGAACATCACCACACCGCCGGCCCGCAGCGCTGTTTCGGCATCGGCCGTGTCGCCGGGCAGATGCAGGGTGAACAGGGTCACCAGCAGGATCACGAGCACCGTGAATCCGTCGAAAAGCCGGTCGATCACCAGGGAGGCGAAGACCGCCGGCGTCTCCAACCCCTCACGCCGGGCCAGCAGATAGGCCCGCACGAACTCGCCCAGCCGGGCCGGGAGGAGGTTGTTGGCCATATAGCCGATGATGGTGGCCGGATAGAGCGAAGCGAGCGAGATCGATTTTTCGGAGATCAGCAGATAATGCCAACGCACCGCCCGCAGGAAATAGCTGATAAAGGTGAACACCACCGCCAGCGCTATATAGCGGTAATCCACAATCCTCAGGGCAGCGGCAAGTTGGTGAAAATCGATCTTCCTGAAAAGCAGCGCCATGAAGAAGACACTGATGCCGATCCCCAGCCAGAATTTTAGGTCAAAGGTACGCTTCACGTCATGCTCCGTTCTGTGTCCTGTGAAAGCAAGGGTTTGATCAGGCCTTGATCGACCGAGGCCAGGACCGTTCCGGTGGTGGCCACATCCTGTTGAATGGCCGTGATGAGTGCACCGGCGTCCGGGAATTTTGCCAATCCCCGCAGCCGCTCCACGAAACAGATGGCGAGCTCGCGGCCGTAGAGCCGGCCGGAAAAGTCCAGCAGAAAGACCTCGATGGTCCGTCCTCCACCTTCGAAGGTCGGGTTGTTGCCGATGCTGCAGGCGCCTTGCAGAAGGCGCCCCTCCATGGCAACCATGACCGCATAGACGCCATCGGGCGGAAACAATTCGTTTTTGGTCGAGATGTTGGCGGTGGGGAATCCGAGGACATGGCCGATCTCCCGCCCATGCACGACCATGCCGGATATGACGTGATACCTCCCCAGGATGGCGGTGGCAGCCGGCATGTCCCCACTGTTGATGAGGCGGCGCGCCAGGCTGCTGCTGAAGACAGCGCCATCCTCCCCGACCGGGTCCATGTCCTCCAGGGTAAAGCCGCATGGGCTCCCCAGGCGTTCCAGGGTTTCCTGGTTGCCCTGGCGATCCTTGCCGAAGGCGTAATCGTGGCCGATGATGATATGACGCATCCCCAGGAAACCTACGAGGATGTCGCGCACGAATGCCTCAGCCGGCATCCGGGAAAATTCGGGCGTAAAGGTGATCGCCGCCAGGCAATCGACGCCTGTTTCGGCGATCAGGGCTATCTTCTGCGCAAACGTGGTGATCAGCGGTGGAGCGGTTTCCGGCGCCAGCACCGCCAGCGGGTGCGGCTCAAAGGTTACCACCACCGAGGGGAGACCGCGCTTTGCGCCCGCCGCTGTCACCTGCCGAAACAGCTCGGCGTGCCCGCGATGAACTCCATCGAAGTTTCCGATAGTTACAATGGAACCATCAAAGTTTTTCTTTAAAACATCCGAACCGGTCAGTAGACGCATGCCGCAAACATCCTTGTCACAGTCATAAATAAAAAACTACCCGATCATTGCCAATTCCAGCCGTTGTCCCCAGCGGCGCAGCAACTCTTCCCTGAGGGGCGCGTGACCCGCTGCAGACAACTCCGGGTCCTGTTCCAACAGCCCGAATGCCGCTTGTCGCGCCTGTTCCAGTATACTGCCGTCCCGCAGGATATTGGCCACCCGGAAATCGGGCATGCCCGACTGGCGGATACCGAGAAAATCGCCGGGACCGCGAATTTCAAGGTCGACTTCGGCGATGCGAAAGCCGTCGCTGGTGGACTCCATGACCTTAAGCCGCCTTTGGCCATCCTCGGAGAGCTTGCCCGTGGTCAGCAGGATACAGTGCGACCGCGCGCTGCCCCGCCCCACCCGCCCCCGCAACTGATGGAGTTGGGAGAGGCCGAAACGTTCGGCATGCTCGATGACCATTACCGTGGCATTGGGGACGTCGATCCCCACCTCGATGACCGTGGTGGACACCAGAATATCCACTTTACGGGCCTTGAAGGATCCCATCACGGTCTCCTTCTCATCCGGCGCCATGCGTCCGTGCAAAAGGCCGATGCGCAGATCGGGAAATACATCCCGGCTCAGATGTTCGGCCATCTGGCTGGCGGCCTTGAGTTCCGACTTCTCCGTCTCCTCCACCAGCGGGTAGATGACATAGGCCTGCCGCCCCTGGCGCACCTCATCGCGAATCGTGGCATACACCTGCGGCCGCCGGGATTCAAAGGCGATTCGTGTCTCCACAGGCATGCGTCCCGGCGGAAGCTCGTCGATCACCGACAGCGACAGATCGCCGAACAGGGTCATGGCCAGGGTGCGGGGGATCGGGGTGGCGGTCATAACCAGGATATCCGGATTAGCCCCCTTTTTTCTGAGTATGCCCCGTTGCAGGACGCCGAAACGATGTTGTTCGTCAATGACCCCCAGCCCCAGGCGGGCAAACTCCACCTTGTCCTGTATCACGGCATGGGTGCCGATGACGATCTGGGCGCTGCCGGCGGCCACATGTGCAAGGGCCTCTGTCTTGGCCTTGCCCTTCATGCCCGCAGTAATCAGCACGGTTTCAATGCCCAACTCGCTGCAAAAGCGGTGGACGGTGTGCCAGTGCTGTTCGGCCAGGATCTCGGTTGGGGCCATGATGGCCACCTGATAGCCGTTCTCCACCGCAACGAGCGCTGCCATCAGCGCCACCAGCGTCTTGCCGCTCCCCACGTCCCCCTGTACCAGCCGGTGCATGGGATGGGGCGCCATCATGTCCTCCTTGATCTCGGACAGGACCCGGCGTTGGGCGCCGGTCAGCTCAAAGGGAAGCAACCTGGCCAACTGCTTTGTGTAGCGATGGGTAACCTGGAAGGCAATGCCCTCTTCCAGCGCAACCCCCCTTTTCTTGAGCGCCAGCCCCAATTCCCAGAAAAAAAATTCGTCAAAGGCGATAGCCTGGTGGGCGGGGGTACGCCCCTGGTTGAGCTCGTCCAACCCGGCTTCGGGTGGAGGCAGGTGCAGATCCCGCACGGATTGGCGCAGGCCGGGCAGCAGCAGCGGACCCAGGATGGATGTGGGGATCAGTTCCTGAAGCGAGCCCAGAAAGCCGTCCACCACCTCTTTCATCACCCGGCGCATGACCTTCTGCCCCAATCCCTCGGNNCAGGGGGTAGACCGGCACGATCCGGCCGAAGTTGACCGGGTCTGCCGCCAACACATCCTGAACGCATTTTCCCTCTTCCAGCCACTCCACGTCCGGGTGGTGCACCTCGCGCTGGTAGCCGAACCGGGTGACCTCGCCGGTAAAGATGCCGCTTTTGCCCGGCATCCAGATCCGTTTCATGAAGGTGGGGTTGGCGTTGAACCACTTGAAGGCGATGGAACCGCTGTCGTCCGCCACCAGGGCCTCGAAGAACCGCCTACCCCCCTTGGTGGCCGTGATATCGGCCGAAAGCACCTTTCCGGAAAAAACCGCGCTCGTGCCGGGCTTCAAACGGGCAACGGGGGTCAGCTCGCGGCGGTCCTCGTAGCGGTGCGGCAGCAGGTACATGGCGTCCTCGACGGTCGCCACGCCGCGTTTCTCCAGCAGTTCAGAGAGTTTCGGTCCGACCCCCTTGATGAACTGCATGCGGGTCTGGAGGTTCTTGCGGGCGATGGCCTCCTTGAGCGCCGCGCTATCATCTTTAGGTGGTCCCGGAGCCACCGCTCCTTTTTTGGGTGGGACGGGGCGGGGACAGGATTCCCGCGCCGCACGGAGCACTACCGTCCCCCCCCCCTCCAACTCGACGGAAACCGTGTCGCCCGGCCCTATACCGAGATGATCGAGAAACTCGGGTGGGATGACCAGGGCGTTTTCGGCTGAAAGGGTTACCTTCGGCACGGAAAGACCCTCAATTCCGGGGCGGTTCTGACAAAGGCAATGGATGATGAATGGCCTGGGGTGGTATCCATGGTGAGGTGGCAACTTTCCAAAAATCGCGCTGATGTATGAAGCCAGAGATAATTCTGTTTTATACACCATAACAGCGCCAAAATCCACTTCAAACGGGGCAATCGCGCTGAGTGAACTCCTCTAACAGGTTGTTGATAATCGTTAATGAGGGGGATTGTAAAGAATTTTGTGTAAATAAAACTTTCTAGAATTTAAATACTCATTTTTTGGCTGTTTTCCCCAATTAGCCTGATTTTGCAGGTAAATGTGAGTTTCATCTTTCTTTCAGTCTCTTGCATTTATTTCTGTCCATTCTGGATGAATCTATCACAAAAAAAACACAAAAGGGGCAGACATCACAGCCACCCCTTTCTTATTCATTGCTAGAAATAAATTTGGTTCGAGTACGTACTGGCTCCCCAGCGCGGACAAAACTGGGCACTGGCAGGAGCATCTAATTTCGCAATAACGATCCAAGGGCTTCAAGCCCGCGTACAGTAATCAGAAGGTTGGTAGAAAAAAAATGCGGATATGTTATCCTCAATATAAGAAATGATAGCAGGCATTTCTCATGCTTTCAAGCAACTGTCCTAAAACGGTCGGGGATAATACTTTCCTGTATGCGTAATATGTTGACCCGTCGCTTGGACAGACCGATAGAGTCTCAGACGATCATAGCTTGCCCGAAATAGTTTCTAAACTTATAGGGCCGCCTATAATCGCCTTGCAGGTGTCACTCCCTATTTTGTGCGTATGATGCGTAGTCGTTTTTCAAGAGACTTATCTGTAAAACTGACCACTATCATTCTTGGCGAGGGAAGCTCATGAATAATGAAGATGCCGAAGCCCGCACAGCTCAACCAAGATCGTTAAAACGCTACGAGTGGAGACTTGCCACAGGATGGACCTTTGTGATCGTCGTCCTTTTCGTCGTTAACGTTGTCTCCAATCGCAGACAAGTTTTGGAAACTGCCCGTACCCAAGCCAGAAGCATCTACCAGCGCGACGTAATCGATCGTCACTGGGTCGCTGGGCTTGGGGGAGTTTACGTCCCAATTACCAAAGACACCCAACCTAACCCTTACATGCCCGACTATCCTGGCCGGGATGTGACCACCACCACTGGTGAAAAGCTTACTTTAGTAATTCCGATCTACTTGACCCGCCTTATATTCGACCTCTCTGCAGAAATTTGCAACGTTAAGGGACACATCACCAGTATGCGTCCCGTCCGCCCGAAGAACAGGCCGGACAAATGGGAAACATCGGCGTTTGTGGCTTTTGCGCGAGGAGAAAAAGAAGTGAGTTCGGTTGAGAAAATCGGTGGAGAAAGCTACCTGCGCCTGATGACACCCTTGATGACCGATAAGGAATGCCTGCAATGCCACGCCAAGGACGGTTACCGTGCAGGCGAGATCAGAGGCGGTATTAGTGTTGCGGTGCCGATGCAACAGTTGTGGATTATCTCTTGGCAAAATATCATCCTCAGTACCATAAGCTTCGCCATTTTGTGGCTGGCCGGCCTTAGTGGCATATTTACCGGTGCAACCCGCCTGCGCCTTACCATTCAACAGCGCGATAAGGCAGAGCAGGAGATTAACACCCTAAACCAAAACCTCTCGGCACAGACCAAGGAACTTGCGAATGCCAATCGTGAGCTTGAAGCATTTAATTACACGGCGGCCCATGATCTGCGCGGTCCGTTGAATAACATCGGCCTATACTTCCAGGCGTTTCAGCAGCTGTACGGCGCAAAACTCGACGAGACCTGCAATGAATTATTGACATCAGGATGTGAAGAGGTCCAGCGCATGAGCCAGCTCATCGATGTACTTCTTGAATTCTCTAAATTGTCTAATGTAGAACCTCACCGGGAGAATATCGACCTCAGTGTAGTGGCGCGGGAAATAGCCGCTAGACTGAAAAGCACAAGTCCGGAACGCCGGTACGTCTTCCGTATCGCAGACGGTGTCATTGTAAACGGGGATCCGAAGCTACTCCGGGTGGCTCTAGACAACCTCCTCAGTAACGCTTGGAAGTACACCGGCAATAAGGAGGAGGCGGTCATTGAATTCGGTGCAACGGAGATAAATGGTAAACAGGTTTATTTTGTCCGGGACAATGGAAATGGATTCGATATGGTGGACGCGGACGAGCTCTTCACACCCTTCCAGCGCCTCCCTGGCGCCGAAGAGTTCAAAGGTTTCGGCATCGGCCTGGCCACTGTGGAACGGATCATCCATCGGCACGGAGGGCGGATATGGGCCGAGGCGGAACCCGGTAAGGGAGCAACATTCTATTTCACGCTTTGAATTCCTTCATTACGTCACCGTTTTCGTTGTAGTAAAGTCTGTGATTCACACCCCCCGTTTCGGTAACACGGGAGCTTACAAATGTTATACGCTACTTCTCATCTTCCAGAGTCTATTAAATTCTATTCAAATCTACCTCAAAACATCTCGTTTGATGAAAGCTGGGTAAAAGCCTGTGACTTCACCGCGTGGGGTTGCCCTCAGCAAATCTTGAAACCGCCTTTGACTGTCTCGACCAATGTGCCGTCAGCTACGCTGTCGGGACTCGGGAATTGTGCTCAATCCAAGTCAAAGTTCCTTCGTGTTCTAAATACTGCCTTTTGGCTCCCCGGAGTACGGCAGGCCAAGTATCCAGGTTCTGTAATTCCTGTGCGCCAGGAAGAGACTCATCTTCCTCTCTCGTACAGCGTGGTGAATTTTAACTCAAGCTGCTTCGCCTGCTCCAGATAAGGTCCTATCGGTTCAGGAAAGGTTACCGGGCAGAAATCGTTGCCCATGCCGCTGTAATAGGCCCTGATGCACCTGAGCGAAAACAGTTTCTGCTGCTGCAATTGTCGGTAGCCGTCAATGGAACGATCGTACCATAAAAGTGCGGTACAGATCAGCCAGAAGACGACCAGGATGATGGTGCGAAGGGCCATATTCTTCACTGCCAGCCACCAGGCCAGGGCCGCACCGGGGACCAGCAAAAAACCGAGTTCCACATAACGGGATTCTTTCGGCCAGCCAATATAGCCTCTCCCCATGCTTACGCTCGCCAACACGGCTAGCAGGGCAACAACGAGGGTAGCGACCTTCCAGGTCGAAGCCTTCCAGCGGGTTTCACTGCTGTAGAGCAGGATAGTCACCGGGAGTGCCACCGCCAGCAGGCAGAGAACTCCGAGCAAGGGGTGTTCCTGGGTGATACCGAAGCCAAGGCTCAAAATGTTCAGGAAGTATTTCCAGAATGTGCTGTTCACAGGCAGGGCAAGCGGAGGATTATTCTCAGGCTTCTGGTACCCCAGAAACCAGAGGGCAAGCCCCGACCCAACAAGGCACCAACTGAGAACAAGCGACTGCACCCCTGCCTTCCGTGCAGTGTGTCCGGTTACCATGCTGCCTACGGTGAAGATCGATTGGCAACAGAGATATACGAGAGCCGCAACCACGCCTGCTGAAAACGAGTAGGCTGCCATGAGGAGAAGGAGAGAGAAAATCGTTGCCCTGCGAAGGCTTGCCGTCTCGTCGCATGCGTAGCAGAGCGCCATGACTGAGAACAGCAAGAATAGATGAAACTGGGACTGAAACCCCCACCCGTGATTCTGCCAGTTCAGAGGGGTCAACAGGAACAGCAAGAAGGCGGGAAAGAGCTGGAAATCGCGTCGTTCCACTAGGTGCTTGAATCTTGCCACCATCAGCAGGAGTCCAGCAAAAAGTAGAAGATTGAATTCCTGCTGGATGATGAAATCGAGTCCGAACAGCTTGAGATTCAGCCAGGCCAGCAGCTTAGTGAAAACAATTCGGTGTTCGTTGTGAAAACTGAACAACCACTGCCAGGTGAGGCCCTGTGACAGGCCGTCATGGCCAAAGTAAGTATCCCATTCATCCATGTACGGGACATCCACAGCGTAATGACATACCAGGTACACCTGCCAGGAAAAAAGGGCGGCAACCGCAATCCAGCAGGCCCGTGAAAGACATCTAAGAGAAAGCCAGGAATGGCCTTGTTCGGGCCTCTTATGCATGGTGATCTTATCCCTTTTTGTTTATTGAACCACGGAAGTACATAATTTACTTCATATATTCTGAATGAAAACTACTAAGCCTTCTCCAATAGTTGTGTGTCTCATGGAAAAAGACACCGGATCCATAGGCTTGCAAAGGCATAATATTTCAGCGTTAGCTGTCAAGTTGCTTGCATAACACCGACCACACTGAGGATGCATGCGATAAAGACAACCTTCGCGGTTGCATTGGAAAAACCCTGTCCCAGGGATCAGAGCCTTTTACTCTCATAACACATCTTTCTTTACCCGGAAAGATCCGTTGCATTTTCATCGTCATAATCAACCAGTTGATTCTGTCTCGACTATGAATTCTTAACAACGATTTTTTTCGTTTTCTTTTGTGCCCCCCTTTTGCCCGTGCAAACAGAAATGAAAACCCTCCTATGGCGGGGAAAAAGCAAAGGTCTTCACCGGTGTATGAACGGCTCCCTGGGACGTCAGGAGGCTCTGGAAAAGGGTGAACTCCCGCACGCCGACCGGCGGAAGCTCCTGTTTTCGGGGTTGATCGAGGAACGCCCCCACCTCGCGTGGAGGGGGAAACTTGAGGCGTGCCAGGGTGATGTGGGGGGAAAAGGGGCGTTCCTCCTGGGGGATGTTGCAGGCCAGCACCGCTTCGCGCACCAGAAAGGCCAGGCTGTTCAGCAGCGGCTCGGGCTCCAGCCCGACCCATAGCACCCTGGGGCGGCGACGGTCGGGAAAACAGCCTATACCGCTGAAACAAAGGTTGAAACCGGTTGCCTTAATCGTTGCCAATGCCCAGGTCAGCAGATCGAGCGTAGCGTCATCCACCTCGCCGAGGAACGCAAGGGTCAGGTGGATCTGCTCCAACGGCACCCAGCGGCTGCCGGGTATGTGGGTGCGCATTCCTTCCAGTTGCTTTTTGATCTCATCGGGAAGCTCGATGGCGATAAAGAGGCGCATGGCGAACTCCCCTCCGCAGAGTTATTATATTGTTTCGGTGGTTAACTATCCGAATCGTAGGGGCGAACTGCTGTTCGCCCAATCAAGGCGCATGCAATGCGCCCCTACTATACAAAAGACACAAAAAAAGCCCACGGGGAAAGGCTCCCTGGGGGCTTGTGGTAACAGCGGACAGCAAGGAAATCAGGCGATGATTGCCGCGTTGAGGTCCTTCACCAGAGCCTCCACATCGATTCCGTGAGCATTGGCCCCCTGTTCGAGGCTTTCATTCTGGGCGCCCATGCAGCCGACACATCCCAGGTTGTACTTCTTAAACACCGAAACCGCGTCGGGATGCATGCGCATAACTTCAAAAAATGTCATATTCTTGGTGATCTTATCTGCCATGGTTGTCTCTCTTCCCGGAAGGGGTACGCCCTTCCCTCTTATACCAATTTCGGTATTATTCGTACTTGATGTCGATGATTTCGTATTCCTTGGTTCCCGATGGAACCGTGACCTTGACGGTGTCGTCCAACTTGTGGCCGATCAGGGCCTTCCCGACGGGAGAGGTACATGATATCTTGCTCAGCTTGATGTCCGCCTCATCCTCGCCGACGATCTTGTAGCTCACCTCCTCCTCGGAGGCGGTGTCGTACAGCGTTACGGTGGAACCGAAGACCACCTTGTCCGGCTTCATGCCGGAGAGATCCACAACATAGGCACGGGCCAGCTTGCCGTTCAATTCCTGGATACGCCCTTCGATGAAGGCCTGGCGGTTTTTGGCGGCGTCATACTCGGCATTTTCCGAGAGATCGCCATGGCTTCTGGCCTCGGCAATATCCTGGATAACCTTGGGGCGCTCCTCGCGGATCAGGCGTTTCAACTCCTCCTGCAACGCCTCATAGCTTTCTTTTGTCAACGGAATGGAATGGGACATCTACTATCTAGCTCCTAAGCACATAATTTAATGCATACAGACAAGGGTTGGCATCGGCGGCTGCGCTGTCAGTGGTTCAGATATTCCTGCAGGGTCCTGACGCTCAGGTCCTGCTCTTTCAGGGTGAGAATGCCGTCCGCCGCCGCCTTGGCGCCGGCAACCGTGGTGTAATAGGCGATGCCGTGCATCAGCGCTTCGCGGCGAATGGAGAAGGAATCGGCCACAGCCTGGGCTCCATGGGTCGTATTGACCACCAGGCTGATCTCGCCGTTCTTGATGGCATCGACCACATGGGGCCGCCCCTCCATAACCTTGTTGATCCGTCTGACCGGAATCCCCTTATCCTCCAGAAACGCGGCGGTGCCGCCGGTCGCCAGGATTCCGAAACCATTTTTATACAACTTTTCCGCCGTGGTTACAACATGTTTCTTGTCGACGTCACGAACGCTGATAAAGACATTGCCGGCCAGGGGCATCTTCACGTTGGCGCCCAGTTGCGACTTGGCAAAGGCTTCGGCAAAGGTGTCGCCGATGCCCATCACCTCGCCGGTGGATTTCATCTCCGGCCCGAGGATCGTGTCCACACCGGGGAATTTGACAAAGGGGAAGACCGCTTCTTTGACCGATATATGCTTTGGCACGATGTCCCCGGAAATCCCCAGTTCCTTAAGGCTTTTGCCGGCCATGATCCGGGCCGCTATCTTGGCCAGGGGGCGTCCGGTTGCCTTGGAAACAAAGGGCGCGGTGCGCGACGCCCGCGGGTTGACCTCCAGGATGTAGATATCCCCGTTCCTGACGGCGTACTGCACGTTCATGAGCCCCTTGACATTCAACTCCAGGGCCATCATGACGGTCTGGCGGCGGATTTCGGCCACGGTATCGGCCGAAATGGAGTACGGCGGCAGCGAACAGGCCGAATCGCCGGAATGGATGCCGGCCTCCTCGATATGCTCCATGATGCCGCCCATCACCACCTCGTTGCCGTCGCAGAGGGCATCCACGTCGATCTCAATGGCTTCGTCCAGGAACTTGTCGATCAGGATTGGGTGCTCGGGCGAGGCCTGAACGGCGGTGGTCATGTAGCGTAGCAGGTTTTCCGCGTTATAGACGATTTCCATGGCCCTTCCGCCCAGCACGTAGGATGGGCGGACGACGACCGGATATCCGATACGGTCGGCCACCTTCTTGGCCTCTTCGAAGGAACGGGCCGTGCCGTTCTCCGGCTGACGCAGACCCAGTTTATGGAGCATCTCCTGGAACCGCTCCCGGTCCTCGGCCCGGTCGATGGCGTCCGGCGAGGTGCCGATGATCGGCACGCCGGCCTTCTCCAGCGCCATTGCCAGCTTGAGCGGCGTCTGGCCGCCGAACTGAACGATCACGCCCGCCGGTTTCTCCTTGGCCACGATCTCCAGCACGTCCTCCAGGGTCAGCGGTTCGAAGTAGAGCCGGTCCGAGGTGTCGTAGTCCGTAGAAACCGTCTCCGGGTTGCAGTTGACCATGATGGNNCGGCCTCGCACTCCTCCTCGTAGGTCGAGTACAGATACGGGGTATAGGCCACAAACTCTGCGGCGCAGGTATCGACCCGCTTGTACACCGGGCGGACCCCCAGGGACCAGCGCAGGTCGCGCAGTTCGTCTTCACCCATCTTCCAGAGCCGAGCCAGGAACTGGTCCGAAAACCCCATCTGCTTGGCTTCGCGGATGATCTGTTTCAGATCTTCTTCACCCGTGGCCTTCGGCTCAACCTTCCTGAGCCGGCTCTCCATCTCGATGATCTGGCGGATATTATGCAAAAACCAGGGGTCGATGGCGGTGTGCTTGTGGATCTCGGCCACGGTCATGCCGCTGCGCAGGGCGTCGGCCACGTACCAGAGCCGCTCCCAGTTTGGGGTGCGCAGTTTTTCCACCAGGAGTTGCTGTTCCTTGACGGTCAGCGCCCGGCGGGTCTCGGCCGCCAGGTCGAACAGACGCGACTCGAAACCGGAGGAACCGATCTCCAGGGAGCGGAGCGCCTTTTGGAACGACTCCTTGAAGGTGCGGCCGATAGCCATCACCTCGCCCACCGATTTCANNCGTAATCGATGCTCGGCTCGAAGCAGGCCGGCGTCTCGCGGGTGATGTCGTTTGTGATCTCGTCCAGGGTATATCCCACGGCCAGCTTGGCTGCGATCTTGGCAATCGGGAAGCCGGTGGCCTTGGAGGCAAGGGCCGACGACCGGGAGACGCGCGGGTTCATCTCGATCACCACCAGGTTGCCGTTTTGGGGATTGATGCCGAACTGGATGTTGGAGCCGCCCGTATCCACGCCGATCTCGCGGATGATGGCCAAGCTGGCGTCGCGCAGGCGCTGGTACTCCTTGTCGGTCAGGGTCTGGGCCG
>PLYK01000118.1 GCA_003151775.1 Geobacter sp. | reverse complement strand
CGAGATCGTGCTCGATTTCTACGACAAACTGAAATCAATAACCAAAGGCTACGCCTCTCTGGACTACGAGCACCTGGATTATCGCCGCAGCGAATTGGTCAGAATGAACATCATGATCAACGGCGAGGTGGTAGACGCCCTGTCCCTGATCATCCACCGGGACAAGGCCAATTTCCGCGGCCGAGACCTGGTGAAAAAGATGAAGGAATTGATCCCGCGCCAGATGTTCGAGGTGGCGATCCAGGCGGCCATCGGCAACAAGGTCATAGCTCGCGAGACGGTCAAGGCCATGCGCAAGGACGTCCTTGCCAAGTGCTACGGCGGGGACATCACCCGCAAGCGCAAGCTCCTGGAAAAACAAAAGGAAGGCAAAAAACGCATGAAAAACGTCGGGAACGTGGAACTGCCCAAGGAGGCGTTTCTGGCGATTCTTAAAGTGGACGACAAATAAATCACTATTCCCGCAAAGGAACATTTCATGGAAGAGCACAGCGAAACATCATTGCAGCCCCCCGTATCATCCGCCGAACCATCCCGGCAGGTCCCGGCGCCGGTCGTTAAACAGAAAAGCCTCATTCGCGAGTACGCCGAATCCATCATCATTGCCGTACTTCTGGCCCTGGTCATCCGCACCTACTTGGTACAGGCCTTCAAGATCCCGTCCGGGTCCATGGAAGATACCCTGGCCATTGGCGACCATCTGCTCGTCAACAAGTTCATCTACGGCACCAAGCTCCCCTTCGGCGACAAGCGGCTGCTCACGCTCCGCGACCCGCGGCGGGGCGATGTGATCGTCTTTGAATACCCCGAGGACCCCAGCAAGGATTTCATCAAGCGGGTGATCGGCACGCCGGGCGATGTGGTTGAAGGCAAGGACAAAAAGGTCTATGTCAACGGCAAGCCCTACGAAAATCCCCATGAGATCCACAAGGAGAAGGATATCATTCCCAAGGAGATGAACCCCCGGGATACCTTTGGCCCGGTCAAGGTGCCGCCCAACTCGTACTTCATGATGGGGGACAATCGTGACCGCTCCTATGACAGCCGCTTCTGGGGCTTCGTGTCGCAGGACAAGATCAAGGGGCTGGCGTTCATCAAGTACTGGTCGTGGGACAAGGAGAGATTCAGGCCCCGTTTCGGCAGCATCGGGAGATTGATAGACTGATACGACACTTAAAAACATTCAGCGTTGTCCGGTTTGGTATTTGCAGTTAGCTCCCCCTTCCTTTACGGGAGGGGGCTGGGGGGTGGGTGAAGCTGCCAACTGAGTCACATGTGGCAATTTCCCCCTCCCCCTAACCCCCTCCCGCAAGGGTAGGGGGGACTTTAGAACAAGTTTCAGTCAATGCAATTTCCTAACCGGACATTGCTGAAAAACATTGATTTTGAATGGAGGATAGCGATATGGATACTTTGGGAAGCTGGAAACGAACACACTACTGCGGGGATTTGAACGCCTCCCATATCGGCAGCGAGGTGATCCTGATGGGCTGGGCACTGCGCCGCCGCGACCATGGCGGTTTGATCTTCATCGACCTGCGCGACCGGGAAGGGATCGCCCAGATCGTCTTCGATCCGGAGGTGTCGGCTCCGGCCCATGGCGTGGCTGAAACGGTGCGCAGCGAGTTTGTCCTGGCCGTAAAGGGCAAGGTTATCCCGCGGCCGGACGGGACGGTCAACTCCTCCATGAAGACCGGCGAGGTGGAGATCCGGGTCAGCGAATGCAAGCTGCTCAACCGTTCCAAACCGCTCCCCTTCATGCTGGATGAATTCAGCGAGGTGAACGAGAATATCCGCCTTAAGCACCGCTACCTCGATCTGCGCCGTCCCCAGCTCCAGAATAACCTGATCCTGCGTTCTAAGGTTGCCCAGTTGACCCGCTCATATCTGACGGAAAACGGGTTTATCGAACTGGAAACCCCCTTTCTGACCAAGTCAACGCCTGAAGGGGCCCGTGACTTCCTGGTGCCGTCGCGCATCAACCAGGGCTCTTTCTATGCCTTGCCCCAATCTCCGCAGATCTTCAAGCAGATCCTGATGATCTCCGGTTTTGACCGCTATTTTCAGGTGGTGCGCTGCTTCCGCGACGAGGACCNNTTCGACCGTTATTTCCAGATCGTAAAATGTTTCAGGGACGAGGACCTGCGCGCCGACCGTCAACCGGAATTTACCCAGATCGACTGCGAGATGTCCTTTATCGACCGTGAGGACATCATAACCGTCATGGAAGGGCTGATCGCCCGAATCTTCATGGAGGCCAAGGAGTTCGATGTCCGGCTGCCGGTGGAACGGATCACCTATGCCGAGTCCATCCGCCGTTTTGGCGTGGATAACCCGGACATGCGCTTTGGCATGGAACTGTGCGACCTGACCGATCTCGTCAAAGGTTCAGGCTTCAAGGTCTTTGCCGATGTGGCTGCCAAAGGGGGCATCATCAAGGGGATCAACGCCAAGGGGTGCGCCACCTTCTCCCGCAAGGAGATCGACGACCTGACCGAGTTTGTCAAGATCTATGGCGCCAAGGGGCTGGCCTATGTCAAGTTGGAGAACGGGGAGTGGCATTCCCCCATTGCCAAGTTCTTTACGCCGGAAGAGATCGCTGCCATGAATACCGCCTTTGGCGCACAGGAGGGCGACCTGCTGTTTTTCGTGGCCGACAAGCCCAAGGTGGTCAACGATTCCCTCGGCAAGCTGCGCAACAATCTGGCCGGAATCCTCAAGCTCACCAGCAAGGACGACTACCGGTTCGTGTGGGTAACCGACTTTCCACTCCTGGAGTGGGATGAGGACGAGAAACGCTGGGCCGCGGTTCATCATCCCTTCACCGCGCCGATGGACGATGATCTTAAGTACGTCGAATCAGACCCCGGCCGCTGCCGCGCCAAGGCCTACGACCTGGTGCTGAACGGCAACGAGATCGGGGGCGGCTCCATCAGGATCCACCAGGAAGAGGTCCAGTCGCTGATGTTCAAGATGCTTGGCCATTCCGAGGAGGACAAGCGCGCCAAGTTCGGCTTTCTGCTGGATGCCCTTGAGTACGGTACCCCGCCCCACGGCGGGATCGCCTTCGGCATGGACCGCCTGATCATGTTGCTGACCGGCAGCGACTCCATCCGCGACGTCATCGCATTCCCCAAAACCCAGAAGGGGACCTGCCTGATGTCGGAAGCCCCCTCGACGGTGGATACCAAACAACTACGCGAGCTTGGGATCAAGCTGGCGGAAAAGCAGGCATAGCGAGCCGCAATGGTGCGCTGGGCCGCCGCCATACCGCTTTTGGCATGTTGCTGCCTTCTAGTCTCCTGTGCCACACAGGCGCCGCCCCCCTCCTGGCGCCTGCAGGCCATGACCCTGGTGGACGAGTTGTCCCTTCAGGCCGCCCCTCGCCTGTTTCCGGAGGAGTATAACAACATTGTGGAGACCTTCGAGCATGGGGAGGCGGTGCTGCACGTGCAGCAAAACGACAAGGAGGCGGATGCCTATTATCTGCTTGCCCTGGAAAAGGGAGATCTGCTCAAGGTCGAGCTGCAGCGGCTGAAGCGGCAGACAGAGGAAGAGGCGCGCCGGCAGGCTGCGGAACGGAAGGCCCGCGCCCAGGAGGAGCGGCTCATGCGGGAAGCGGCCCAGGCAGAGGAACGCCTGCAGGAGCAAAACCGATTGAAGGCCGCCTCTGAGGCTAAAGCAAAAGCCGCTCCAAAGGAGGCGCCCGTCCAGCTTCCCTCAACCTACACGGTTCGGCGCGGCGAAACCCTCCCGCAAATAGCCGGAAGAACTGAAATCTACAACGATACGTCACTCTGGCCCCTCATCTACCGCGCCAACCGTGACCAGATCCGCGATCCCAAGCAGCTCTGGCCGGGGCAGGTGCTAACCATTCCGCGCCGTTATCCCGGCAAAAATAAAACAACAGAATTCCATATCAAATGAGGCTCTTGCAAAACTCTTGCATGATGACTCCCCTCCCTTTACGGGCCTGCGCGCNNTGAAGCTGCAACATGCAGATTTCACAGCGAACTTCCCCCCACCCTAACCCTCCCCCGCAAGGGGGGAGGGGACTTTTTGGACTTTTGCAAGAACCTCAAATATATTCGCAAAGCGGTTGAAACAATAGGCAGTTTTTTCTTGACAGCCCAATACCTTTTGTATACTGTATACAAAATCCGCACAGCAACTAAATAGCTTTAAACAACAATTAGTTACAATGTTTTGCCTGCGTTTGCGTCATCTGAAAAATTATCCCCGATGGGAACTGTACTACCCGGCGTCCAGGCAAGCGAAGGTTCCGGCAGGGGATAAGATTGCAAGCTGTAGGCGCAACTTTCACTAGGCCTTTGGCGATGCCTGTATAACTATCTAAGGAGAGAATATGACGACACAGAAAATTATTTGGTCGAAAATCGATGAAGCACCCGCACTGGCAACCTATTCTTTGCTCCCAATCGTCAATGCCTTCACCAAGGCGGCCGGCGTTGTCGTTGAAACAAGGGACATCTCCGTTGCCGGAAGAATCATCGCAAATTTTCCGGAAAACCTGACGGAGAGCCAGAAGAGGCCCGATTATCTGGCGGAACTGGGTGACCTTACACAGAAACCCGAGGCTAATATCATCAAGTTGCCCAATGTCAGCGCTTCAATCCCGCAATTGATGGCCGCCATCAAGGAATTGCAGGAAAAGGGCTATAACATCCCGGACTATCCCGAAGATCCGAAAACCGACGCTGAAAAAGCGCTTCACGCCAGATATGCCAAGTGCCTGGGAAGTGCCGTAAACCCTGTCCTGAGAGAAGGAAACTCCGATAGGAGATCTGCTCGCGCGGTTAAGGAATATGCTAAGAAACATCCGCATAAAATGGGTGCATGGAGCGCGGACTCAAAGACGCATGTTTCGCATATGAATGCCGGCGATTTTTATCATAGCGAAAAATCCGTTACCGTGAAAAAAGCCGGCAACGTGAAGATCGAGTTTGTCGATCAGGCCGGCAAGGTCACGGTTCTGAAAGAAAAACTGCCCCTTCTGGAAGGCGAAGTGCTCGATGGCTCGTTCATGAGCGTACGCGCCCTGCGTAAATTCATCGGGGAGCAGATAGAAGACGCCAAGGCAAAGGGTGTGCTGTTCTCCGTGCACCTCAAAGCCACCATGATGAAGATTTCCGATCCCATCATGTTCGGCCATTTTGTTTCCGTCTTCTATAAAGATGTATTCGAGAAACATGCAGTCACCTTTAAAGAGCTCGGGATCAATCCGGATCTCGGCATGGGTGACCTGTATTTGAAGATCCAGAAGCTGCCGGAAGCCAAACGGGCCGAGATAGAGGCGGATATTAAGGAAGTTTACAAGAAGAGACCTGAACTGGCGATGGTGGATTCGGATAAAGGCATCACCAACCTGCATGCAAGCAATGACATCATCA
>PLYK01000013.1 GCA_003151775.1 Geobacter sp. | reverse complement strand
GTCGCCGCCGGGAATAATAACACGAACGAGCCCTTCAGGATCTTCCTGATGGGCTCGCTCGCGTTTACGAGAAAAAACGTGAATGGTGAATGGTGAATCGTGAGTGAAGACCTAAATAAAATTCAGTGAAAAGTGAAATGTTAAAGGTGAACAGAGACCTTTCACTTTTAACCATTCACCTTTCACTATTCACTATTCACGATTCACCATTCACCATTCACAGATTAATAAATGATGATGTATCCGTGAGACTCCGCTATGCCGCGTACCTCGTCCTTATCCTTGAGGGTGTAGGTTTTCCCGTCCAGGGTGAAAAGGTAGCCCCCCTTGCCGTCCGGAACCGTATCCTCCAGCAGCGCCTCGAATGTTGCCGTCTTGACCATGATCTTCTCCCTTGACCTTTTTGCCTTACGGCTCTGCGCAGGCTTGCCGGACCGCAACGACCAGGCTTGCCACATCCTGTTCCGTTGTCGGCCATGAACACATGAAACGGGCGCCTCCGGTGCCGATGAATGAGTAGAAGTGCCACCCTGCCGCGCGTAGCGCCGCAGTCGCCTTTTCCGGCATCTCCGTGAAGACCGCATTGGCCTGGCAGGGATACATGAGGCGCACGCCCGGTATCGTTGCCAGTTCGTCGGCCAGCAGGCGGGCGTGGCGGTTGGCGCACTCGGCGTTCCGCAACCAGGCGCCGCTCTCCAGCATCCCGATCCAGGGAGCGGAGATAAAGCGCATCTTGGAGGCCAGCTGTCCGGCCTGCTTACAGCGGTACTCGAACTCCTCGGCGAGCCCCCGGTCGAAGAAGACCACCGCCTCGCCGATGGCCATGCCGTCCTTGGCGCCCCCCAGGCAGAGCACGTCAACTCCGGCCTTCCAGCTCGTATCCGCAGGCGTCACCCCCAGCGATGCCACGGCATTGGCGAAGCGGGCACCGTCCATGTGCACCCGCAGGCCATGGGAATGGGCCAGGTCGCAGGCCGCACGGATCTCGCCGGGAGCATAGACCGTTCCCAGTTCCGTTGATTGGGCCAGGCTCAGGACACGCGGCTTGGGGTAGTGGATGTCGTTACGCCGGGTTATGGCAAATTCCACGGCATCCAGATCCAACTTGCCGTTGGCGCCGGCGGTGTGCAAAATCTTCGTGCCGTTGGAAAAAAACTCCGGGGCGCCGCATTCATCGGTCTCGATGTGGGCCATGTCGTGGCAGACGACGCTATGGTAGGAGCGGCACAATGAAGCCAGGGCCAGCGAATTGGCAGCGGTGCCGTTGAAGACAAAAAACACCTGACAGTCGGCTTCAAGCAGGCGGCGGATGCTCTCGCAGGCCCGCTCAGTCCAGCGGTCATCGCCGTAGGAGGTGACGAATCCCTGGTTCGCTTCCTCCATGGCCTGCCAGGCCTCCGGGCAGATCCCGGCGTAATTATCGCTGGCAAACTGATTTCTGACCTGTTGTGGGGCCTTATGGGTGTCGTGTGCCATATGATCGCTCCTGTAAACCGCCTGAAGAGTGCGCTTAAATAAAATAAATAGCATGGAGAGGCGTTGTGCCGCCAGATATTTATCATGCCCCACAGCAAGGGGTTGAATATCTCATGGTAAACGAATAATATATATTATTTACGTTCCACAAATGGAAGGGTTTCATATGCGTTCCAGCAGAATGGGGTTTTCCCACAAAATAGTCCTGGTTCCGCTTATTACCTCCCTGCTGGTAGGAGGCACCGTGCTGCGCACGCCTTCCGAAACCGGCGAACCGGGAGCTTCGCCTGCCGACAGGGCAAAGGAGGATCTTTCCCGGGTAGAGTACCCCAGCCTCAAGTCCATCAGATGGCATCCCCATTTCATCCAGCCGAACGAATCACTGGAGACGCTCTTCGGCAAGGACTGGGTCTGGGTGGCGCGTTTCAATCGTATCGACCGGCGTCATGTCTATCCCGGCATGACGATCAAGGTGCCGGACAGCATGGACGACATCCGCGGTTATACACCGCTCCCTAGCCACTACGAGCCTGCCCGGCGCCAGGAGAAGTATATCCTGGTGGATATCACCGAACAGTGGCTGGGAGCCTATGAACACGGCAGACTCGTCTTTTCCGTCCCGGCCGCCACAGGCAGGGCCGAAGCGGCGACCCCCGCGGGGCTGTTCAGTATCTCTGCGCGGGACCAGAACCATACGTCGTCGCTCTACAAGACCCAGGATGATGAGGAGCAGTATCCCATGGACAACGCCATGAGGTTTCATATCGACGAGAGCAGCGTCGGATACTGGATTCACGCCCGCGACCTGCCGGGTCGTCCCGCTTCCCACGGCTGCATCGGGCTCTACGACGAGGCGATGCAGAAGCGGGTCTTCGGGTACCCGGATAAACCGGTGTTGCTGGATTCGGAAAAGGTGTATGCCTGGGCTGTGGGAGAAGCTGATTACGAGGACGACAGCGGAAATCTGGAGGAGTTGGAAGATGCACCGGAGGTCGAGGTCCGCGGGGAATTGCCGCGGTATCTGCCACAGAGTCCGTTCCGGCGCTGACAGGCTGTTAACAAGAGTGCCGGACAATCTGAACGCGGAGGGAACAACGATGCGGATGGTTATTACAGGTCTCGTGCTGTTGGGGCTGGCAACGCCTTCCCTGGCGGCCAAGGTGGTCTACCTGAAGGATGGCGGCGCGATCAACGCTAAATCGGCCTGGCGTTCCCAGGGAAAGGTTCAGGTACTGATCAACCGGGATACCCTTGCCACGTTTTTACCGTCAGAGGTCGATATGAAGCGGACCTTTCCCCGGCGGCGCCATGCCGCTGACAGGCATCTCCATGCTGCGATCCCCCAAAAGGCGGCGGCCACCCCGGCAGAAACGGCCGCACCGCAGAAGGCCTCCGGTAAGGGTATATCGCTTCCCTGTTTGCCGTCAGTGCCGAAGCAGCGGCCGGAGATGAGCCCCCCCTCCCCGGGCGGGAAAGAGGAGGGGACCATTAGGAAGCAGAAAAGAGAGATGCAGGAACGGCTTAACGAGAATAACTAGTGTCCCGTGCGGTTAGTCGTGGGAAGTAATTCCTTTGCTATTTTGGCTGGTGCCAAGGCGCGNNAACGACGGCAGCGGCCAAAAGAGCCTGGATTACGAGTACGAACTAACCGCACGGGGCACTACCGTTGCTTCAGCCAGCGGGCCACATCCATGGCGTGGTAGGTGATGATGATATCGGCGCCCGCGCGCTTGAACCCGAGCATGGTTTCCATGACAACCCGCTCCTCATCGATCCACCCCTTCTGGGCGGCGGCCTTGACCATGCTGTACTCTCCGGAGACGTTGTACACCGCCAGCGGCAGGTTGTATTCGTTGCGCAGGTCGCGGAGGATATCCAGATAGGGAAGGCCCGGTTTGACCATGATGATGTCGGCCCCCTCCTCGATGTCCGACGCCGCCTCGCGCAGCGCCTCAAGCCGGTTGGCCGGGTCCATCTGGTAGGAGC
Organism: Geobacter sp.; assembly: GCA_003151775.1. GTDB lineage: Bacteria > Desulfobacterota > Desulfuromonadia > Geobacterales > Pseudopelobacteraceae > Oryzomonas. Next base: position 19,365 of record PLYK01000013.1, on the reverse strand, counting down.
GGCGGTCGCCGAACTGGGGGGTCGAGTCTGCCGCCTCGCGGAAGGGGCCGTAATAACCCGAGGCGTATTTGACCGCATAACTCATGATCGGGATCGAATCGAACCCGTGCTCGTCCAGGGTCTCGCGGATGGCTGCAACCCTGCCGTCCATCATATCCGAGGGCGCCACCATGTCGGCGCCGGCCTTGACATGGGAAAGAGCCTCCCTGGCCAGGAGTTCCAGAGTGGCGTCGTTGTCGACGTCGCCATCCTTGATAATGCCGCAGTGGCCGTGGTCGGTATATTCGCACATGCAGACATCGGTGATGACCGCCAGCCCCGGCACTTCCTTCTTCAACGCCCGGATCGTCTCCTGAATGATGCCTGTATCCGAATAGGCATCACTTCCCACCGCATCCTTTGCCTCCGGGATCCCGAACAGCAACACTGCCGGGATGCCCAGGGCGCACACCTCGCGCGCTTCAATAACGATATCCGGGATCGACTGCTGATAGATGCCCGGCATTGAGGAGATCTCTTTCCGCGGCCCGTTGCCGAATGCCGAAAACATAGGGTAAATCAGATCGCTCACCGACAGGGTCGTCTCGCGGACCATCCGTCGGAATGTCTCGCTGCCACGAATCCTGCGTGCCCTGAACTGGGGAAAAAACATGCGTGCCTCCCTTTCCTCCACAATGTATATAAAAAAATAATACTGCAACGTCCGGTCATAATGCAAGCAGCACGACCCATCAGCCGGCCGGCCGGCGAAAATAATCCTCCCCTTCTTGCCTTTTGACAATTCCAGGCTATTATTTACAGAACAATGTCCGGTTAGGAAATTGCATTCGACTGAAACATGTTCTAAAGTCCACCCTCCCCTTGCGGGAGGGGGTTAGGGGGAGGGGGAGATTGCCACATGTGACTCAGTTGTTGGCAGCTTCACCCACCCCCCAGCCCCTCCCGTCAAGACCTTATGTTTAAAAAGAGGGGGGGTATTTAATAAAGCCAAGAGAGGGGGAGCTAACTGCAAATACCAAACCGGACAACGCTGATTATCACTATGCCATGAAAGGAGATTTAGTTATGAAGAAAATGCTTGCACTGGTTGTCGCAGGCCTGATGGCAGCGCTTGCAACTGTTGCCTCAGCCGCCAATAGGGAGGGGGAATTCTCCGTTTCTCCCGTGATAGGAGGCTACACCTATGACGGCAAGCAGCATCTCGAAACCAGCCCGGTGTACGGTGCCCGGTTCGGCTACAATTTCACCAAAGAGTTCGGTGTGGAAGCCCTCTTCGATTACGTTCATCCCGAGTCGACCCTAACGGATAAAAAAATGGACATGTACCGTTACGGCGGCGAGATGTTGTATCACTTCTTCCCGGACAATACCCTTGTCCCCTATGTGGCCGCCGGTTATGCCGGCCTCAACTTCGATAACATCCAGCCCCGGGGAGCCTTTGATTACGGCGTCGGCTTGAAGTGGTTCCTGTTCGACAACCTTGCGCTGCGGGGCGATGTGCGCCATATCCTCTACAAATCCGGCGGCATCAATGACACGACCTTCAACAACGTCGAGTACACCATCGGCGCCTACATACCCTTCGGCGGTACGGCACGGGTCGTAAAGGCGGTTGAGGCTCCGGCAGTTCCGGCTCCGGTGCCCGAGGCCGCTCCGGCGCCGGTCCCTGAAGCCCAGCTCGAAGAGATCCCGGCGGCTGAGCCGACCCCGGGCCATTACAAATACTGCATCACACTCCATATCGAGTTCGACATCAACAAGACCGACATCCGGCCGGAATACAACGACGAGGTGGCCAAAGCCGGCGACTTCCTGAAAAAGTACCCGACCACCACCGCTGTCATCGAAGGGCACACCGACAACGTGGGCACCCCGGAGCACAACCTGGAGCTGTCCCAGAGACGCGCGGAGAGCGTCGTGAACTACCTGGTTGAACATTTCGGAATCGAAAGGTCCCGCCTCACGCCTAAGGGATATGGCTTAACCCGTCCGGTTGCCGATAATTCCACCGATGAGGGGAAACAGAAGAACCGCCGCATGGAGGCCATCATCGACTGTGCCTTCGACGTCAAGGAGATCCAGCCCACCGAGCGGCTCTGTATGTCGCTCCAGATGGAGTTCGATACAAACAAGGCCGACATCAAACCCTCGTACCGGGATGAGATCGCCAAGGTCGGCGACTACATGAAGAAGTACACGACGACGACCGCCGTCATCGAGGGGCATACGGACGACGTCGGAGGCTATGAGTACAACATGAAGCTTTCCCAGGAGCGCGCCGAAAATGTGGTGAACTACCTGGTGGTGAACTTCGGGATCGACCGCTCCCGCCTCTCTGCCAAGGGGTACGGCTACACGCGCCGCATAGCGTATAACACCACCGCCGAGGGGAGACAGAAGAATCGTAGGATCGATGCGGTCATTGACTGCGTCATAAAAAAATAACGACATCCTTCAATTAAGACATAAAGGGCGTACTACCGGCACGTAGTACGCCCTTTATGTATTGAATGGTCGGTGGTTTTAAGGCACAGGCAGCACGCTTCCCCCCTCGGGCATGACCAGAGCCCGCCACCCCGCAGGCATCAGCGCTTCCGCCTTTTTCATGGCATCTTCCAATGACCGGGCCGGTATCATGCACATTTCCTCCACCTGATGATCGGGAAACCGGGACACCAGGATGATCGTGAAGCACTGCGCCTTCTGCAGCAGGGAATAGGCGGTCTGGCCGTTGATCTCGTACCGATCCCGCAGCGCGGCCTCGAACAGGTCCAGGGAGCGAAACCGGAACCAGTTGAAGAACGTGGTATGACCGAAGCCATCCCGGCACTCGGCCAAGAGGATCATCACGCCTCCCTCCCTGAGCGCCCTGGAGGCATACTCCATGGACTTGTGCGCCTGAATTAGGTTGATATCCTTGGGAAAACCGCCGCAGGAAACCACGACCAGGTCGGCCTTATCAGCAATGGGATAGGAAAAGAGTTCCCGGTAGTAGCGGCAACCACGCTCGTGGGCCTCGCGCCACGGTCCGGCAAATGCTGCAATGACACGCTTTTCCAGGGAGAGGACCGTGTTCAGGATCAGGTCCGGTCCAACCATGGCGCAGGCCTCGGCCATGGCCTGGTGTACCGGGTTTCCCTCCAGGTTTCCGGTGGTGGCCAGTGGATTCTTGCCGCTGCCCGGCTGGGGATTGAGCACGCTGAAGTGGCTTGCCATGCAGGCCTGCCGGCTGGCTATGCCCGGCAGGAGAGCCTTGCGGCCGCCTCCGAAGCCAGCGAAATAATGGAACCCGATCACCCCGGTCAGGATGAGACGGTCGGCCTCCACTGCCCGGCGGTTGATGCTGACCTCGATGTTGGCGGAGGTCTTTCCCACGGTGGCCAGACCGGCGGGACCGTCGCAGTCATGGTCAGTGACCTTGATGCGGCCATAGAGCGGCCCAAGGATTTTTTCATGCTCATGGGTCGTCTGCTTGCGGTGGATGCCGAGGGCGATAAGGATCTCGATGTTGCGGTCCGGTATGCCGCGGCGGTTGAGCCGCTCCACCATGAGGGGGAGGTAGAGTTCGCTGCCCGTGTAGCGGGTGATGTCGGAGGTGACGATGACGACCCGGTCTTCCGGCGCAAAGCCCGACAGAATGGGTTCACAGCCATCGAGCGCCAAACCTATGATCTCTTCGGAGGATTCGGCCGGCAAGTCTATGGCAGGTTCAATGACGCCGGCCAGGCGCTCCGGCGGGAATTCAAGCGGGAAAGAGGTTGAGCCGTACTTGAGTTCCACGGGATGTGCCTCCTTAGACCCCCCAAAAAATCAAACAGGGATGAACAGGATGAAGGGGATGTACAAACATCCTGTCTCTCTCTGTTCATCCCTGTTAAAAGGACTTTCTTCCCCTTAATTCACCTCTGGCGGACAAGCCGGAAAGGGATTTCTCAAATCCAGGCATCCCCGCCGTCGTACTGGTAGTCGCCGGTCTTTGACTTGGGCCCCACCTTGAACTTGGCATCCCGTGCGAGGCGTTTCATCTTCCCGGCAGCGCAATCGCCCAGGTCGGTCAGTTTCTCACGCACCTCGCGGCCCGGTTTCGGGGTAAGAAGAAGTCCGGAAACAGCGCCGATGACGGCGCCGGAGACAAAGGCGATGACTGCTGCTGCGGCGTTATCGTTGTTGGTGGACATGGCAGGCTCCTTTATGGCGTTATATGATGATGGCGAAGATGTCAATGAATCTAATCCATATCTAGCACAGCAGGCGCTGCAACATAAAGCAAAATTTTCAGGCGCCTGAAAAACCTTCCGGCCGGCGCGTCGTCCCGTGAGCCCGGCATCCGGGCTCCACCGGGGGTTTTTCAAAGGCCCTTTTTCGCGTCCGCGCCAGGTGCCGTCTCACCATCTCCTCGAAATCCTCGTCCCGGCTGCCGGTGTAGACCAGGGACGAGCCGATCTCGGCGGCGAGGATGGCGCACAGGTATTTGCGGGGCAGATTCCTGATGCGCTTCCGAAAGGCCGGCGTCTCCCGAAGGAGCAGCGGCAGGTGGTTGAGGATCGCCTGCCGGAAGGGGCGTTGCAGGCAGAGTTCCGGCCGGGCGGAGAAGAAATCGAACAGCCGGGAGTAGAAGCTGTTGATGTTCAGGCTGATGGTATCGGAGATCTCGGTGTACAGCAAGCTGCCGCCGGATTCCCGCCGGCGCCGCAGGATCAGGCGCGCCTCGTCCTCGGTCCGTTTTTCCAGGATAGTCAGCACGTCCTTGACGTATTCCTCCTTGTGTTCCAGAAATTCCTGCTCGGAGAGGAGCAGGTTGGCGATGATCTCGTAGGAAGAGGAGATGACGCCGCACTTGTTGGCCGCAGCGTCGCGCATGATCACCACGCCGTTTTTCTGCAGGTGGGTCCTGGCCTCGGGAGTGATGAACGAGTTGGCCCCCTCCACGATCACCTGGGCCGAAGGCGCCCCCCGGTCGTCGAAAAACGAACGCCAGTTCAGGCCGTCAATAGTCTCGGGACGTCCGCCGGCAGGGATGAACAGATCCGTTTTTACCGTAAAGACCAGGCTGTTGTATTCACGGTAGAAGTCGTCCACATCCAGCCATTCCTCCGCGAGGCCGTCCGCCGTCCGGAGAACCTTGCGATGCGTCTCCTTGAGCCCTTCCATCCGCCTGCCGGTGAGGTAGATGATGAAGCCCCCTTCTCCCAGGGCATCGGGGCTGAAGGCGTCCAGGTCATGGGCCAGCACGATGCGCCGCAACTCTGCACGGTCGATACCGGTGGGATCGTAGAGGGCGGCGGTGCCGTCCAGAACCAGGCGCACCTGCATGAGGGGGCAGCGTTCCAGCATGATGCGCAGGGCGTTTCCGGCCACGTCCCCGTTGGGCCCCCCGGTCATCTTAAGGGAGAAGGGGGAGTTATGGATGTCGATGCCGGCCGCTTCGGCCATGGTGATCTCGGCGAATTTGACCACACCGATGGAGGTGACCCCGTATTCCTTGTGGTTGATGCCGACCCGCTTGCTGGACATGATGCCGATGCCGAGGATGTACCCCCGCTTCTTCGACAGGGTTGCTATGGCCTCGATCATGCCGTCGTGCATATTCTCGTCCGGGCCGATCTCGATCGGCTCGTCGTCGCCGTAGTAGTCCACCACTCGCGGGTCCCTGGCCCGGCCGTGGTCGGTCACGAAGATATCCAGGAAGGCGTTGGCGATGCCGTATTGCAGCTTGTACAGCCGGCTGTTCTCAGCCTCGCCGCCGGCCTGCTCCAGGTCGGAGGAGTCCAGCACCAGCGTCATCTTGGACCCCCCCTCGTAGATGTCCTTGTTCTTGAAGTGCTGCGTATTTGCCAGGACGTACACCTCGCGGAAGAGCGTATTGGCGGCGGTGATGTAGTCGTCGGCGCTGCGGGCGATGACCGTGCGCCACCCCCCGCGGGCGATATCCGAGAACCCCACGTGGAAGCCGGCGCCGAAACGGCTGAAAAAGAACGTCACCCGGAAGGGGAGGGTATCGGGCAGGTCGGCGGTGAACTCGTGCCCCATCTCGCGCAGATAGGCGGGATCGAGACGGAAGGCCAGGGCCTGCTTCGCAACCACGAAGAAGTTGGTCTTGAGGGTGTGGGTAACCAGCAGCAGGCAGCAGCGGTAGACGGCCCGGCGTATGTCGTCCAGCCAGCGGTGGCCGGTGTTGTACTCCTCGGCAGCCCCCCGCGTCTCGGCCAGGAGATTGTTGTAGACGGCCTCCCGGTCGGTAGAATCGGGATCGAAGCGCGCCCTGAACAGGCTGGTGAACCGCTGGGCCATCTCGGGATGGTCGTAGAAGGCCTTCTGCACGTCCTCCAGGCCGAAACGGTCCGGCTGGCTGTGTGCCAGACTGGTATGGCAGAAGGCGATGAAGGCGTTGACCAGAGCGGCATCTTCGCCCGACATCTGCCCTTCGGTGACATATTCGCGGTAGGCCGGCGAAGAGGGGGCGATGATCTGGGTGGTGCACAGCTCCCGCGTCAGGCGTGCCGCCAGTTCGCTCTTCGGCGACAGGATGTCGCCCTGGCGGTCGATGACATAAAAGGCCCCTAGGAAATACGGATGGATGCCGTTGGAGATGGTTTGGCAGTACGCCCGGCGGATGCCCACGTCCAGGCGGTTGAAGACCTCCAGCACCTGGAGCAGGAATTCCTCCTGGGGGGGATTGCCGACGGCGAACAGGACCCTGGTCTCCGGGCGCTCCTCGCGCATGACCTCACTGATGTCCACGAACAGGCCGCCCGAGGCGTTGCCCCGCTCAAAGAGCCAGATCAGCCAGGCAAGCCGCGACGGCGGCGCGATGCGGATGAGGTTTGCGTCGTTGAGCCAGAGGATCTTCAGCAGGCGGTCGAACTTTTTCGGGTCGAAATCGGGAAAGGAGCGGTGCAGTTCTGCGCGGATCCTGCGCCTCAAGGACGGCGGGATTACCACCCGCTGGCTCAAGTCGATCTCGTGGTGCCGGCGGCGGTCAAATTCGAAACGCTGTACCTCAAGCTCATGCTCCATGCCCGGCATGGGCGCAATGGAATGGGAAAACATGGCATAGGAAATCTCCTGCTCTCCTATGCGGAGCAGGGTCTCGTAGAGCGATCCGGGCTGGTTGACGCAGGCCATCACCAGGCGTTTATCCCGGTCCGTCAGGATCAGGCTCCGGTTGGTGCGCAGCCGCCCCATCTCTCGCGCCAGCAGCACCAGGGCATCCTCCTCGTCGGCCATGGCCTGGAAAAAATAGGGGCTCATATGCTTTTGGAGCCACTCGGCGTTTTGCGCGGTGACTTCAAGTCTGGCCTTGGCCGAACGGCGGATGACGGCGGGAAGGTTCATGGGGCTGCTCCTTAGTATCCTGTGCGGTCGAACTAACCGCACAGGATACTTGTGGGATATGCGCCCCATAATATACCGTCAAGGGTGCTCTCTGCAATGCATTGCTCGCAATCCGGGGCGGCAATCCTTTGCTTGACCGCGCCCGGTTGAGTTGCTATATTCAAACACCGTTGTTTTATTCTGCTGTAATCGCGATTAGTCCTTTAACGGAAAGACTTTGCGGGGTTTGAACCGGGATTTGCCCATGACGTTGGAGCGGGGATGCATACAGGTGTACACCGGCAACGGCAAGGGTAAGACCACCGCAGCTCTCGGCCTGGCCTTGCGGGCCGTCGGCTGGGGCCTCAGGGTGTGCGTCTTTCAGTTCATAAAGGGAGGCGGCCCCTACGGTGAGCACCTGATCGCCGATAAATTGGCCCCGTTGTTTACCATTATACAGACCGGCCGGCCCGGCTGGGTCAACACCAAGGACATCAGCGAGGACCGCAGGGCGGCTCAGGAGGCGCTGGAGCGCGCCAGGGTGATCCTCGCCTCGGGCGAGTACGATCTGGTGGTCCTGGACGAGATCAACGGCGCCGTGCGGTTCGGTCTGGTGGACGTGGAACAGGTCCTGGAACTCATCAGCCTCAAGCCCGAAACGACGGAACTGGTCCTGACCGGTCGCAATGCCCACGAAAAGGTGATTGAGGCCGCCGACCTGGTGACCGAGATGCGCGAGATCAAGCATTATTACAAGGCAGGGGTGCCGGCACGTACAGGAATAGAGATGTGACAGGGACTTTTTGACCCGGAAAAGGCGTTTCAAGGTTTTACCTATACCGAAGGAGGAATGAATGACGGCTTCAAGAACATTACGGGTGCTTGTGGGCAAACCGGGGCTTGACGGCCACGACCGGGGGGCGAAGATCATCGCCCGCGCCTTCCGCGATGCCGGTTTCGAGGTCATCTACACCGGCCTGCACCAGACGCCGGAGCAGATCGTCTCGGCCGCCATCCAGGAGGACGTGGATTGCGTCGGCCTGTCGATCCTGTCCGGCGCCCACAACACCCTACTGCCCCGTGTCTGCCAGCTCTTCAGGGAGAAGAGCGCCGACGATATCAAGGTCTTCAGCGGCGGCGTCATCCCGGAGGACGATATCCCCGGCCTGAAGGCGGCCGGCATCTGCGAGGTCTTCACCTCCGGCACCTCCACGGAGGCTATCGTTTCCTGGGTGAAGACCAACGTCATACCCCGGGCATAACGGCAATCAATGCATAAGGGCGAGGCACCCATGCGCCTCGCCCTTACCAACTTCCCTTCTAAAACTCCCAGCAGAAACCGGAACTAATCTGACATATTCTGTCCGACCCCCCCGGGTTTCACTCAACCAATTAATCATACGTCTTCCTGAGCAGATGGGCGAACAGAGCCAAGAGGAGCATGGCCGTGATGCCGCCTGCTCCGGCAAGCTTCCGTTTTTTGTGGGAATTGTCCAGGGCCGTGAGCTGGTCCCGGATCTTTTTCAGGTACCCCTGTATCCCGGCCGACTCCTTTTTCACCATCTCCACGTCCACGTTGTGGAACAGGGTGTGGAAGCGGTTGCGCACGGCAAACAGCCCCTTCTCCAGACCCTCCGTATCGGTCCCTTCCCCTTTGTAGGCCGCGATCCTTGTGTCAATGGCAACGATCATCCCCTCGGTCTCCTGCATGGCTGCCCGGATCAGCCGTGCCCGCTCGTAGCTGTGGCAGCGGCTGCAGCTCTTCTCGTTGATCAGATCCAATGTCGCCTTGACCACCTGATGATTGCCGTGGCAAGTGACGCAGGTCGGTCCCCCCTTGCCCAGGGCCTTGCCGTGGGCGCTGGCCAGGTAGTCCTTCATCACCCCCACGTGGCACCGGCCGCAGAAGGCGGGGATGGCCGTTTCCTTGGGCGCGCCGAGGAAACCGCGGGCCGGGCTCATGGCATTGGCCGCATCCTTGGGGTCGCCGCCGTGGCAGGCGTTGCAGGCAACGCCGTTTTCCGCATGGATGCTCCCCTTCCAGAGCTTGACCGGTTCCCCGATCCTGCCGGGCATGGAGCCGTGGCACTGGATGCAGACGATTTCCGGCGGCTCCGCCGCAGCGGCCGGCAGCGTCAGCAGCGCCACGATCAGAGGCGACACCAGGGCGAATACCCTTCCCGTCACATGTATTACGGTCTCCCGGCATCTCATGAGTAATGCCCCCAGACGCCGAGCCCGATCCAGAGCAGAAGACCTCCCAGTGCGCAAACCATGAACAGAGGCCGCTTCAGGGGGTGGCGCTCCGGGCCTCGGTCGATGAAGGGGAGCAGGGCCAGGAACGTCATGGCGACACCCTGCACCGCCAGACCGAGGAACTCGCTGGGGAAGAGCTTCAGTGTCTGGTAGTTGGCCAGGAAGTACCACTCGGGCTTGATGTGGGCCGGGGTCAGGAGCGGGTTGGCCGGGATAAAGGCATCCCTGGTGAAGAGCAGGTTGGGAAAGAAGAACACCACCCCCAGAAAACAAGCCAGGTAGATGAAGATGGACCTCACGTCTTCAAACGCATAAACGGGGAAGAACGGGATGCCCCCCGGATGGTTCTCATAGTGGTAGCCGTCCCCTTTCCACTGGTTGGCGGTCTCCTTTTGCCCGAAGGGGGGCGTGGAGACGCCGGTGCGTTGCAGGAAGAACAGGTGGGCGCCGACCAGGGCCGCAATCACGGCCGGGATGAGCGCCACGTGCAGGGCAAAGAAGCGCCCCAGGGTCGGGGGGCCGACCAGTTTGCCGCCCCGCAGGAACTCCACCAGGTACTGCCCCACCGCCGGGATGGCGCCGACGCTGTTGGTGGCCACGGTGGTGGCCCAGAAGGAGAGCTGGCTCCAGGGGAGCAGGTAGCCGGTTAAAGATATGCCCTGGACCATGGTGAACAGGATGAAACCGGTCAGCCAGTTCAACTCCCGCGGGCTCTTGTAGCTGTTCATGAAGAGCACGGACAGCATGTGGAAGAATAGCACCAGCACCATCAAGGAGGAGCCGACCGTATGGCAGAGGCGGATCAGCCAGCCGAAGGGGACCTCGTTCATGATGAACGTCACGCTCTTGAAAGCCTTGTCCGCATCCGGCACATAGTAGATCAGGAGCAGGATGCCGGTCGCCACCTGCATGGCGAAGATGAAGAGCAGGATGCTCCCCATGGAGTACCAGGTATTGATATTGCGGGGCAGAAGGTAGCCGGTCAATTCCTTTGCCACTACCTCGCGAGCGCCGATGCGCACGTCGATCCAGTCGATGAGCCTTTTGAGCAGAGCCATGCTGTCTCCTGGTTTTTCAGCCAACGGTGATGACCCCGTTGGCCACGGTAAAGGGGAGTTTTGCAAGCGGTTTCGGCGGGGGACCGGAGATTACGGCGCCTTCTGCGGTATAATGCCCGCCATGGCAGGGACAGAGGAAATCCAGCTTGTCCTTTTCCCACTGCACGATGCACCCCATGTGCGTACAGACGGCCGAAAGGGCGATCAGGCCGCCGCCCGGTTTTCGCACCAGGACCGCCGATGCCCCGCCAAGCTCGAAGAATTTGGCCTCGCCTTCCGGGACGTCCTTCTCCGGGATATCGACCCTGGCGGCCGTTGTCGCGGTGGAACGGGGCGAAAGGTAGCGGTACACCGGCCAGGCGGCCGCTGCCGCAGCGGCAGCCGCCAGCCCGCCCAGGCAAAGTCCGAGGAATGTTCTCCTGCCACTGTTTTCCATGGATCCCTCCGGGGATTGACGCTATGACTACTTATAGCAAGCCTGCCGGATTTTACAACATGAGAGTTGCGGCGGAGTTCGGGACAGTGCCGGAGAGGTTGCCGCCGCGGACAGGGACGAAGGTCTGTTTACTAAAAATTGTGTGCCGGCCAGATTGCAATTGTCGCACATTTTAGTTTATGCTAAAATAATTTCTATTAAAATGATTATAGCATTAATTGTTTTGTGTATCGGGAGTGGAAGTAAATTTGACCAAAACAGCGACGGTTGCAGAGATTATCAATAATATCCGCAGGGTGTTCCAGGTCTTCAACGACTATTCCAAGAAGGCCACGCGGGAGACCGGCCTGACCGGACCCCAGCTTTGGGCGATCAAGATGATCGCGGAGAATGCGCCCGTCAAGGTCTCGGACTTGGCGCGGCTCATGTTCGTCCAACCGGCGACGGTTGTCGGCATCCTTGACCGCCTGGAAAGAAAGGGGCTGGCTATGCGAACCCGTTCGCGGGAGGACCGCCGGGTGGTGTCCATAGATCTTACTCAGGCCGGAGAGGACCTGGTCAATCAGGCCCCGGAGGTTGTACAGGGGCACCTGGTCAAGGGACTGGAAACATTGCCGGCACACCGGCTTCTGCTCATCGAGGACGGCATGGAGCAACTGGTGAAGATCCTCGGCGCCCAGGAGATCCCGCCCAGGCTGATCCTGGCGCGGGAAGAGGCTCTGCCCCAGGCGAAAAAAGGGCAGAAATAACGGTAAGGCAAAGGAGGGCAGGCAACAAACCCGTATTGGTCAAAATCCAACGTGAGAGGGAATCGGGATGAGAGGAAAGAGGATATACCGGCATCTTTTCTTGAGCAGGCGCCGGTAAAAGAGTAAGATGAGGCATGACCGGTAGTGGGCGGCATGGGTGGCCGTAAACCTCCGTACCGGCGGCGCAAGCGGAGTGTGCATGAATATTCTGACCATGAGTTGCTGGAGTCATTCCATAAAATACCACCTCTTCTCATGGGGAGGGGAGTCGCTGCTTGCGGCGGGGTTGGTCAAGCGGGTCGGGCTCGGCGGAACGTCCGTCAGCCTGAAGGCGCCGGGCCGGGAAGAGGAGACGCAGGATGTGGGGTTTATCGATCACCAGGGGGCCGTTGCACTGATCCTCGATACCCTGAACGACCCGCGTCACGGGGTCGGCGACGAGGCGGGGCGGATCGGGGCTGTCGGCCACCGGGTGGCCCATGGCGGGGAGAGGTTTCACCACTCCGTGGTGATCGACGACCAGGTGCTCGACGCCATCCGGGAACTCAAGCAACTGGCGCCGCTGCACAACGCCGCCAATATCGCCGGGATCGAGGCGGCCGCGGGGCTCATGTCCCATATCCCCCACGTGGCCATATTCGACACCGCCTTTCACGTCACCATGCCCGACTTTGCCTACGTCTATCCCCTGCCGTACGAATGGTACAAGAGGTTCGGCGTGCGCCGTTACGGGTTTCACGGGCCGTCACACATCTACCTGTCCCGGCGGGCCGCCACGCTGCTCGGCAAGCCGGCCGCCGACTGCAACCTGATCACCATCCACATCGACAAGGGGGTGTCCCTGTGCGCCATCCGAAACGGGGTCTCCATCGACACCAGCATGGGACTGACCCCCCTGGAGGGGGCGGTCATGGAGACGCGCAGCGGCGATTTCGACGCAGGCATCACCTCTTTCATCATGCAACAGTTGAACATCTCGTCGCGGGAGATGGAGAGCATCCTTAACCAGAAGAGCGGGATCCTGGGCATAACCGGATGGCATGCGGAGCGCCGGCAGATACTGGAGGCCGCCTCTACCGGGCATGCCCGGTGCCGGCTGGCCCTGGAGATGGAGGCCTACCGCCTCAAGAAGTATATCGGCGCCTACTTGGCTGCCGTGGGGTCGCTGGATGCCGTGGTCTTCACCGCCGGCGCGGGCGAGTGGGAATGGTTTGCCCGGGAGCTTACCCTGGGGGGGCTGGAATGCTTCGGCATCCTGCCCGACCGGGAAAGAAACCGCGCCGCAGGCTCCGAGAGGAAAGAGGCGCTCATTACCTCTGACTCATCGCCGGTCAGGGTCTTTGTCATCCCCACCGATGAAGAGCTCGTCTTTGCCCAGGACGTGACCGCCATCCTATCCGGGGAGTATAGCGGCCACCTGCATCAAAACTATTCGTTTGCCCGTCCCGACTTTGTCCCCCGGCAGCCTGCGGTATAGGCCGCCCATTCGCTTCCAGCCTTCTCCGGCATTCAAATGTTCCACCGCCTTATTCCGGTTTCAAATCAAAGATGACATCAAGGCGGCGAGGATCGAGGCGACGAAGGCGTACAGGTAGTACGTTGANNAGCAAAAAGACGAGCCAACGAAGATGCCGCTTTGATTTGGAATTGGAATTAAGCGTTTCAAGGGGGAGCGGAGGGGCTGCGCCGGCGTCGGAATAAGCAGGATAATCGGCATGATATCGCCGCCTTTCCCCGGCATTCCCTGCGAGAGGAACTTTTACGCACATTTGGGGTTGACACGGCAAATAATTCCATGCTAAAAGGTCGGCTCTACACCGCATTCCCCAGTAGCTCAGTCGGTAGAACTAGTGATCGCGTAGAAGAGAATAAAAGCCTATGGATCTTTTATCCATAGGCTTTTATGTTATTTAAATTGGACGTAATAAATTTATTTGAAAAGAGTTTTGGTAATAAAAACTTATAAATACAGCTACCTATGATGCGGATTAAAAAATATTCATATTAATGTTCAAGTTTCTGTCAAAAATTTTCAACTATTTGATTTTGTACAATTTGCGAATCTTTTTCTTGAATTGGATGTTCCGAACTTTACTCTTGAAGTCCGTTCTCCATTCGGTAATCTTGGAAATTTATATTCAATAATTGCGTTGTTTTCATACACGTAAATTTTAAAAATTGACGCAGATAAAAGCATTCGTTTTTCATCAGTACTAAGCAAATTATAATCATCACGAGAGAATTCAAGATCATCCCAGTTTGGGGGCTCCTTAACAATATTCACAGTCGATCGTTTATGCCGTATTTCAGAAAGCCTGATAGAAATTTTATCCATTTCTGATTTGGCATCCACAAAATCTATGACACCAGAGGCTATTGCTGCAACTAGTCGTTGTTTCTTTTCGTTTTCTGCCAACTCCATATTTTCAAGCGGCTCAATATCCTCACTTGCTTTCATTGTCTGTTCTTGTAGCCAATACTCTTTTAGCTTATCCAGTTCTTTAAGTGTAGAAAAAAAATTTGTTAACACCTTATCCTCTAAATAATGCTGTGGTACAAGCCGTGCACGATGACACCTGTTTTTATCGTTTTTGGTCTGGCATCCGTAATAATTATTCCTTGAACCATCTTTTCTAATTCGAGAATTATTCCAAACTTTAACCGTCCTTCCGCAATAACCGCACTCGAGAATACCAAGGTTGCTTAATAATGCAGCATAAGGTCTAGGTGCATTGCTGTTTTTGCGTGTCTTTCGTGATGATCTAATTCTCTCGGCCTGATCTTTATCCATAACCGATTGCCAGTCACAATGGACCATCTCTCCTGTTTCGGTGTCCTGACGTAATGCTTGGTAGATCAAGAGACGCTCATCACTTATCGCCCGCCTAACAGATATTTCAGACATATTTAGCTCTTCGGCAGTCGCTTTAGCGCTTTTCGATTCAGCAAGTTCCCAGAGACGACGGACATGCAGCAATTTATCATTATCTACAATTAAACAACGTTGATTACGATCGTATATGAATGGAGCTGGTGGTGTGCCCCCCAACCATTTTCCTTCTCGAAAAGCTTGCTGCCGACCATCTCTCATTCTTGCCTGAAGAACCTTCATTTCGACGCTGGAGAACCCACCTTCAATAAGCAGAAGCATCCAATCACTGGGTTGCGAAGGATCCAAAGAACGACTTGGGGTAGCAAGTTTAACTCCAAATTCTGAGCAGAGAGCAAGCCAAGCCGTATAATCCTGCAAGGAGTCATCTCGCGAAAGTCGGGAAAGCTCAATGCATAAAATTACCTGAATTTTATTGGCCCTGATGTCATTTTCCAGTCTTGAACGCTCTTTAAGATCCTCAAACTTTCCTTTAGCTGCACTAGCATGTCCATCATCATATACTTCGAATTGCCATCCTTGATTTTTTGCAAAAGCAGGAAGTTGTTCTCGTTGTACAGTTAGTCGATGAGACGGTTTATCCTTCTCCTCACGAGATTTTCTGATGTAAATACCTGCTACCATTTTAAAAGCCTATCTCAGTTATAATTTTGTAATACACTTTCACTAGTTGACTAATATAGCAGATTAATAAGATTAAACCTTTCGATGATCGCCTAAGAAAGTCAATACATCTTTATTTAGACCGGTTTTAATATATTTGTTCAATAAGCTTACTGCTGCATATCGAAATTCTGGCGAAGCGTCATCCAATTCGGCAGTTAAATTAACGATAACAGTCATAAACTCTGGCGAAAAAGTATTTTCAAATAACTTTATTAGTTCTTTATTCTGATCTGGCTCTCTGTAAAACATATCACTTGGGTCTCGCTCAGTAATTTGGCCTTCACCCGTTTTCCACCATAGGTCTAGAACTTCATATTTTTTTTTAATCGCCCGAATCAATTTTTTACTTGGGGTTTTTGTGCCAGCCAGAATTCCGGAAACGTAGCTGTGGCTGATCTCCAAATCCGATGCAAACTCAGACTGATTGATGTCAAAATGATCCAGTAGTTCAAAAATCCGGTCCTTGGCAACGAACCTGTCTTGATCGGTAGTTTTATTCATACCCCCCCCCAATTATTTTCTTGACAAGAATGTCACTAGTGACATAAAGTAACATTAAGATGATGTTCCAGATGTAACTTATCACGTGGATGCATCAAAAGCAATGATGAAAAATCCAAAATTATCGATGATTGTTCAAAAACTCAGGATTTATGCGCTCAAGCAATCGGAAAACCTATGTGCCGTCGAATTCGGCTACAAAAATCGGGTATGAACAACTATCTATTGATGAGCGTTGTCATGTGGATAACTTATTTATATTAATTGCCGAATTAAAAGCACGTGTGAGAGCTAGGCGAATTGCATGTGAATTAATCCATGGAAGACTTAACACGGTATGATTGTATAAACATTGCTTCGTCAATCGAGATCATTGCTTATATAGGGAAATGGAAACACAATAATGGCACGTCCACACAAAGCAACTGTAGATTACTTCCCACACACTACAAAGCACGGTAGAACCATATTTGTACTTGAACAAAACTGGGGTAATGATGGCTATGCAGTTTGGTTTAAGTTGCTAGAACAACTTGGTAATACAGATGGCCATATTTTAAATCTAAATGAAAAATCTACTATGTTGCATCTATCAGCGTATTGCAAAATAAAACAAGAAACACTTATTGAAATATGTAATACACTTGCCGATCTTGAAGCCATAGACAGAGATTTGTGGTCACACAAATACATATTTTGCGAACCGTTTGTAGCAGGAATCAAGGATGCATACAAAAAACGGATAGGCATATTGCCATCAAAGCCAAAACATGTGTTTGCATTAAAGCTTGAAAAGGAATTTCCGGCGGTAGAAACATCAGAAAAACATGTTATGGCTGCCGGAAATTGTGAAAGTGAAAGTGAAAAGGAAAAGGAAAAGGAAAAGGAAAAAGGAGAGAATAAGGATATGTCTCTTTCTCCACTTTTTCAGTTGTGGAATGACGTTATGCAGGAACCAAAAGAACTTGTGCTGAATGAAAATGAAATTAAAATTTGTGAACAGCGTTTGATAGAAAAACCATTGGAAGAATGGCGTGAAATTTTTTTAAAGATTAAGTCGACGCCTTTTCTGTGTGGCCAAAATAATAGTGGATGGCGTGCAAGTTTATCATGGATTGTAAAAGACTCAATAAACTGCATGAAAGTTATGAATGGTAATTATGACAGCAAAATAAATTCCACAAGTATAGGCCATTCTATTATAGGAAATACACATCAGACATTTGCTGAGATTAGAACCCAGAAAACAATTGATGCGGCAAGAGCTTTCGCGGAGGAGGGATAACATTGATTAAGATAGATCGGCAACAATTTGCTGCGATGATGACTAAACTTGCAAAAGCAAACAGAGCAGAACTTGACAAAAATGATATTGGTATTTATTACGAAGCCTTAAACAATCGTCAAGTCACAATTAACCAGATTGCATTTGGTGTTGACTACAGTATAGCTTATTTTGATGGCATGCCAAGGCCGGCTAAATTAATAGAATTTTGTATGATGGCGCCTCGGCCAAAAATTGAAGTAATGATACCTCAATACACAAGCGAACAACATGAGGAAGCTTCACAGAAATTCCAAGCCATCATCGATAAATTTAGCAATTGGGGATTAATAAGCAAAAGCTAAAACGATTAATAATGAAGTTCATTATTATGTCAGATGTTAAAAGATGAATTGACAGTAATACTTATAATAAATTCAATTATAAAATGTATTTTTAGATTAGAAATAAACAGGTATCAGTAATAAGTCGTTGACAATCAAAAATCTACTCAGTTGAGTTGCACAGATACAAAAAAGGGGAATGACATGAATAGAACCACACCAGCAGAATTTGCAACTGCAGTAAAGGCGTGTGTTGAATTGGCTCAACATGGTACAGGAGGCGGCAGGGTAATGGGTAGTACGCATACTATGCATATTACGCATAGCGGAGGGGCAGTATGAGCGAGCAACAAAGCAAGCAAGAGGCCCACGCCAGGGTCGAGATAATTGATCCCAGCCACGTCCTGGAGTCGATGCGGTCGCTGGGCTGGGAGCCTGGCAAGCGGCCGCCGGCGCAAGCCCGAATCATGGCCAAAAACCACGAGCTGTTCGGCAACGGCGGCAGCACGAACCGCATGGGCCAGCTGGTGGCCACCGCAGTGGCCAGGGCCATGCCGGCCGATGCCGCGACCACGCCGGCCGAGGCCGCTGAACTGGTGCCGCTGCCGGAGGCACTCGCGACCCGCCTGGCCGACGGCGGCGCCAAGATCGACACCTTCCTGCAGGAGCTGGGCGCCGCCCTGGGCTCATCCCTAGCGAGCTACCGGTCTGAGATCGACGGGGACGCCGAGTCCAGAATCGCCGGTGCCGTCAAGGGCGCCAACGAGAAGGTCGAGCAGATCAGCGAGGAGCTGGTGGCCGCCCTGGAGGCCGCAGAAACCACCTGGTCGAATCTGGACAAGGCGACGGCCACCATCGCAGAGGTAACGGAGGCCCTGGCGACGGCCCGCGAGGATCTGGCCGCAGCTGCCGCTGACAATAAGGCGCTCCAGGCCGAGCTGGCCAAGGTAACTGCCGACGGCGGCATGGCGGCGGTCGAGCTGCTCAAGGCCCGCGAGGATCTGGCGACTGCAACCGCTGACAACAAGACGCTTCAGGCCGAGCTGGCCAAGACGACCGCAGCCGGGGACAAGGCGACGGCGTCCCTGGCGACGGCCCGCGAGAATCTGGCCGCAGCAGCTGCTGACAATAAGGCGCTCCAGGCCGAGCTAACCAAAGTAACCGCCGCCGCCCAAGAGGCCAGCAAAACGGCCCAGGCCGACCTGGCCAAGGCCCAGGAGGATCTAAAAGCCGCCTACGCTGATGCAGCCGACTTGCGCGGCCGCCAGGCCGGTTTCGAGGAGATTAACGACAAGCTGGTGGCTGCGATTGGCGAGCGGCCGGCGCCGGCCGCCTAACGTCGGACGCCAAAAAGGTATCAAGTAAGGCGAATGCTAAGAAACCCCGGCCGAACGCCGTGGGCAAAAAAAAACCAGGAAGCAAAAGGCTCTGCCTCCGGAAAACAATAAGCTCTGAAGATCAGTACACGAATCAGTTCATAGAGGCGAAGTAAAAAAGAACCCCGCCAGGCTGAAAACCGGCGGGGAAGAACCCCGCCAGGCCGGCAAACCGGTGGGGAAAAACGAAAAGGGGGTGGTCAAACATATAAATAGGGGATAATTATGCAAGTTAAAGGGCAGCCGAAGCCGTGGCCTTTAGACGAAGAGAATATTTTTAAGGAAATGCGGGCGAAGGGTGCAAGTAGGGCAGAGATAGCTATACGGTGTGAGCGGCTCCGCGAACATGATGTAAAATCGGCGCTTTAAAAATACAAAAACGAGCGGCGCCGACGTCTTCTTTCCGGTCGGCGCCGACTCTCGGGTGGACTTCAGGTTTCGAGTTGGTCCTTCATGCGGTAGCTTTTCCCCTCGATGACTTGGGTCTCGGCATGATGCAGGAGCCGGTCGA
>PLYK01000014.1 GCA_003151775.1 Geobacter sp. | reverse complement strand
GCCAAGGCCCTGCGCAAGCTGCGCCATCCCAGCCGCAGCAAAAAACTCAAGAGCTTCGTGGAATAAGGCCCATGGGTCGATCACCGTTCACCTGCCTTATCATCCCCGTGCTGGCGCTGTTTATCTGGCTAGCGTGGGCGCCCTGCGCCCCGGCGGCGGAGCTCGACGACTCGAATCTCTTTGTCGAGGCCTTTGGCGCCTATCAGAAAATGGATTACCTCCTGGCCATCGACAAGCTCAAAGAGCTTACCCAGGTCTTCCCCGACACCCCGCTTCGGGATGTGGCCCTGCTGCTTCTGGCCCGTTCCGGGCTGAAAGCCGGCGACAACACGCTGGCCGCCCGGACCGTCAACCAGTTCATCACCGAATTCCCCGCCAATCCCTTGAGGTCGAGCATTGAGGACGAATTGCTCAACCTGGGGGCGCGACAGCACAAGGGCGAACAACTCCCCGAAAACAAGGCGCTGCATGCGGCAGCCGTGAAGTTGCGCAACGAGCAGCTTGCCCTCGAGCGGGCCATTGCCGAGAGACAGGAGCAGGAGCGCCTGGCCCGGCTCAAGGCCGAGCAGGAGCGTATCGCCCGGGAAAAGGCCGAGCTGGAACGCCGGGAGCGTGAACGGTTCGCCGCCGACAAGGCCGCCAAAGAGGCGATACGCACCGCTACCGCCATCACCATGGAGGAGAACCGGGTCGCCATGGCGGGACAGAACGGGACGCTCCCGTTCGAGATCGCCAACCGTTCCCAAAACAACGAAGAGTTCATCCTTGAGGCCAACGCGCCCGCCGAATACGGCGCGAAGCTGTCGCCCGAGGCAGCGCCGGGCGTGACGACCGGCCGCGTGACCATCGGGGCGGGGCAATCCTTCAAGGGAACCATCTCGTTCCACATGCCGTCCGACCGGGTGGACGGCGAACGCAAGGGGATGACCCTCAAGGTGGTTTCGGCGCGCTTCAGCGATGTTGCCCTGTCGAAGGACACCCTGCTGACTACCGCCGCGCCGCTGGTGCGTGTAGTTGCCCGCCCCTCCGGGCAGAAGATCGTCTCCGGCGGTCATGTCCGCTACCGCGTGACCGTGCTGAACATCGGGTCCAAAAC
Source organism: Geobacter sp. (assembly GCA_003151775.1). Lineage (GTDB taxonomy): Bacteria > Desulfobacterota > Desulfuromonadia > Geobacterales > Pseudopelobacteraceae > Oryzomonas. The sequence continues at coordinate 34,396 of PLYK01000014.1, read as the reverse complement.
GGCCCAGGAGCTTACAGGGCGGATGATCCTGCCGCCGCAGCTTGTTTTCATGGACGGGGAGAATTCGCAATTCCACCGGGACGGGGCCGATGCCCTGTCGTTTAAGATCGACAACCTGGAGACCGGAAAGATGGCGGAATATTACCTGAACCTGAGGGTGCGCAGCGACAGCCGCATCGGGCAGGAGGTGAGGTTCCGGGTGGAGGTTCAGAACGGGCAATTGCAGCGCACGGAGACCTTCTCCTCCAGCGTTGCAACGGTTCAGGCGAACTGAGCGCAACCGCACCACGACATAGTGTTATACCGAATGACCTCCGAGGTGTGCCTCGGAGGTCGTTTGCGTTACAAGGTCTCAGGTGTTGTCAAGTTGAACAACAGTGTGTTGTGTGAGTGGCCGGGTGCAGACCAGTGCTTTACTGATCCGTGATTCTGTGATATGGAAGCCATTGGGTAGGGTAGAGAGAAGATTTGGGGGTTATTCCACTACAAAACCACCAGATTGTCCCGATGGATGATCACGTCCCCGTATTGATACCCGGAAAGTTCCGGGGTGATAAGGCAATTATTGCTTTCACATTGGTAGTATTGACAAATGATGATGATTTTGTTGTAAAAGTTGCCACCCTTACAAGACGTGATCTGAGCAAAGGAAAACCCGGACTTCCGTGAAAACAATAAATTGCACTATATCCCCCGAATATTCCCAAGGTAATGATTATGTATTTATTAAATAAATTTATTTCTTTCACATCCATTACGCTGAAACGTTTCAACTTTACTGCAACCTTGATAGTATCAGCCGTAACCTTCATGACCGTTATCGGAACCGTCTCCTTGATATTACTGCAACAGGCCGAGGAGGTATCGGCCCGGCATTCCTTTGCAATGGCGCATCTGATACAGGATTACATCTCACTGGCAATGGAAGATGGGCGCAATCTCTCCGACATCACAAAGATCCTGGAGAACTACCAACATTCTTTCGCGGAACGTTATACAATTACCATCCATCCAGGCAAGACGATAAATCCGTCGGCGCCTCCCCTGCCGAAGAATGATACGAATCTCGGCAAGGCATTTTCCACAGCCACGGCCATTTACCAACGTTCCTTCAACACGGTCGAATATGTTTTTCCTCTCAAGGCAACATCAAAATGTCTCGGCTGCCATCCGGGCACCCAAGTCGGCGATGTTCTGTGCGTACTTGCCATCAAAGAAGACATCATAGCCAACCGTGATGCCTTTCTGCGCAAATTTTTCCTCAGTTTTTTCCTGTTGCTCCCGATCCCTTTTTTGATGTCGTTTTCGGTTTCCCGCTTTGTCAATTTACACGTTGGTAATGCGGTCGACAGACTCCACAGAAAGGTTCACTCCGTCAACAGCATATCGGATCTGACAAAACTGGAGTTGGAATTGGAGAATGAGGAGCACAAGTTTCGCGAACTGGAGGACATCTTCGGAGAATTCGGCAACCTCTTCAGCCGGATCAAGGACGTGGCGGTGGGCAAGGAGATGCTGGAGTTCGAGATCAAGGTACTGGAGCGCTTCATCATCACAACTGATGTCATCCGCGACTGGAAGGAGCGGGTAGGTTTCCTGCTCACCGAGGTCAACAAGGTCATGCAGGCATTTGCGATATTCAGCGTCTTTAAGATCGAGGAGGAAACCTACGATATCGACATTTTCTGGGTGAACCCTCCGGCGGCAGAGACCGAAAGAATCATGGGCGAGATCATCCGCCGGCAGATCGGCCAGGAAAAATTTCCGCAGATCTCCTTGGAAAACATCAAGATCATCCACAACATCGTCAACACACACGGGCCGATACTTGAACTCGACCGGCACGAAATCGAGTTGCAGACGAAATCGCTCTTCCTGGACAAACCCCTGATCGGGGGGGTGGTCGGCATCGGCGTCCAGTCCCAGGTGGTGGTCGATCCCATCCGCTCCCTGGTCATCAACAGCATATTGACCACACTGCTCAATGTGGTCGGTTCCATCAAGGCGATCTACAAATACACCAAGGACCTGGAATACTACGCCACCCGCGATCCGCTCACCAACCTGTTCAACCAGCGGATGTTCTGGGAACTGCTCGGTTATGAGACGGGACGCGCGGAACGCCACGGTCACAACTTCGGCCTGCTGGTGATTGATCTGGACAACTTCAAGTACGTGAACGATACCTACGGCCATATTGTTGGAGACAAGTTCCTCGGCCAGGTTGCAAACACCATCCACGACTGCCTGCGGTTAGGTGACATTCTGGCGCGCTACGGCGGCGATGAATTTGTGATCGTTCTTCCGGAGGCCGACCAGCAACAGGTCTACATGGTGGCAAACCGCATCAGGAAAACCCTGGAAGAAATGGTCGTGACAACGGCCGACGAAACAAAGGTCCGCGGTACGGCCTCCATCGGCATGGCAATCTATCCGACCCATGCCCAGACCTCCAAGGACCTGTTCCTTTTTGCCGACAACATGACCTACAAGGCCAAGGGCATGGGAAAGAACTGCATCATCGTCCCCACCAACGATGATGTGGTCGAGGTGTTCCAGAAGAACAGCGAGATGTCCAGGGTATTGCTCCAGGCCTTGGAGGAGAAACGGGTCATCCCCTATTTTCAGCCGATTGTCACGACAGACTCCAAGAGAATAGTCTGCCATGAGGTTCTGTGCCGAGTGGAGGTTGGTGGCGATGTGATCCCAGCCGCCGAATTCATCGAGATCGCCGAGAAACTCAGTATCGTCAGCCGTCTCGACGCCATCCTGATGGAGAAGGTGTTCGAAAAGGCCCACGAGGTTGGCTACGACGGGTTCCTCTTCATCAACCTTTCCCCCAAGTCCCTGATAATCAAGGAATACGTTCCCATGATTATCAGGATGGCCCGCACCTACCAGATCCGGCACGAAAAGGTCGTTTTCGAGATTACCGAGCGGGAAACCATAAAGAATATGACCCTTCTGGAGAGTTTCGTGATGGATCTCAAGCTGGAGGGCTTCAAGTTCGCCATCGACGATTTCGGCTCCGGCTTTTCGTCGTTCCAGTACATCCGCAGACTTCCTATCGACTTCGTCAAGATCGAGGGCATGTTCGTGCGCAACATGCTGAACGATCCCAAGGATATGGCCTTTGTCAAGACCCTGGCGGTGTTGGCGAAGGAATTCGGCATACAGACCATCGCGGAACATATTGAAAGCGAGGAGTTGCTGAGTGCGGCCTGTTCCCTGGGGATAGATCTTGCCCAGGGATATCACACCGGCAGGCCGAGCCCGGAGTTTACGGTCCCCCTGTAGGTTTCAAGCTGCGAGGCCGACAAGATCCGTGCCCTGGCGGAAAGGACGGCCAATGCCACCAAAGAGATAGATCGGTTCTATGATCAAGGCGATTCAAAGCGAAACCAAGGATGCCGTTAATAAAGCGCCACAGTGAGGACGAAAGCATGTCAAAGGCATCGGTAGTTATTGTGTTTTTCATTATCCTTCAGACATTAACCTTCACAGCATATGCTCAAAATGACCTTGAACTTCAGCAAAAGTGCTCTAAAGCAGCTAATGATCTTATTGGTCGGATAGGTAATCCTTTCACGTTCAACACCCATTACAGCAAGAAGCTTGGCGGATGCTTTGCCCGTGCCGCTTTTTATGAACATGGCAAAGATGGGGCGGTTCAGGGAACGACATATCTTTACAATGTTCCTGACGGCAAGATTATAGGCTTTCTCAGTTTTATCGGTTCGCAAAGCTCCGAATGTTGGGTTGGAAAGACCAAATGTAAATCAGCTGATGAATTCGATGATCTCATAGCTCCCTACATAGAACATTAATTTCTAGGTGAACCATATACGGTATGGCGAATCCGAAACGGCCTTTCTCTTGCTGCTGCAAGTCGTGAACTTGGTGTCACTGTTCGAACAGTAAGCGCCTATGGATCTGGCGCTCGGCCCTTTCCGCGTACTGTTCAGCTTGCGTGTATTGGTTGGGAAGAAGAAAATCGTAGAAAAATCGCTGGATTTTATTCAGTTGTTTATTGGCAGGCCTCCGTGATGTTGCAATTCCCGAAGACCGTCTGCGTTACAAAACCACCAGATTATCCCGGTGGATGATCACGTCCCCGTAGTGATACCCCAGGACATCGTCGATCTCGCTGCTCTTTTTACCCGCCAGTTGGGCCGCCTCAACGCTGGAATAATCCGACAGGCCCCGGGCGAACTCCACACCGTCCGGCCCGCAGACCCGCACGCACCCGCCCCGCTCGAAACGCCCCTCCACCCGCAGGACCCCCGACGGCAGGAGACTCTTGCCCCGTTTCAGCAGCACCTCCCGCGCCCCCTCGTCAACCACCACCCTGCCGGATGGCTTGAGAGTGTAGGCGATCCAGTGTTTGCGGCGGTTCACCCCCTCGTCGGAAGGGAGGAACAGGGTGCCGACCTCTGCGCCCCCCAAGGCGGCGGCGATGATCCCGGCGCGCTTGCCGTCCACCATGATGGTTGGGACGCCGTTCTTGCCGGCCTTCTTGGCGGCTGCCACCTTTGTGGCCATGCCGCCGGTGCCGACCTTTGAACCGGAGCCCCCTGCGGCCCGCTCCACCTCACGGGTGATCCCCCGTACCAGCGGTATCAGCCGGGCATCGGGGTCGCGATGGGGGTCAGCGCTGTAGAACCCCTCGATATCGGTCAGGATCAGCAGCAAATGGGCCTCGGCCATGTTGGTGACCAGGGCCGACAGGTTGTCGTTGTCTCCGAACTTGATCTCATCCACCACCACAGTATCATTCTCGTTGATGACCGGGATTACGCCGAAACCCAAGAGGGCGTCCAGGGTGGCGCGGGCATTGAGGAAGCGCTGCCGGTTGACCAGGTCCTCGCTGGTCAGGAGCACCTGGGCCGCCTTCAGGCCATGGGGCTCCAGGGCCGTCTCGTAGGCCCGCATGAGGAGCGACTGGCCGATGGCCGCCGCAGCCTGCTTCTGGGGGATGGTCCGGGGCTTTTCCGTCAGCCCCAGCACGCTCCTGCCGGCGGCGATGGCGCCGGACGACACCACCACCACCTGCAGGTGCTTGGCGTGCAGGGCGGCGATATCGCAGCAGATCCGCCCGATGACCGCCAGGTCCAGGGCGCCGTCGGCATCGGTCAGCACACGGCTGCCGATCTTGATCACCACCCGCTTAACGGCTTTCAATAGTTCTTTACGCATCACTAATCCTTGTCGCGCCCCGCCCACAGCCGCCGGGCAATCTCGTCCAGAAGCGCCTCGACCCCCTCGCCGGTGGCGGATGAGATCGGAAAGACCTTGATGCCCTGATCCTCGAACCACGCCCTGATCCCGGCAAGCTGTTCCCGGGTCTGGGGCAGGTCGGTCTTTGTGATCACCACCACCTGCTCCTTTGCGGCCAGTTCGGGGCTGAACAGGGCCAACTCGCGGCAGACCGCCCGGTACTCCTCCAGGGGGTCCCGGTCCGGCATCCAGGAGATGTCCACCAGATGCAGCAGGATGCCGGAACGCTCCAGGTGCTTGAGGAAACGGTGCCCCAGGCCGGCGCCGGCGTGGGCTCCCTCGATGATGCCGGGGATATCGGCCACCACGAAGGAACGGTAGTTCTTGTATGCCACCACCCCCAGGCTTGGGACCATGGTGGTGAAGGGGTAGTCGGCGATCTTGGGGCGCGCGGCGGAGATCTTGCTGATGAGCGACGATTTGCCGGCATTGGGCAGCCCCAGAAGCCCAACGTCGGCCATCAGTTTCAATTCCAGCCGCAGATTGCGTTCCTCACTCTCTTCACCCGGCTGGGCGAACTTGGGCGCCTTGTTGGTGGAGGTGGCAAAGCGGGCATTCCCCTGCCCGCCCCGTCCCCCCTTGAGCAGGACCACCCGTTGGCCGTTCTCGGTCAGGTCGGCCAGTTGCTCGTCGGTCTCGGCGTCCTTGATGACCGTGCCCACCGGCACCTTGATGACCAGGTCCTCCCCGCCGGCGCCGTGGCGGTTCTTGCCCATGCCGTTATGACCCTTTTCGGCCTTTTGGTGCGGGCGATGGCGCAGTTCCAGCAGGGTGGAGAGGCCGGAGGCGGCCACGAAGATCACGTCCCCCCCCTTGCCGCCGTCACCGCCGCTGGGGCCGCCGAACTCGATGAACTTCTCGTGGCGGAACGCGATGCAGCCGGCGCCGCCGTGGCCGGAGCCGGTGAACAGGGTTACCTCATCGATGAATTTCATGGCCTACTTTCCGTCCAGCCAAGCCTGGATGGCCTTAAGACGCGCTCCCCAGGCATCGCTTAAGCGCTCGTTCAGGAATGTGGCGAACAGGCTGTCGAAGAGTTGGACCCCCTGCTCCAGCAAGAACATGCGCTCGTAGAAGACCGCCTCCCGCTCGCTCATCTGATCCACGGTGGCGTCCCGCTCGATGCGGACCTGGGGGCATTTGAAGGAGGCGAAGCCGAAGGTCTCCCCCTTGAGGGTAAGTTTCCAGGGGTTTTCGTCCTTTTCCATGCAGATGGTGGCGCTGGTGATCCGCTTGCCCCCCTTGAGGGCCGAGATGGCCTCCAGGTAGCTGTCCTGGGAACCGGAGACGGAGACCTTCTGGATGCTCCCCTCCTCGCTCCCCCCCTGGAACTGGATGCGGTCGTCGATCCAGGCCGAGAAACGCTCGCCGGCGCCGAGATGGCCCGGCCGGCAGACGCTGAACTCCCCTTCCCCGTTCACCCCGCGCTGGAGGAGCCAGAGCAGGAAATCCCACCCCAGCCACAGGTTGTCGCGGATCTGGGCAGCCACCGCGTCCGACCCGGCCAGGTTGGCGGCCTCCAGCTTGTCCAGCATATGCCCCTCCACGAGCATCCGGGCTCGGGCAAAGGGATGGACGATCACCGGGCTTATCCCCTCGAAGGTCTTGCGGAAGAGATCCTCGAAGCGCTCCAGGACCTTGGTCCCCAGGCTGAACAGGGTCAGCACGCCGCTTCTCTGGTCCCAGACCACATCCACGCTGGAGGGGACCGGCAGGGATTTGGTCAAAAGGCGCAACTGCACCTGCTCCTTGATCTCTTCCCGCTTCTTCTTGGGTGCGCGGCGCAGGTTGGGGTGCTGGGCCAGGAAGGCCCCCTCCTCCCGGCCGGCGTGGGATTTGAGCAGGGCGGCCGGCACCTTGCGCTGGTCGCGGCGCAGGGAGAAGACCAGGTAGTTGTCGCGCCAGAAATCGGACGGGGCCTCAAAGGCGGCGTTATCGGGATGGTCCACGAGGGTCCACCCCTCGGAGGACTCCTCTGCGGAGTTTTCAATGGACCGGAACCCACGGGCGGACAGCTTTTCGGAAAACCACGGGAACTGATCGCTCTTCGGCAGGTCGCCGGCTATGGTGTACTGGGTGATGCTGACGGTGTTGGCATAGACTCCCATGTTGCGGATGCATCCTTTCGTTGACAGGCGATATCTTGAACAGTGAGGCAGTATGCCATATTTTTGCCGGTTATGCCACGGGGGATTCCGGTAAAGGAGGTGCAGTGGTTATTCCGGGAGGTATTCGCTCTGCACTGGGACTTATGGGAATTATGAAGTCCTATGAGTCCTATAGGTCCCATAACTCCCATATAATCCCATCCTCCCCTACCTCCCCAACAGCCTGACGTACTCGGCGGCATCCAGCATCGTGTGCCAGTGTCCGGTGGCCCTGCCCACCAGCGTCCCTCCCCAGAAGAAGAGCACCACCAGGAGGGCAAAGACGATGCCGGGGATGACGAACCTGCCCACGACGCGCATGGAGAGCGCGCTCTTAACCCGGCAGTGGCTGACGCAGCGCCAGCAGCCGATGCACTCGGGAGAATTGACGCTCTTTTGGTGCATGACGTCGATGTAGGACGGGCAGACCTGGTTGCACGCGCCGCAGGAGACGCAGCGGTCGCTGTCGCGGGTGACCCGGACCGGGGAGAGCATGGCCGTGAGCCCCAAGAGCGCCCCGTAGGGACAGAGGTAACGGCAGAAAGGATTGCGCAGGACAACCGAGGCCGCCGTCAGAACAAGGATGATCCCCAGCGCCGCGGGCGAGATGTGCAGGAAAAAGTCCAAGAGGCGCACATCTGCCAGCTTGTGGTAGTCGGAGAAGATGAAGTCGCGTAGCGCCGCCGCCGACATGGCGATCACGATGGAATAGATGAAGAAGACCATCAGCAGGTATTTCAGGCCGCGCATGACCACGTCCAGCCAGAGGGGCAGACGGAGGTTGCGCCGCATGCCCCGGAACCCGGCCTTCCACGAGTATTCCGAGAAGGCCGCCACCGGGCAGATCCACGAGCAGAAGGAACGCCGCAGCAGCAGGGAGACGCACAGTACGGTCAGGAGGATCACCACCGCCGCCGGATGGATCGGATTGATGCCCAGCCCCTTGAGCCAGCCGGCCAGGCCCAACAGCCCGGAGATGGGGAGAAACCCCTCGATGCCGGCGGGGCGCGGCACTGGGGCGGAGTTCCCGCCGGAGCCGGCATACCGGACAAACAGGTAGAAACTGAGCCCCAGCCAGAACATGAAGGCGAGAAAGCAGAACTGGACCAGGATTCGCAGCGGCTGGACGTAACGGGCGGGCATGGGGCCTCCGGGCACAACGAAGAAGGGCGGGTTGTGAGCCCACCCTCGTTGGTTATTAGCCGATCTTCACGGCCACGTAGTAGATCGCGCCATCGGGGCGCTTCATCAGCCGGCAAAAATCAAGTCCTGCTCCGCCCCCTACCCTTCCCGCAGGATATACCCCTGGCCGCGCACGGTATGGATCAGCTTGGTGGGAAAATCCCTGTCGATCTTCTTGCGCAGATAATTGACATACACGTCGATGATATTGGTAAAGCTGTCAAAGGCATAGTCCCAGACGTGCTCGGCGATCATGGCACGGGAGAGAACGGTGTTGGGGTTGCGCATCAGGAACTCCATCAGGCCGTACTCCTTCGATGTCAGGTCGATCTCCTTGCTGTCGCGCCACACCTTGTGGCTGACCGGATCGAGCCGCAGGTCGGAGAAGCGGATCTCGGCGCCGCGGTCCTGTTCCCCTCTCCGCAGGAGCGCGCGGACGCGCGCCAGCAATTCGGCAAAGGCGAACGGCTTGGTGAGGTAGTCATCGGAACCGGCGTCAAGGCCGGACACGATATCCTCCATGTTGTCCCGGGCGGTCAGCATCAGCACCGGCACGCGGTTTCCCGATTCGCGCAGATCCTTGATCACCGCCATGCCGTCCTTCTTGGGCAGCATCATATCCATGATGACCAGGTTGTACTCCCCATCCCTGGCCTGTTTGTATCCGTCAAGGCCGTCATACGCCACCGCAACCTTGTAGTTATCGTCCTCAAGACCACGCTTGATGAAGCTGGCGACCTTCTTTTCGTCTTCAACCACGAGAATCTTCATGTTGTACCCCCCTCTTATAGATATCGATCCTGCATGCGTATCGTCGAAAGGTGCGCACTAAGGGACTCGGAACTTACAATTCCGAGTCCCTAATAGGCGGGTGACTCAGCCATGCGCCGCATTATTTCGGATGCAGCCTCCTCCACCGATTTGTTGGTCACATCGATGGTCGTCCATTCCGGGTGCTGCCGGTAAAGTCTTTTGCAGTATGCCACCTCGTCCTCCACCTGCTGGTAGTCGGCATAACTCCCGCGGGTGCTTTGCCGCATGTTGAGCAGCCGGGATGTGCGAATCTCCACCAGACGCCTGGTATCGATAACCAGTCCCACGATCTTGTTCTGATCGATCTGGAACAACTCCTCCGGGGGATCGATCCCCTTGACCAGCGGCACGTTGGCCACCTTGAATCCCTTGTGGGCAAGATACATGGAAAGAGGGGTCTTGGACGACCGGGAAACCCCCACCAGAACCAGGTCGGCCTTGAACAGATGTCGGGGCTGCTGGCCGTCATCGTGCTTGACCGTGAAATCGACCGCCTCGACCCGCCTGTGGTACTCGGTGTCTATGCGGTGCAACAGCCCGGGGATCTCCCGCGAGGGCGCCCCCAGGTAACGCGACAGGTTGTAGATCAGGCTGCTCAAGAGATCAACCGCGATCAGGCCGTGCTCCTCGGCAACCCGTTCAACCGCCTCGGAGAGGTGCGGATCGACGAGGGTATAGACCAGCATCCCCGGATCGCGCACAACCACCGCCAGGGCTTGGTGCAAATCGTTCTGCGAACGGATCTGGAACAGGCGGTGGACCTTTACATCCTCTTCGTAAAACTGGGAGAGGGCCGCCTTGATCACCCGTTCGGCGGTCTCGCCGGTTGAGTCGGAAAGGACGTAAATGGTTTTCATGATCGCGCCGCGGCCCCGCCAGTCTCATTAGTTTAAGGACACTTTTTCTAATTAAAATAATGCCAGCATTTTAATATGTCAAGAGATTTTGTTGACTGAACCAACCGATTAACGCTTTACATATCAGTGCGTTTGAATATAGTTTATTTATTTGGGCCGGACGCTTCCCGATGGCCCGCATCAAGACGTTTGCCCGCCGGGCGCTCATGGCAGGCATACGGCAACCGGATCGGGGTTTTTGCATGGGGATTGCTGAAGATTTCACAAAGCTTGAACAGATGCTGGCCGACCTTGTCCTCCGGTATGATCAGTATTTTACCGGCTTGGAGAAACGGGAGCCCCTCTCTTTGCGCGCCGAGGTAGAGAAGGCGGTGCGTCGATATACCGGCGTCCCCATCAACAACACCATGCTCAAACATAAATTTACCACACTTGTAGGCCGTTTCAACACCTACCGCGAACATTGGAACCGTATCCTCCGGCTGATGGAGGAGGGGAGGTACTCCCGAGACCGCTTCATCAGCGACTTTCACCAGAGGCATCGCGCCGCCGTCCCGCCGGCAAAGGCCGAGGCCGCCCGGCCGGAGCCCGACAACGAGGTCGAACGGGTCTACCGGGAATACCGCGAGGCCCGCAAGAAATGCAACCTGCCGGTGGATACCGTCAGCCGCGATCATATCCGGGCAGCCATCGAAAAAAATAAGCCGGCCCTCAAGGCCAAGCTGGGGACTGGCGACCTGACCTTCCGGGTAGTGGTTGAAGACGGCAAGCCCAAGATCAAGGCCGGCCTGCGAAAATGAGCCTATGGACACGAACGCCGCTAACCCGATGACCTTTTTCCCCGCAATCTCCCAGCCGCCCCAATTCGTCGAATGCCTGGCCGCCCTGCGCAGGGGTGACCGGCGCATCGTGCTGCCGGGCCTGAAGGGCTCCGCGGCGGGGTATGTGGTTGCCGGCCTCCTAGGCTCCTCAGCCGAAAGCATGCTGGTCATCACCGCCGACCAGGAGGCTGCCGACGAATTCAGCCGTGAACTGGCCTTTTTCAGCAGCGATCCGGCGCCGCTCTCCTTCCCGGCCTGGGACAGCGCCCCCTTTGCGGCTGCATCCCCCCATCCCGACATCACCGGTGCGCGGCTCGATGCGCTCTCCCGCATGCACGGCAATCAGGCGCGGGTGGTGGTGCTGCCGGTGGCGGCGGCCCTGCAAAGGGTTCTGCCCCGCTCTCTCTTCAACCAGGTCTCCTGCTACCTGGTGGCCGGCGAGGAATTCGAGCGGGAGGATCTTTTGGCCAAGCTGGTCAGGCTCGGCTATGCCTGCGTCCCCCTGGTGGAGGACCGCGGCAGCTTTGCCGTCCGGGGCGGCATCCTGGACATCTTCCCCCCCAACCTGAGCGCACCGGTCAGGATCGAGTTTTTCGGCGACACGGTGGAGACCATGCGCGCCTTCGACCCCCTCACCCAGCGCTCGCTCCAGCCGGTGGGCGAACTGGTGCTGCTCCCATCCAGGGAACTGCTCCTGACGGACGAGGTCCTGGCCGATATTGCGCCCCGGCTGAAGGAGCGCTGCGACGCCCTGGACATCCCGGCCGACCGGCGGCGCCTGATCCTGGAGGACTTGCGCAATGCGGTCTACTTCCAGGGCATCGAGTACCTTCAACCGCTCCTGCATCCCGGCCTGGAAACGATCTTCGACTATGCGCCGGCCGCAACGCTGGTCCTGCTCGATCCCGAATCGGTCCGTGAAGCCGCGGCCCGCTTTGCCGACGAGATCGCCGCGGGTGAGAGCAAGGCCGCGGGCGCCTGCCTGCCCCATTCACCGCCGGAAGAACTGTATCTGGACACCGGGGATCTGGATACCATCATGGCCGGCCGCATCCGCCTGGAGATGTCGGGACTGACGCTGGACGGCGCGACCGGGGCATCGACCATCGCCATCCCGTGCGAGGACAATGCCGGCCTGCGGGTCTCCGTCTCCAAGGAGACCACCCACGCCCTGGCCCCGCTCTCCCAGACCCTGCGGGAGTGGCTCGACCAGGGCTTCCGCCTCCTGATCGCCTGCCACCAGCGCCCCCAGGCCGAACGGCTCAAGGAACTGCTCGCCCCTTACGGCATCCCCTGCCTCATCAGCGAAGCCCCCTTCGCCGAGACCGTCGGCAGCGCACCGCCCCCTGCACATGTGACCCTGATCCTGGGGGAGATCTCCCGCGGTTTCCGCCTGGCCTCCTCCCGCCTGGCCCTGGTCGCCGAAGAGGAGCTGTTCGGCAAACGGGTCCGGCGGCGGGGCATCTCCGAGGTGCGCAAGAAGCAGATCCTGGCCTCCCTGGCCGAACTCAAGCCGGGCGACTACATGGTGCACGTGGATCACGGCATTGCCCTGTACCGCGGACTTCAACACGTCAGCATCGCCGGCATCGGCGGCGACTTCCTGCTCCTGGAGTATGCCGGCGGCGACAAACTCTACCTGCCCATGGACCGTCTGGGGCTGGTGCAGCGCTATGTGGGGCCGGAGGGGAGCCAGCCGGGGCTGGACAAGCTGGGGGGGAGTTCGTGGGAGAAGTCCAAGGGGAAGGCCAGAAAGGACATCGAGGAGTTGGCCGTCGAACTGCTGGAGATCTACGCCAGGCGCCAGATCTGCGAGGGTTTCTCCTTTTCGCCCCCGGACGAGATGTACCGGGAATTCGAGGCCTCCTTTGCCTGGGAGGAGACGCCCGACCAACTATCCGCCATCCAGGACGTGCTGGCCGACATGCAGCACTCCCGGCCCATGGACCGGCTGGTGTGCGGCGACGTCGGGTACGGCAAGACCGAGGTTGCCCTGCGGGGCGCCTTCAAGGCCGCCCTGGACGGCAAACAGGTTGGCATCCTGGTGCCGACCACCATCCTGGCCCAGCAGCACTTCGAGACCTTTCACGAGCGGCTCAAGGAGTACCCGGTCACGGTTGAAGTCCTCTCCCGCTTCCGCACCCCCAAGGAACAGAAGGACCTCCTTGAGCGCCTCAGGAAAGGAGCAATCGACATCATCATCGGCACCCACCGTCTGCTGCAGAAGGATGTGGCCTTCAAGGATCTGGGGCTTCTGATCATCGACGAGGAACAGCGCTTCGGCGTCAAGGACAAAGAGCGCCTCAAGGCCTTTCGGGCCGTGGTGGACGTCATGACCCTGACCGCCACCCCGATCCCGCGCACCCTGTACATGTCCATGATGGGCATCCGGGACCTGTCGATCATCGACACCCCGCCGGTGGACCGCCTGGCCGTCAAGACCTTCGTGGCCCGTTTCTCTGAGGAGTTGATCCGCGAGGCGGTCATACGCGAGCTGCGCCGGGGCGGACAGGTCTTTTTCGTCCACAACCGGGTGCAGACCATCGCCAAGCGCCTGGAACAGCTCTCCGCCATCGTGCCCGAGGCCCGGATCGCCGTGGGGCACGGCCAGATGAACGAGCACGAACTGGAAAAGGTCATGCTCGGCTTCATGCACGGGGAGACCAATCTGCTGCTCTGCACCACCATCATCGAATCGGGCCTGGACATCCCCAACGCCAACACCCTGATCGTGGACCATGCCGACAAGTTCGGACTTTCCCAGCTCTATCAGCTGCGCGGCCGGGTGGGACGTTCGACCCAGCGCGGCTACGCCTACCTGCTCATACCGGGCGAGGGCGCCATCAGCGGCGACGCCCGCGAACGCCTGCGCATCCTTAAGGACATCTCCGAACTGGGAGCCGGCTTCCGCATCGCCACCCACGACATGGAGATCCGCGGGGCCGGCGACATGCTGGGGAGCCGCCAGTCAGGCACCGTTGTCGAGATCGGGTTCGAACTATACAACCAGATGCTGGAGGAGACCATCTGCCGTCTGCGGGGCGAGGAGATGACCGAGCGGGTCGAGCCGGAGATCAACCTCAAGGTGCCGGCCTTCATCCCCGAGGCGTATGTGAAGGACACCGGACAGCGCCTGGTGATCTACAAGAAACTGACCCAGGCCGAGAGCGAGGAGGATGTACTGGACGTGCAGAACGAGGTCAGCGACCGTTTCGGAGCCTATCCTCTGGCCACCGCCTACCTGTTCGAGATCATGAGGCTGCGCATCTTGTTGAAACGCCTGTTGGTGCGGCAGATCGACTACGACGGCAAGAACATCATCGTCTCCTTCCACCCCCGTACCCCCGCCCCTCCGGACACCATCATCGCCATGATGCGAAACGAACCGAAGCGGTACCAGTTCACTCCCGACTACCGCCTGGTGGCGGCAATCTGCGGCAGCGCCTTCGAAGACATCCTGGACACGGCCCGCAAGCTGCTGCTGCGCCTGCTGCCTCCCCCCGCCGGCTGACAGCCCCTTCGGAAGAGGACGTCGCGGGGACGGCGGGGATAACATATACTACCGATTTCAAATCAAGGATGAANNCGCCTTGATTTGGAATTGGTATAAAGTCCCCCCGGCCAGGCCACGAAAAGAGTTGCACACCATGGCAGTTTATGCTATTTTTTCGAGGTTTTTAATAACATTATTCCCCACCCAATAAAGGAGATTCCGTGAAAGCCATCGCCAGCGCAAAGATCATCACCGCCGCCCTCTGTATTACAGCCCTTTTCGGCTGTCAGAAGGGGACACCAGGGTCAACGACGGAAACCAAGAAGGAAGGCCAGGTAGTGGCCGAGGTCAACGGCAGCACCATCACCACCGGCGATTTCAGCAAAGAGCTGAAGAATCTGCCCGAGTACCTGAAAAGCATGGCCGAAACCCCCCAGGGCCGCAAGGAAATGTTGGACACCATGGTGATCCGCGAGCTGATCCTGCAGCAGGCGGCCAAGGACGGCCTGGACAAGAGCCCGGAGGTCGCCCAGAAGTTGGAGGACCTCAAAAAGCGCCTGATTGTCGAAGCGTTTTTGAAGAAAAGGGTCGAAACCGATACCAAGGTTGGCGACGACGACCTGAAGAAATTCTACGAGCAGAACAAGGACAAGTTCAAAACCGGCGAGCAGGTCAGGGCCAGCCACATCCTGGTCAAGACCGAAAAGGAGGCCAAGGACGTTTTGGCCCAGATCAAGGCCGGCGGAAAGTTCGAAGAACTGGCCAGGAAATACTCTGTTGACGCATCCGCCGCACAGGGCGGGGATCTGGGCTGGTTCGGCAAAGGCTCCATGGTGCCGGCCTTCGAGAAGGCTGTCCTGACGCTGAAAGACGGCCAGGTCTCCGACGTGGTCAAATCCGACTTCGGCTATCACATCATCAAGCTGACCGGCAAGCGCCCCGCCGGCGTTCGCCCCTTTGAAGAGGTGAAGGACCAGATCAAGGCCGCCATCATGCCGACTAAACAGCAGGAAGTGTTCCAGAAGATCAAGGACGAGTTGAAGAAGGGCGCCAAGATCAACATCAAGGAAGACGTCCTGAGCAGCATGGGCGGCGCCAAAGGCGAAAGCAAGCCTGCCGGAGCTACGGCCGCTCCTGCCGCTCCTGCCGCTCCTGTCGCGCCCGAAAAGAAGTAACGCCAGACCTTTGAGGTTTTCGAAACCTCAAAGGTCTTCAAAATGTCAACTTGAATGCAACTTGGAATACCGACTGGAAGGGCGGGCTCTGCCCGCCCTTCCGTGTTTTCCCCGATGAAAGACCATTGCCCATGAGACGAAACACGTTTGCCCTGCTGTTCTTTTGTCTGCTCCTGTCTCCCGCCGGCGCCCAGGCGAGGGTGGTCAACGCCATTGCCGCCATCGTCAACGACGATATCATCACCCTGTACGACGTTATCCGTGAAGCCCAGCCGGCCCTGCGCGAAGCGGAGAAGAAGGCGCCCCTGGACGACGCTGCCCGCAGCAAGATCCGCCAAACCGTCCTGGACCAGTTGCTCGAAAAAAAACTGGTGGAACAGAAGGTTCGCGAGTTGAACATCAAGATCGGCGACGACGAGATCCGGCAGGCCATCGAGGATGTGAAGCGGCAGAACAAGATCGATTCGCAGGAGGCGTTCAAGGCCGCCCTGGCAAGTCAGGGCCTCTCCTTCGACCAATACCGGGCCCAGTTGCAGGAACAGCTTGAGAGGCTCAGGCTGGTCAGCATGGAGGTCCGTTCCAAAATCCAGGTGGGCGAGTCGGAGATGCGGGACTACTACGAGGCCAATCTGGCCAAATACTCGGAGGAGGAGAGTTTCCACGCCCGGCACATCTTCTTCCGCATCAGCGAGAAGTCCCCGGCCGAGGAGATCAGACGCGCCATGACCACCGCCCTGTTGGTGCTGGCCGAGGCCAAGAGCGGCAAGGACTTCGTCGAACTGGCCAAGAGCCACTCCGAAGACCCGGCGGCCCGCAAGGACGGCGGGGACCTGGGGATATTCAAGAAAGGCGACATGCTGCCGGAGCTGGAAAAGACCATCCTGGCCATGAAGCCGGGTGAGGTCAGCGAACTGGTCGTTACGCCGGCCGGATTCCACATCATCAAACTGGAGGAACGGATCAAGGGCAAGGTGAAGCCGTTCGAGAGCGTCAAGGCCGAGATCGAGGACGCGATCTACCGCAAGAAGTCCGAGGAACGTTTCAACCAATGGGCAAAGGAGTTGCGCAGCAAGGCCAGCGTGGAGGTCAAGGATCTTAAGGGTATCTTGTAGACGCTGCCGCTGGATAATGTAAAGCAAACAGCCGTTCCCCCTGTCAGGGGAACGGCTGTTTGCGTTTCAGAGATTTAAGACGCGCCCCCTATCTTCCTTTTCTATCTTTCTTTTTGGTGCTCATCTTCCGCCAAATGGTTCCCCCCTTTGAGAAAGGGGGGCCTGAAGTTTGGACTTTTGCTCCCCCNNCCCCGCCCCTTGCGGGAGGGGGAGCTAACTGCAAATAACAAACCGGACAACGCTGACTCCCGTAATGTTACAATCGGGTTGCTGCATGGAAATATGTTTGCGACATTACGGCCCGGACACGCGCAGGGACTGGGGATACACCACGGCAGGATTGTTGGATTTTTCGAGACGGCAACAGAGCGGTGTCCATTGTTGCCACCGTGTTACAAACTCAAATGGAGTTGCAAAAACCCTCGTTGCATCTATAATTCACAAATAACGAGTCAAGGGAGGGGCAATGATTTTATACGTTCTAAGACATGGGGAGGCGGTGGAAGGATCGGACGGGATCATCGACGAGTGGCGTTATCTGACGGAACAGGGCAGAGCCGACATCAACAAGGTTATCGAGAGGATCGCGGATCATGGGCATAAACCGCGCCTCATACTGTCGAGCCCGCTCGTGCGCGCGGCCCAGACGGCAGAGATCGCGGCCCGGCGGGCCTGCCGGAAAAACAGGACCATCATTACCTTTTTGCTCCAGCCGGGCAGCGACCTGGATGAGCTTACTCTCCACATCCTGCAGAACAAGGATGCGAAACGGGTCATGATCGTGGGACACGAGCCGCTGCTCGGCTCCCTGGTCGCTGCACTGCTGGATACCCGCGACCCGGTCGCGCTGAAAAAGGGCAGCTGCGTCGCCCTGGAACTGGACATCAACAAGGACGTGACAAACCCGGCGCTTGAGAAACCCGCCACGTTTCTCTGGTATATCGTCCCCGGCAAAAAGATCATGAAATCCCCTAAAAAAGCCTTTGCCGGGCAATAGGCGCCATAAGTTTATCAGGCTGCTGAAAAACGTCATGAGGAAGGCCGGCTGCCAGGCGCACGGAACGGAGCAGCCGAGGCATAACAGGCAGTTAGCCGAGATTGCGAGTACCGCGCAACGCCGCAGACGGCTCTCCGCAATAGTTTTTCAACAGCCTGTTATTGCTTCAGAAACTCCAGCAATTCCCGGTGGAAGCGCTCTTTGGCCTCCAAATGGGGGATATGGCCCACATTGGGCACCTCCACCAGCATCGCTCCGGGGATGAGGCCGGCGGTTTTTCTCCCCAGTAGGGGATACTGGCCGACCTGAGGGAGCAGTTCCTTATTTACCCTGGCCTTGCCCACCACGGTCCGGTCGGCCTGTCCGATCACCAGGAGGGTTTTGGCCCTTATGTTGGCGAATTCGTGGCAGACCGGCTGTTCATAGATCATCTGGTAGGTGAGCGCAGAAGACATGGCCAGGCGAGGATATTCTCCGCTCAATCTCCAGCGGGCCGCGATCATGACGTACTCGTCATACTCCGGCTTCCAGGCCGTGTAATAGTTCCTGTGGTAGGCCCGAATACTCTCCTCGGTGGCGTTCAACTCTCCCCGGTAGGCATCCTCAAGCGACAGATACGGTACGATGGCCCGGTAATCCTCCAGGCCAATGGGATTTTCCAGAACAAGGTGGGTGACCGCCTCGGGATACATCAGGGTGAAGCGGGTCGCCAACATGCCGCCCATGGAATGACCGACCACGGCAACCTGCCTGATGCCGAGCGTATCAAGGAGTTTCCTGGTGGTGGCAGCCAGCAGATGGAAACTGTAGTGAATATTGGGTTTTGAGGACTTCCCGAAACCGAGCTGGTCCGGCACCACCACCCGAAAACCGCTTTGGGTCAGAACGCGGATGGTGTCCTTCCAATAGTTTCCGGAAAAATTCTTGCCGTGCAGCAGCACAACCGCCCTGCCATTCGACCGCCCTTCCGGCGGAACGTCCATGTAGGCCATGCGCAGATCCTGCCCCTCAATGGTCAAGGGGAGAAACGAAACCGGGTACGGATACTCGTACCCCTCCATGGTGATGGACAGCGGTTGCAACTCCCCGGCCGCGCCGGCCATGGCCGGGCAGAGGAGAAACAGCGCGAGAAGCGACACCAGCATGCCCATCATGGTGCTGCTGTTCGTCTTATACCGATTCCAAATCAAGGATGAAATCAAGGCGNNACGAAGGCGTACAGGTAGTACGTTGAGGAGCCGAAGACGAGCCAACGAAGATAGCGCCTTGATTTGGAATCGGTATTATACATGTGCGGCCATGCCTCCTGGTCGATGGAGAGTATCAATCCACCCTCTGGCGGTACGCGGTCAAAAAGCGGGCGTCTTCAGCATAAGTGACGGGATAAATGAACGGCACTGGCTGAGTCTGCATGCTGTAATCAACATTCCTGAAGGTGAACAGACAGGAATTAGAGAGCGCTTTGTTGCTGCTCCCCCGAACGAACCGCTCTATATCAGCCTGTACTGTAATGGTCGTCTTGCCGGTGTACACGACCCGCGCAGTGAATTTCAACTGATCGCCAAGGAATACCGGCTCGTTAAAATTTATCCTGTTTACCTGGCACGGTACAACCCGGTCCGGCGCCACCAACTCAGCTGCGAGAGCAGAGAGCTCGTATGCCCTTCTAACTAGGTACCCCCCAAAAATCGTTTTCGGGACGTTTTCCTGCTCAGGATAGGCACGCTGGTAGGAATTCAACACGAGCTCGCCGGCGCGTATCCCGCAAAACCCTTCCGCTTCCTGCTGCTTATGCAAACCCTTAAGGAGCAAGTATTCGTCCAGGGACGGCATCTCCTCGGCCTTTGCAAGGCTCTCCCGATAAGCCTGCCGGCGCTGGTTTGCCTTTGCGTATCGCTTCTTCTCAATCTCCAGTTCGTAGTTCACCGGCGGTAGTGCGAGACTCTTTGCGTGCCCACCCTCTGTCGATCGAGCCACCATGGTGAAGTATGCGCTTGCCACATGCCCTGAGCCTGGCCCGAGGTGTTCGATGCGTATGCCTATCTCAAGAGAGGATTTACCAACATGGTTGATCTGCGCAGAAAACACTAGGTCGTGTTGAGTGTCAGCCGGATGCCGCACCATCACGCTGTCAATGGCAGCGGTGACGACCCTGGCATCTGGATAGTAACGGTTGACATACGCCAGGGCGGTATTCTCAGACACTTTGTCGAGAGTTTCCAGGAGCTTGCCGAACCGGATATTGCCCACTACATCTCGGTCTGTTGCGAGAAAGCGTCGCGCGAGAACAGGGTCTGTCGAAAATGGCAGGACGAACAGATACCGTGTTTCGTGGGGCGTCAAGACCACCTCGTTTTTCTCGTTCAATTCGTTATCGCCCATATCGTATCCTTTCACCTGTTCCCGGATAGCACGTCGGAAACGAGCCGTTTTTATTGTCGTACCTCAATTGTAGAGCATTACCGGCGCTCCGGCAACTATGTCGTAAAATTCTCAGGTGATTGTAACAAAAGCGTGAATGGTGAACGGTGAACGGTGAACGGTGAAAAGTTAAATGTGAAAAGTGCCGAAAAAAACCGCTCCTCCCCCCAGCGGAGGCTGGGAGGGGGTGGTTGCTCCCCTCCTAGTTTAGGAGGGGCCGGGGGTGGTAGCGATCCTCAGTTCACAGCGCTTGCCATGCCGCCCCGTATTCATCATAATGTCCCCATGCTCCTCATATTCCCCCCCATAGCCAAGCCGTGCGAACCGCCGGCCGGCATCGCGCAACTCGCGGCGGCCCTGCACAGCCATGCCATACCCTGCCGGGTGCTGGACGCAAACCTGGAAGGGCTGCTCTGGCTGCTGGAACAGCCGTGCAACGCCGACGACACCTGGAGCCGCCGGGCCATCAAGGGCCGCTCCCGCCACCTGGCCGCCCTGCGGGACAGCGCACTCTATTGCTCCCCCGACCGCTACAGCCGTGCCGTCCGCGACCTGAACCGCCTGTTGGCCGTTTCCGGCCGGGCCGGCGGCGCAATCGTCGGGCTGGCGGACTACCAGCACCACCACCTCTCCCCCCTGCGGAGCGCTGACCTGCTCTTTGCTGCCGGGCATTCCGAGCAGAACCCCTTCCATCCCTGGTTCAGCAAGGGTTTCGAGGGATGGCTCGATGGCATCGCCACAATCGGCTTTTCCCTGAACTACCTGAGCCAGGCGTTGTGCGCCTTTGCCATGATCGGCCATGTCAGGAAACGGTATCCAGGCGTGCGGATCGTCCTGGGGGGCGGGTTGACGACCTCGTGGCTGAGGCAGCCCGGCTGGAAGAACCCATTCGGCGGCCTGGTGGATAACCTGATAGGGGGGCCGGGGGAGATCCCCCTGCTGCAACTCCTAGGCAGCGATACCGCCCTGGAGCAGCACATCAGGCCTGATTACACCGACCTGCCAATGTACGACTATCTCGCGCCCGGCTTTATCCTTCCCTTCAGCACTGCCGGCGGCTGCTACTGGAACCGCTGCTCCTTCTGCCCGGAGCGGGCCGAGGGGAACCGCTACACGCCGCTGCCCGTCGCAGAGGCCCTGGCCGGCCTGCACGCCCTCATAGCCCAAACCAAGCCGGTGCTGCTGCACCTGCTGGACAACGCCATAAGCCCCGCCTTTCTGCTGGCCTTGGCAGTTGACCCGCCCGGCGTTCCCTGGTACGGGTTCGCCCGCTTCGGCCCGGAGCTGGCCGACCCGGATTTTTGCCGGGCACTGAAGCGGTCGGGGTGTGTGATGCTCAAGCTGGGGCTGGAATCGGGGGACCAGGGGGTGCTGGACAGGCTGAACAAGGGGATCGATATCGGGCAGGCTGCGCGGGTGCTGGCAAACCTGCGGGCGGCGGGGATCGGGGTCTACCTCTACCTGCTCTTCGGCACCCCGGCCGAGACCGAGACGGAGGCGAGGCGGACCCTGGAATTCGTCGTGCGCCACCGGGATGCGATCAATTTCATGAACCTGGCGCTGTTCAACATGCCGATCTGCGGTAACGAGGCGGCAGAGTACGGCATAGAGCCGTTCTACGAGGGTGACCTGTCACTGTACACCGCGTTCCGCCATCCCAAGGGCTGGGACCGCAAACAGGTGCGGGGTTTCCTGGACAAGGAGTTCAAGCGCGACCCGTCCGTGGCGGCGATCCTCAGGAACGACCCGCCCCTGTTCACCTCCAACCATGCTGCATTCTTCGCCAGCGCGCCGAGAAACTTGGAACACTTGAATTAACGGGCATGACTTTGACCTGCAGGGTTTTTCGGGCAGGTCGTAAGCCATGTTAGCTCTTCATATATTTTTCAAAAAATTGTCTATCAATTTCATAAGATGTAATCGGTCTTAGACCAAGTTCAGTTTTCTCAAACATTTCTAGCAACTTATCGCAATCAACAAGTTCAATTTGTGTTGCGCCTTCTCTAGTAGCCTCTCTTTCTGACTCAGAACTGAAGTATCCGGTTGTGATAAATATTCCTTTTTCAGCCCGTCCCATCATGGCATTTCTAAAATCTCCTATTTGCTCGCGTTTGATCGGATTTTTGTTGTTGTAGCGTTTGCATTGGAAAAGAACTTTAAAACTCACTACCGGATTTATTCTCAAGGTTCCAATGCCGTCTATTCCACCGTCTCGGCCTTGCTTGGTCAATTTGAGGTTTTCAATGCCATTTTCTCGTAACAGTAGAAGGCATAATTCTTCAAAACCTCTTGGGGATAATGATCGCAAGATGGAAATCAGTTCTTCTTTGTAATTTCCTGAACTCTGTGCTGTTTCGTCAAATGTTTCTTCTTTTTCTGGATGTACTAGTTCAGGTGTACTTGTTTGCTTTTTTGCTTTTCGTTTTTTTGAATATATATCAACCCACTTCAGAAAGATCTTTCTTGCATCTTCGTCAGTGATTTGCTTTTTTGCTCCAGCTAAACTGAGTTTCCAAATACCCCTTTTAGAGCTTTCAATATACCCCTCCCAAACGAGATACTGACGAGCCCAACAAACTTGGTTGTGAAACCTTGGAATACCGGACGCTGTTAACTCCTCCCTCTTTTCGTCAGGGAGGTTCAATTCTTCGGCAATAGCGTCTGAAACCTCTTGAGGTGTTCCAGACCCACCAAGCTTTCTTAATGCATCAAGACATGGCCCCATCCATTTCAAAAATTCAGCTTGTTTTTGTTTTGCCATCTTAGCCTCTCATTTATTTCTGGGGTAACTAACAAATAATCCCCTCACGGAAAAACCTTAGGGGACGTTGTTAAGTTTGTGCCTCTTCCATTGAAATGATGCGTGCCGGATAATCGGAAACGCATTGACCACATTTGATACAAGTTGCCGGGCTTACTTTAAAATCAATCATTTATTTTTCCTGTTATATTTGGTCATGGGTAATTTTGACCTGTTGACGAACCATTATCTCATTGACGTAGACGTTTGGCGGCGTTGCGTCACTGTATTGACGTTCAGTTTCCTTGAGTCTTAACCTCAGCTTTATCTTTAGTGGTAGTCGGTGTCTCAGCAACCTTACTCTTCGTTTCCACCTGAGTTGGAGCGGATACTTGACTTGCAGGTGATGCCGTTGTCTCTGCCGAGGGTGCGTCTTTTGATACAACTTCCGTTGCAGCTCCAGCTCCTGAAACTGTATCGCCTTCTGAGTTAGTAGATTCTGCTTTTGTGCCATAGCCATCACCGAACCATCCAGCTCCTTTGAGGCTGAATGAGACAGCAGAGACTAACTTACGGACGGTCCCACCACATTCAGGGCATCGATCTGTAGGTGGGTCTGAGAACTTCTGACGAAGATCAAATTGGATGTTACAGGCATCACAGCGATATTCGTAAACTGGCATTTATTCATCCTTAAATATTAGTTGTTTGGTCAGGCAAATAGTTCTTGAGAACTTGTTCAGTCAGTAAACGACATGTGTATCACCTTGACGTAGCGATGCAGGGCGCATGCAATGCGCCCCTACGGGCAAAGGAGATTAGCCCCCTACCCCCTGAAGTGCGCCGCCACGATCCCCTGCGCCAAATCCATTGACGAGGTGAAGGCCGGGGAGATGGGGTTGAGGACGTGGAGCGACGCCCCGTCCGCCACCACCATGAAATCCATCACCATCTGCTTGGTCGTCCAATCCACCAATTGGGGCCGGATGCCGACCTTGGCGGACGGCAGCACGTCGGCCGGGGAGAGTTCCTTCACCAGCCGGGCCGCGTCCCGGTAGAAGCAGGAGGGGATGTATTTAAGCGGCTCGCGGAGCGCCACGCCTCGGAACTGGGGGTTGGCCAGGAACAGCACCAGGTCCTCCAGGGCGATAGCGAAACCCTCTGCATCGATCCCGGCCAGGATGCCGTAGTTCTCCCGGCCGAAGGCGGGGATGGCGGTGGGGCCAAGGTAGACGTCGCCGTGAACACTGCGGGTGAAGTGGACCCCCAGGAAAGGGTTCCTGATGTCCGGCACCGGGTAGATGCTGGAGTTGACCGTAAAGGGGGCGGCCGTGCTCAGCAGCCGGTAGACCCCCTTGAAGGGGATCAGGCGGAAGTTCGTTCCCACGCCGAACAGCCGGGCCACCTTGTCGCAATGGGCGCCGGCCGCGTTGATGAAGCGGCTGAAGCCGATATCCCCCTTGCCGGTCAGGGCCGTGCCGCTTCCCTTCAGCCCGGTCAGGCGGCAACCCAGGTGAAACCGCACCCGGCCACTCTCTTCCAGATCGTTTTTCAAGCTCTTCAGCACAGCCTTGGGGTCCACCACGGCCGTGTAGTAGGAGAACAGTGCCCGCTCCACGGTCCGGGCATTGGGCTCGATCTCCGCCAGTTGTTGTTCGTCGATCATCTCCACCTTGGCGCCGTTGGCCGTGGCCCGGCGGTGAAGTTCGTCCAGCACCGGCAACTCACTGGCCGTGCGGGTCACGATCACCTTGCCGTTCTCCAGCAGGGGAAGCCCCTTCTCCTTGCAGTAGGCGCGCATCAGGAAATTGCCGTTCAGGCACGACCTGGCCTTCAGGCTGTCGGGGGAATAGTAGATCCCGGCATGGAGAACGCCGCTGTTGCGGCCCGAGGCGTGGCGCCCCAGTTCCGGCTCCTTCTCAATGACCACGATGTCGCCGTACCCGGCCTTGACCAGCTCACGGGCAATGGTCAGCCCGATGATGCCGGCGCCCGCGATCAGGATCTCAGCCTTGGCCAGTTGCATATTCCCCCCGTCCCTATTCCCCATGCCCATGCCCCAGCACGACGCCGGCAACGAGCGCGCACAGCACCACCAGGCAGAAGAAGGCGAAGCGCCAGTCCCTGTCCCGGACAAAGATCAGCCCAGCCACCACCACCCGCATGATCGGCGTTGCCAGAAGCGCCAACAGGCCGGCGGTGATGATCCTCGGCGCAAACCCCGTATGCCCCAGCAGCATGGCGCCGATGCCAACGGCCAAAAGTAAGGCGGCGATGATCGAGCCGAGGCGCAACAGGCGCGCCAGGACCAACTCGATCGGCTCGTGCCGGGACGGGGCCTCACGGTGCGTCTCGGGAGTCATCCTCTCACCCCCCGGTAGATCATCTCGATGGCCGTATAGACTAGCAGCGGGATGAAGAGCTTGCGGATGGTGGATGTCTTCATCCTCACCATCAGCTTGGCGCCCATAACGGCGCCCACCAGCACCCCCAGCACCACCGGACCAGCCACCAAGGGCTTGACGTCGCCCCGGGCGAAATAGACAACCGCCCCGGATGCCGCCGTTACGCCGATCATGAAGTTGGAGGTCGCTGTGGAGGCCTTGAACGGCATGCGCATGACCTGGTCCATGGCCGGCACCTTGAAGATGCCGGCGCCGATGCCCAGGAGACCGGCCGCGGCCCCGGAGAAATACATGATGATCAGGCCGGGAAGCGTCCGGGTGACCTGGTACTCCACCCGGCGGCCCAGCATACGGTCGTAGTAGGAGCCGGCCAGGTTCAGCTTTTTCGACAGGCGGTCGGGCACGACCTCGCCCGGCAGCTCGGCCTTGCGGGTCCTGAACATGTTGTAGCCCGAATAGGCCAAAAGCAGCCCGAACAGGATGAACAGGAACCTCTGGTCCAGGTAGCCGGCGATCAGTGCCCCGCTCAGGGCGCCGGTTGCGGTGCCCATCTCCAGCCACATGGCCACCCTGGTGTTGGTCATGCGGTCACGCAGAAAGGCCACTGCGGCGCCGGTGGAGGTGGCGATGATGGAGACGGTGGAGGCTGCCACGGCCATGCGCATCGACACGCCGAACAAAAGGGTCAGGCTGGGCACGATGATGATGCCGCCGCCGAGCCCCAGGACCGAGCCGACGATCCCCGCCCCGATGGCGATGACGAATATCTCCAGTGTTGTGATGAGTAGGATGGTGTTCTCCTTTACGGAGGGTTGCCTAGTGTCCCGTACGGTTAGTCGTGGGCAATGAACTGCAATTCAAGCAAACATGATTTTCAGTTTCTCACAAAATCCGGGCAAGGACAATACATTGGTATTATACCGATTTCAAATCAAGGANNGCCTTGATTTGGAATTGGTATTACCGCTTTTCCGAGCCTCCCACGACCGCCGGAGACGGTGAAAGGCGATGCAAAGAACAATGGCCGCCATAGTCACAATCTGGTATAGTACTCTGAGACAAAGATTCAACCTTAAAATCTGTATTAACCGCAGATGAACGCAGATAAATCAAAAGAGAGATATGACATGCGAACAATTCGTCCAGTGAACGTTTTGAAGCTTGTCTGTTCAGATGTTATCCGCGTTAATCAGCGTTCATCCGCGTCCCAAATGTTCTTTTGTGGTTTAAGCTGGCAAGGGGGTTGGTATGTTAAAGATGGCGCTGGTAATAACGGTGCTCGTGTCTTCGAGCACAGCGTATGCCCTGAACAACAGCGACCTGATGCAGTTGAGCCTACAGATATCCCGGCAGCAGGAGGAGCAACAGACCGACGTGGAGCAGTTGCTGGAACTGAAGGAGCAGGCCAGGCTGCGGCAAGAGGAGTATCGGCTGGAGCAGATATGGAGACAACAGCAGGAGCAACTGAAACAAAAACAGTACCTGCAGGAGGTGCTCCTAGAACGGCAACGCCAAAAGGACGCCAGCAGGCTCGAGGAGCAGAGGGAACGGGATATGCTGATGGAACGGCAGCAGTCCGGGCTGTTTCAGTGAAAGCTATCACTCCTCTTCGGAAAACTCCCTGGCAATGCGGATGAACTCCGCGCTCCGGGCCATGAACGCCGCGACCACGTCGGGATCGAAGTGTTTGCCCGATTCCGCCAGAATCCATTCCTGGGCCTCTTCATGGGAATAGTCGCGCTTGTAGACGCGCCTGCTGACAAGGGCGTCGTACACGTCCGCCAGAGCCATCAGGCGGCCGGCCAGGGGGATGTCCGAGCCCTTCAATCCGAGGGGATAGCCGCTGCCGTCCCATTTTTCGTGGTGCGATTCGGCCATCTGAAGCGCGAAGTTGAGAAACACCGGTTTTTCCGGGTGCTCGGTCCCGCCGATGGTCCTTGACAGGGCCTGGGCGCCGATGAGCGTGTGGGTCTTCATGATGGCATACTCTTCCGCGCTCAGCGAACCCGGTTTGCGGAGGATGTAATCCGGGATCCCCACCTTGCCGATATCGTGCAGCGGGGCGGATTTCGCGAGAAGCTCGATGCTCGCTTCGTCCAGGTAGGCGTAGCGGGGAAGCGTGGCAAGCTGCCGGGCAAGGACCTCCACGTAACGCTGCGTGCGCAGGACGTGCCGTCCCGACTCATGGTCCCGGGCCTCGGTAAGGGCCGACATGCTGACGATGATCGTATCCTGGGCCTGGATCAGCTCGAGGTTGCGCTGCCGCACCTTGCGGGCCTCGATCCCGTATTTCAAAAGGCTCAAAGCGGTCATTACGATGACCGGCGTCGCCATGGGGAGCAGCGGCGAAATGAACACTCCCCTTGACAACAGCAGTTCCCTCCCCACCCAGTAGCTCCCCCCGCTCATTGCCGCAACGGTCACAAGCGACAGAACGAAACCGGGACGACTGAGCAGCCAGGTGCTCAGAGCCCCAGCCAGGAGGAGGGCAAACAGCTCGGCCCCCCGAGCCCATGGGGGACGGGATATGAACGTGCCGGACAGGATATTGTCGAGTATGGTCGCATGGACCTCAACCCCGTTGAGCGACCGGCCGAACGGGACCTGATGTGAATCACCCAACCCCTTTGCCCAGGCGCCTATCAGGCAGATCTTCCCCCGCAGGCTCCCCTCCGGCGGATTGCCTCCCAGGATCGTCTTTGCCGGGAAATAGGGAAAAGTATTTCTTTTACGGAAGTCAATCAGGGCGTTGCCCTGCCGGTCCAGGAGGATTCGGCGATCACCCCGGATGAGTACGGCATCGGACGCATCGCGGACGATGCGGAGGCTTCGCTCGCTTGAGGCGAGCACGGCAGCGGCCAGGGCAAGGGAGGGGCAGTATTCCCCCTTGTAACGCAGCAGCAGGGGGACCCGCCTCAAGACGCCGTCCAGGTCGTGTTGGGCATTGGTGAACCCCTCGGCGCCGGCTGCGGCGGTCAGTGCCGCAATGCCCCGGATCATCCCGGTCGGCGCCGGCCACTCCTCGCCGATCCCCGGCATTGCCGTCACGACCATGCCGTTGGGGATGCGGGGCGCGCCGCCTGCTCCCACCGTAGCCCCCCCGGAAAAATCAAGATAGTACCCGAGAATGGTGGGCCTTTCCGCCAGGGCCTTGGCCAACCGCTGCGAGTTTACGTCCGTCGAAACGGGGCGGAGCGGCACAATGGACAGCCCAAGATCCCGCTGCCGTTCAAAAGTGATGATGTCGGGAGCTGTACGGTCCGGTTCCGGCATCAGAAAATCGAGCACGACCACACTCGCCCCCAGTTCCCCAAGCCTCTCGACGAGACGTGCCAGGCGATAACGGGGCCAGGGCCACTGCCCGTAGGCCTTGAGGCTCTCCTCATCGATCCCCACGATCACCGGAATGCCGCTCTGCGGCGGTGCGGCGCGGCCGGCGAGCATGAGGTCGTAGAGGCGCAGTTCCGTCTGCTGGACGAAAAGCGGCGGAAACAGCAGGAACAATCCGGTGCAGAGCGTCAGAAAAAGGCCCGCGGCAATCAG
The DNA here is from genome assembly GCA_003151775.1 of Geobacter sp. Lineage (GTDB taxonomy): Bacteria > Desulfobacterota > Desulfuromonadia > Geobacterales > Pseudopelobacteraceae > Oryzomonas. The sequence continues at coordinate 5,413 of PLYK01000014.1, read as the reverse complement.
CAGAGGGCGCCCTCCCCAGAGCGGCAGGAGGCGTTGTGCAGTGATGCGGGGGAAGGATGAAGAGGGCATACGGGCCGCGCCTAGCGCACGATAACCTCAACGCGCCGGTTTCTCGGTTCTGGAACCCCGTCGGGCGTTGGGACAAGGGGGTTTCCCTTGCCGTGGGAGGATACGGTCAGGCGTTGCGGATCAACCCCGTTGTGTATCAACAGGTCCCTGATCGCCAGGGCGCGATCCTGGGCAAGCTTGTCGTTGTACGGGACCGTGCCGACCGCGTCGGTATGCCCGCTGATGCTGATGCTGACAGCGTTGCGCTGCTTGATGGCGGCGAGAATTGCGGGAATGAGGGTCTTTGATTCGCCAACCGGATCAGTGCTCTCGGGGTCGTAATTCAGAATGAATTTTACGGAAGGGAGCGGTTCGACCGCCAACGCCCCGGCGAAGGTTGCGGCGATATAGCCGGGATCGGCCACCGTCGGCGGAGAGGGGGGGGTGGAGCGGCCGGAAACGACAGTCATGCCGCCGGCTGTTTCAAGAAGCTGCGTCCCCCCTTGGGTGGCCACCTCTGCTTTGCCCACATGTCCGTCCCGGTCGGGCAAAAGAACAACCACCTGCCTGGACGCGCAACCGCCAAGCAAGGCCAGGAGCAGGGCCACAGCCAACAAGGCGGACACGATGACGCCCAGGGAAGACGCCGTGTTATGGGCATTGTCCCAAGGCACTATTCCTGGACCTCCACCAACAGCCTGGTCCCACGCACGGAAATGGTCGCATCCGGGATTTCCAGGTGGATGGAGTTGGGGGCCAGCTTGGCGATGAGTCCGGAGAGATAGACAAAGGTTCCCTTGACCATGCGCGCCAGGAGGGCAAATTTACCCGCCTTTGGATCATAGGCATACTCCTTTATGGCCAGTTCGCTGTTGGGACCCAGGGAAAAGGTCGTATCATCCGTCAATACGATTCCCAGCGAGCCATCCATTGCCGTTCTGACCACGTCGCCCCGATACACCGCCCCCCCGACCGCGGCGGGTTGCGTGACCGTTCCCCGAAGGAAGAAAGCCGCCCCTTTCAGGGTCTGTACGTGACCGATCACCTCGGCCGGCGCTGCGAATGCCGGAGAGATTGCGAACAGGATGAGGAGAAGTCCGAATAGCACAGCTTTCATTGCGCCTCCCTTTGTCACAGAAATTCACGATGTTATAAAGCATACTCCCATAAACGCTGATTCGCAACAAAGGGGTAAAAATATGATGGTAGTCCGATTGTATTTTTCAAAACCATTTATATAATCTATGAAAGACTGAATTCATGTTCAATGCGCAGCATTGCCTCCACCCAACAGCAGGTTGTACTGCAGATACACCTTCATGCGTTCCGGCGTGTTGAACTCCTGCATGAAGAGAAACTCGTCCATTTGAGAGGCCTCGCTTTGGGTAAGCCCCCGAACGACCTTGAGCATCATGGCGGCATCCTTGTAGGAGTGATCCAGGCTCTTCGCCTCCTCCGCCGTCCTGGGGGGAGAGAGCAACACATCCTGCATGGCCTTGGCCATTGTCATGAGGATGGTGCGTTTCACGGTTGTCGTATAATTTGTATATATCCAGATATGCACGTCGTCGCGTACGCCGATGCCGGTCGTATCGATCCCTGCAAGGGTGGCATCATTGACCTTCGGGTCGGGCATGGGCGGCAGACTGCTGTTCAGTTCCGCGGCAGCGGCCGGGGCGATCTTCTTTTCCGGCCGGTAGACAAGAGAGCCCGTGCAGGCGGCAAGGATGCACCAAAGCACAGCCCCGAGTACCGGCCCCACGATATGTGCCCTCTGTTTGCCGGTGACAGCCACCCTCGACCCCCGCCGGACGCTTACTTCAACAAGCAATCCGGTGCAAAACATTCCACTTAGTATATCGGTAAGTTCCGAGTCCCTTAGATGATTACTTCAACCGGGCAGGTCATCGTTACCCTTTCACCAAGAACGCGCCTGCCCGCGCAAGGCCAGCTTGGCATTCTGCATCAGCTACATGATCGTTGCAAGAGTAAACATTGTGATGGAACCACTTGACCGTCGTGAGTGGGTTATAGCGAAGATATCAGGAAGGGAGGGATCAAAGTGTCGGATTATATTGTCACCTGCACATCATGCGGCGCAGAAAACCGAATACCGGCCGACAAGGAAGGGAAGAGGGGACGTTGCGGCGCCTGCCATGCCCTGCTGCCGCAACTGTACCGCCATCCGCAGCAGATCACCGACCAGACCTTCGATGCCTTTGTGGAAAACTATCCGGGACCGGTGCTGGCCGAGTTCTGGGCACCCTGGTGACCGCACTGCGCCTCATTCGCGCCGGCGGTGCGAACAGTAGCGGAGAAACTGGCGGGAAAGGCTGCCGTCGTCCAGATCGATACCCAGCAAAACCCGGCCCTTGCGGCGCGATTCGGCGTACGGGGCATTCCGGAACTCATGCTGCTCCGCGGAGGCAAGATCGTCTCCCGGATCGAAGGGGCACAGAGCGTTGAGGCTGTTCTCGCCTGGTTCCGGCAACAGCATTAATTTTGACAAAAACATCATCCGCACGGCTCTTCGTCTCTTTGTGCCAGGGATGTAACTTGGCGGAACAAAAGGGCTGGGTCTCCACTCTCTACAAATTTAACCTGGCCGGTCAATAAGGAAGAAACCGCTGATTGCCTATAATCAGGCAACCAGCGGTTTCAAAATGAATCGACCGGGTTGAGACAATGATGTCTACTTTTTAGCCGGAACTGTTACCGGGGCTTTCTGATTTGCCGGTTCCGTCGCTTTTTCCGCTGCTTTCGGCTGGGGTGCTGCCGCCGGTACTGATGCGGCTTGTTTGGCTTGCGGCGCCGGGGTTGTTGGCTGAGGCGTTACGACAGCCGCTGTTTGGACCGTAACCCCAAGATACCCGTCTATGGTTTTTACAGGCATGCCCATATTCAGTGCGATCTGCGACGGGGTCTGTCCCGCCAGTTTTAATGATTTGGCGAGGGCTACGCCGGTGAGTTTGACGGTGTCGTGCTGTGGTTGGAGCACTACGGGGTTTGCGGCAGGCGCCGTTGCAGCCCCGGGATTTGCAGAGGTTGAAGTAGCCTGCGTCGCTGCGGCAAGAGGTGTTGAAGCATTACCCGTTATTCCGTTAATATCCATGTCAATATTCTCCTTTTCTACTCCTGCCGGGAATCCGGCAAGGCGGTTGTTTGTGTTTGCCGCATAGTCTTATATGTCTCTTTTCGGCACTATTCCGGGAACCTGTAATTATATTCGAGCTCATCTGGATAATAAATTGCGCGGGCAACTAAAAAGCCCCTGAAACAGGATAAATACCCGCAAGAATTGAACAGGATTGGTCTACCGGCCTGTATTCTTTCCGGAGTACGGTATAATCATCAACAGGGTAGTCCTGAACAGGTGAAAGGAGAAAACAATGCAGAAACGTATATTGGGAAAAAGCGGTCTGGAGGTTTCGGCCCTCGGGTTGGGGTGCATGGGGATGAGTTTTTCCTACGGCCCTCCCAAAGACAAGAAGGAGATGGTCTCGCTTCTCCGGACAGCCGTGGAACGCGGCATAACCTTCTTCGATACGGCAGAGGTTTATGGCCCGTTCACCAACGAGGAACTCGTCGGCGAGGCGCTCTCGCCCCTGCGCGATCAAGTGGTGATCGCCACCAAGTTCGGATTCGATACCACGGTCGATCCCAGGGGGACCAAGGGTGCACCGGTCCTGAACAGCCGGCCGGAGAACATCAAACGTGTGGCCGAGGCCTCGCTCAAGCGGCTCAGGATAGATGTCATCGACCTGTTCTATCAGCACCGCGTAGACCCGGCAGTGCCGATCGAGGACGTGGCTGGAGCGGTGAAAGATCTGATCCGGGAAGGGAAGGTCAGGCATTTCGGCCTCTCCGAGGCCGGCGTGCAGACGATTCGCCGCGCCCACGCCGTCCAGCCCGTGACGGCGCTCCAGAGCGAATACTCCCTGTGGTGGCGACGCCCCGAAGAGGAGGTGCTGCCGGTACTCGAAGAACTCGGGATCGGCCTCGTCCCCTACAGCCCGCTGGGCAAGGGATTCCTCACCGGCAAAATCGACGCAAACACGGCGTTCGACAGTACCGACTTCCGCGCCACCCTCCCCCGCTTCACGCCGGAGGCCCGGAAAGCGAATCAGGCCATGGTCGATCTGCTCGGCGCCATCGCAGCACGGAAGAACGCGACACCTGCCCAGGTTGCACTCGCCTGGCTGCTGGCCCGGAAGCCGTGGATCGTCCCCATCCCCGGCACCACGAAGCTGCACCGCCTGGACGAGAACATCGGGGCGGTTGCCCTCCAACTCAATGCCGATGATCTTCGCGAGATCGACAGCGCCGCCGCAAAGATCACAGTGGAAGGGGCGCGGTACCCCGAAAAACTGGAGCAACTGACCGGTCGCTGAACTTGCGCGGACTAACAATACCAAGGCTGATCCCGCGCCAAAACAAAATCAGACAGGAGAATAATCCATGTTCAACGCCAAAGCATATTCCGCTGCCAGTGCGACATCGCCGCTGGCCTCCACCACGATCCCGCGACGCGATACGACTGAAAACGACCTGCAGATCGAAATCCTCTTCTGCGGCATCTGCCACTCCGACCTCCACTCGGTGCGCAACGAGTGGAGCAGCATCATGCCAACCGTCTACCCGATCGTCCCCGGCCACGAGATCGTCGGCCGGGTCACCAAGGTCGGTTCCGGCGTTACGAAGTTCAAGCCGGGCGACCTCGCGGGCGTCGGCTGCCTGGTCGATTCGGACCATACATGCCCCAATTGTAAGGATGGCTTTGAGCAGTTCTGCCCGAACCAGACCCTCACCTTCAACTCCCCGGACAAACACCTGGGGGGCGTCACCTACGGCGGATACTCGGAAAGTATCGTCGTCGATGAGTCCTTCGTTCTGAGCGTCCCCTCCAACCTCAATCTTGCCGGGGTCGCACCGCTGCTCTGCGCCGGGATCACGACGTACTCGCCCATGCGCCGCTGGGGCAACCTCAAGGGCAAGAAGATCGGCGTGGTCGGCCTCGGCGGACTGGGCCACATGGGCGTGAAGTTCGCCCGTGCGTTCGGCGCCCACGTCGTCGTCTTCACCACCTCACCCGGCAAGAAGGAGGACGCGCTCCGCCTTGGTGCCCACGAGGTCGTCATCTCGCGCAACCCGGATGAGATGCAGCAGCACGCAGCCAGCTTAGACTTCATCCTGGACACCATCTCCGCCGATCACGACATCAACGCCTACATTAACCTGCTAACCCGCGACGGCAACCTCACCCTCGTCGGCGCTCCGGAGAAACCTTTTGCCGTCTCGGCATTCAGCCTGCTGTTCGGACGCCGCAGCATCTCCGGCTCGCTCATCGGCGGCATCGCCGAGACCC
>PLYK01000058.1 GCA_003151775.1 Geobacter sp. | reverse complement strand
CTTCATGGCCCAGGACCGGACCAACATAGAAGAGGCCTGGCCGGGCGATATCATCGGCATTCATAACCATGGCACCATCAAGATCGGCGACACATTTACCCAGGGAGAGGAGTTGAAATTCACCGGCATCCCCAGCTTTGCCCCGGAACATTTCCGCAAGGTGCGGCTGCTCAACCCGATGAAATCAAAGGCACTGGAAAAAGGCCTGGTACAACTGGCCGAAGAGGGCGCCACCCAGGTATTCAAACCGCTGATGGGAGCCGACTGGGTCATCGGGGCGGTCGGCCTGCTGCAATTCGAGGTGGTCATGCACCGCCTGGAATTCGAATACGGCGTCAAGGTAGCCTTTGAGCCGGTCAGTTATGTGACCGCCCGCTGGGTCACCGGCGAGAAGAGGAAGATCGAGGAGTTCGAGAAGAAGGAGGTCATGCATCTCTATATCGACGGTGAGGGGAAGCTGACCTACATGGCAGGCAGCGTGTGGCGCCTGGACAATACGATTGAAAACTGGAAGGAGCTGGAATTCCATGAAACCAGCGAGCATAGCTAGTGTCAAGCACCGTCACAGAGACAGGGAGACGGGGAAAATGCCGGACACGGGCTACCTGGCGCGCCATCAGAAAGCTCCCCCTTGGAACGTTTCCCTTGATGCTGCCGCACGTTCACCCCATTGCCGCTTTTTTCATCCTGCGACGCCTGAAACGGCTGGGATTTTCCAACTGCAAGGTAGTGACCACCCCCAAAGGCCTGGTTGTGTACGCACAGAGATAACAGTTTTTCCCCTACCCCATGAACTTGGATATTTCAAAACCGATCTGCCCCAGAGGCAGCACTTCATCGGCCACCCCCCCTTCGACACAGGCCCTGGGCATGCCGTAGATGGTCGATGTCGTTTCATCCTGGGCAATGGTCAGGCCCCCCTTGCTTTTCAAGAGCTGCATCCCCTTGAAACCGTCGTTGCCCATGCCGGTCAGAATGACCCCCAGCATGGAGCCGTTGGTAGCCTCGGCCAGGCTCGACATCATCAGGTCCACCGAGGGGATGTACACATATTGCGGATAGGCGCTGGCAGGGACCGTCTTGACCAAAACACTCGCCCCATGACGAACCAGGGTGGTATGCATGCCGCCGGGGGCGATCAGCGCCAATCCCGGTTTGAGTACATCCCCGTCCACCGCTTCGCGAATGTTCATGGAGCATTTGGCATTCAGGCGATCTGCATAGGGGCCGGTAAACGCCTTGGGCATATGGATGCCGACAATGATACCGTGGGGAAAATTGACGGGAATACGGGACAGTACCTCCTGAAGCGCCACCGGCCCCCCGGTCGAGGCCCCGATCCCCACGTAATTGATCTTTTTTCCGGTAAACCTCGATGCCGTCGGGCGGGGCGGGGCAGGGGCGGCAGCGCCCGGCCGTACGACGGAAGGTGTTATAGTGCGGCCGAAATGCGACCTGCCGGCTTCCCTGGTCTTGCGCAGCAACTCCTCGCGGAAGATGTTCTGGGCCTCGGTTGAGTCGGTGACATTCTTGGGGATGTAATCGATGGCGCCGGCGTCAAGGNNCGGGGCATCTCGATGTCCATGGTGATGATGTCCGGCTTGAGGGCTATGGCCTTCTCCACCCCTTCCATGCCATCCGCTGCCGTGCCTACGATATCAAAGGAGGGATCCTTGGATAACACGCTTCGGATTGCCATGCGCATGAACGAAGAGTCATCGACGATCAGTACCCGTGTTTTTCCGGTTNNGGGAAGTAAGCATCAATCCCCCGCCTGTTCATGTGAATTGAAGATCGAACGGACCAACTCCTTGATGTCGGGAATGGCGTCGTCCAGTTCGTAGCAGAAACGTTCCACGTCAAGGTTTGCCAGATTCGGAGCCTCTTTCCTGAGTATCTGCCAAGCCTCTTCTTCGGACAGATTGAAGCTGACCCACTCCTTCCCGCCGTAATTAAGCTCACGCACGCTGCAGAACAGATCCGACAGGTTGACAATGGCGCACAAGACCGGGTCAATGGTTGCCCCCGCTGGCGCGTGATGATACGAAATAATCTCACAGTACACCTCGGGAAAATTCCATTTCCGGGCCATGCACAGACCGATCTCGCAGTGAGTCGTGCCCAGCCGTTCGGTCTCGGCATCCACCAGCTTGATCGGCTTGTCCTTGATGCTGTCCAGTACCGCCTGAAATTCCTCGCGNNTGGTACTGGCTCAGAAAGACCACGCCCAGGTCGTGGATGATGCCGCCGATGTAGGCCTTTTCAAGATCCTGATACCCGATCTTCCCGGCAAAGATCTTGGAGACCATGCCGACCCCGAAGGAGTGCTCCCAGAAGGCGCTGATCTCGAAATTACCCGTATCGGAGCTAAAGGCGTCGATGAGAGACGTGGTCAGAGCCACTTCGCGTATGTGTTTCAAGCCGAGGTAGACAAGCGCCAGCCTGAGGGAGACAATCTCGTGGCCGGGCTTGAAAACCGGCGAGTTTACCATCTTCATTACCCGGGCCGTCATGACCTGATCGGTCAGCATCAGGTCAGCCACCTCCTCGACCCTTACATCCGGTTTATCAAGCAGAAGCAGCACCTGGGTGGCGACTACCGGAATCGTCGGCAGGTCATCGATAGTGCCGACCAACTCTTCCGCTCTCTTTATNNATCGCGAGCTTGTCCATGGTATATACCTTTATTGGCTATTTTTTGTAGGTGAAGCCGCCGGGGAAGTGGACGGTCTTGAACTTGTCGTTGACCCCGTGCAGGGACTCGGCTTGACCTACAAAGAAGTAACCGTATGGTTGCAGGTTGTTGTAAAAGTGTTGGACAACCTTGGATTTAGAAGCAGTATCGAAATAGATCAGCACATTGGCGCAAAAGATTAAATCAAAGCTCTTCATGAAGATCATCTTGGAATCGTCATACAGGTTGAGCTTGTTAAACGTAACGAACTTCTTGACCTCCGGCGAGAGGAGGAACTTGCCGTTCTCCTCCCTGATGTACTTACGCTTGTAGGTATCGGGGATGTTGCGGACTGAATAGGCGTTGTAAATCCCCTCCTTGGCCTGGGAGATGACGGTTTCATTGATATCGGTGCCGACGATCTCGATGATCCAGTCCTTGAGGAGCGTAGACCGCTTCTCCAGCAGCATCATGGACATGGTATAGGCCTCTTCACCCGACGATGACCCGGCACTCCAGATGCGCAGCTTGCGAAAACCCATCTTGTTCTTGGTCTCGACGATCTCCGGCAACAGCTTTGTTTCCAGGGCGGTCAGTTGGGGCACATTGCGAAAAAAGAAGGTTTCATTGGTGGTGATCTCATCCATCAGGTACTTCAACTCCTCGGCGCCGCGAGGCGATTTGAGAAGCTGATAATACTCGGGTTGCGACTTGGCGCCGGTAGCCTCCATTCTCCGGGCAAGACGGCTCTCCAGAAAATACTTCTTGGTGGTATGGAAGTACA
>PLYK01000065.1 GCA_003151775.1 Geobacter sp. | reverse complement strand
TTATTAAAGAGGAACTTCGGATTAGAGGTATCTTCTCTACTGTTGCCCCTGTAATCGACCCTCTCACCAACGTGTTCAGCCTAGGTCTCTGCCATATGTGGCGTCGTTCCCTCGTCTCCGCCTCGGACCTGAGAGAAGGTGACAGCGTGCTCGATGTGTGCACAGGCACGGGCGAATTGGCGCTTTTGCTTGCGGAAAAGGTCGGGCATAATGGTCGTGTTACCGGAATCGATTTCTGCAAAGAGATGCTCGTGATCGCGAGGAGGAAGATCGGCACGAAGTTCGCAAACGTCTCTTTGGTCGTTGCCAACGCCAAGGATCTTGATTTTGCCGACAATACTTTCGACGCAGCAACCGTTTCCTTCGGCATCAGAAACATCCCTGATACTGCAGCGGCCCTGAAGGAGATTCGCCGTGTACTCAAGCCCGGAGGTTCCTTCATCTGCTTGGAGCTGACTCAGCCGATGAAAGCATGGTTTGTGCCCCTCTACAAATGGTATGTCTTCAAGGTGATTCCATTTGTCGGCAAGATCTTTACCAGGTCTGCGGTCCCTTATTCCTACCTGCCCGTCTCGATAGAGACCTACTTCAAGCCCGGGCAATTCATGCGCCTGATGGTGCAGTACGGGTTCTCGGATGTGAGCGTTCATTCGCTCTCGCTGGGGATTGCGACGATCTATAGGGGGAAGAAACAATGAACGAACTCGACGTGCTGGACGGAAAAAACAGGGAGATGGTGCATGAATTCAGCAGCCGGTGTATCGGTCGCATTGAGGGCCATGTTCCCCTCAAAGCCTTATTGGCGCCTTTCCACCGCTTTCTTGAGGCGAACGTCGAAAAAGAGGCCGACAAGGACAGACTGATTATCGAGTGTGCCGTCGCGGCACACTATGACGGGACGGATCTCAGAGCTGTAAGCCGGGAAGAGCTCTTTGAAGAGGCCAAGCATGTTGATGCGGCATTTCTTAAGAAAGTCTCGCTGCCCCTCCTGCCCGATGTCTGGTATCAGGATATTGCTGGTATACGGAATAAACGGATCGACGTATTGTTCGGAACTGTTTGCGATCTCATGAAGAACTGGAAAGAACATCACTCCTTTTCAGAGATAGTGAGGAAAACTTATTCTCCGGAGCAATTCAGAAAAATTATTATCGATATCCTCCAACTTTACAAGCTGGAAACCATGATGGTCGCGGCTTCCATAGAGCTTCCCTTCCCTGCAAGAGAAGCCAGAGATCGCATTGCAACCAAGCTCTATGCTGTCATGGAGCTGGTTGCAGAGGAAATCGCCAGGGAATATACGGAGAAGATTTTTGCGGATGTTGAGATTTCATGCGGGGGTCGGACCTGATTTTCTGGAGTGGTTCATCGCACGAACAGATGGATGCCCGAAAAGCAGGGGCCCATTAAGATACTGCAATCCGGTAGAATGGAAAAATTCAATGCACCCTCCAAACAAACAGGGTATACTGGAAAGGAGAAGATTGTAATGAACGTCGATAACAACTTTTGCCGCCGCAACGAGAAGTGGGTTGTCTTGTTGCTGCTTCTGGAGAAGTTCATTGGCTGCGTCAGCGAGGCCACTGAAGTGCCCCCGATTACTGGGCCGGGGTACATACTGCTTTGAGGTGAATTCAATGAAGAAGAAGTTCCATATCGACGGAGTCAAGGAAATCTTGCTCAAGTGGCACAAGCACGCAGACTTGTTGGATACCCCAGATCCGGCACGAGTGTTGTACGGCCCTCCTCCTGAAACGGCGGCGGGAGAGAGAGGCCGGGACCTCGTGGACTTCTTCAGACAGGTGCCTCTCTTCGAGGACCTCTCGCAGGGGGACCTCAGACGGCTCGCCCGGATCCTTCACAAACGGACCTACCGGGACGGCGAGTACATCTTTGAAGAGGGGAAACCCGGCATGGCGATGTACATCGTGCGAGGTGGCATCGTTGAGATCGTGAGGCGAAAACGCAATGGGGAAGAAATGCCCCTTGTCACGCTGGAGCCGCCCGCGACCTTAGAAGAGTTGGCGGTCGTGGGAGCAGATGTGGTTCACTGGACCTCGGCCCGGGCTCGCGGCCCAGTCTCATTGGTGGCCATCGGCCGTCCCGACCTGGACGCTCTCGGTCGCAACTTTCCACTCCTGGCGAATAAAATTCTCAAGAAGCTGGCCTACATCATCGCCATGAGACTCCAGATGGTTTTGGAGGCTGAGTATTTCAATGAGGAAAGGAGCCCGAACAATGACCCCCCGCAATGATTGCAGCCCTGCCGGGACACTCTTCAAGTCTGTCGTGGCTGCCGCCGGCGCACTCCTTGCCGCATACCTGATTTGGAAGCTGCGAAGCCTCATCGTTCCCGTTGCGGTCAGCAGTTTGATGGCGTACATCTGTCGCCCCCTCGTTCTCCGCTTGGAGCGTCACCGGATGCCGCGAGGCTTGGGAATTTGGCTGTTACTTGTCGTGTTTGTGCTTGCAGCTCTTTTCATCGCGAACCTGGTGCGCTCCATCATGCCTACCGAAATCGGGGCACTCGAGCTCAAGGTGCGCGCGGTCTACAAGCTCAACGAAGGATACAAGAACCTGATGGGGCTTGACCAATCGCGGACCAGAGGCAATTGGATCTACGGATTGTCGCAAGGCGAGCTGGACCCTAAAGTGTATCAGATCAACCGACTTCTCGCCCTTACGCAGGAAGAGCACACCCAGTTCCTTGCCTCGCGCCCTCGTGGCCCCGAGGCGCCGGCCGGGTCCGATCGTTTGCTCGATTACTATCGCGTAAATCTCCAGACGCTCAGGGTGCGCGAGCCGGCAGCACTCTCCCAAACCGGGGCGGTTAGAGCAGCTCCTCCGGCTGTTGCCCAGACGCCGATGCCGGCGTTGCCTATCGCAACGCTGGGCCACATCCTTTCCACTTGGATCATAGCACCCCTGATCTTCCTATTCCTGCTGCGGGACACCGGCGAGATCAAGGGCGGCCTTCTTGGAACGGTTTCCAACCGTCTGTTCGAACCGGCGCTAGCGGTCCTGGCGGATCTCGACTCCGCGCTGGGTGACTACATGCGCGGCATCTTCCTGGAGTGCTCCTTGCTGGGCCTCACCGTGACGTTGCTTCTTGCCATCGTGGGCGTCCCCCCCCGTTGGGCGATCGCCATCGGCATCTTAGCCGGCGCGACCAATGTGATTCCATACCTTGGCTCGGCGGTCGCCTTGGCGGGAGGGCTGGCCTATGCCCTCTTGGCCGATGAAATCAATCCGCTCCTGCCGATGGTGAACACAGAGAATGTCGCGATATGGGTGATTGCCGCCGTGGGACTGGCCGAGCTACTCAAGAACGTTTTTTACGAACCGCTCGTCCTCGGCGGCGCGGTCAAGCTTCACCCGCTCGTCGTGGTGATCGGGGTCGTGGGCGGCGGCATCCTGTTCGATCTTGCCGGCGTGCTGCTCGCAATACCTATGATCACCGTCTTCAAGGTCTTCGTCTCGAGCACAGCCAGGCAACTCAAAGCCTATGGGCTGATTTGAAGGGCGGCTGATGTCGAGTTTAGAATCGCGGGATCATGCTAAAGCAGCGGAGCTGACCATGCTTCGTCTTCCCGACGCCACACTGATGGTGCGTCTATCAGGGGAATGGAAATTGGGAAGGCAGCTTCCGCACGGTGAGGAGTTCAGTCGCCAGATCGAGTCCGCAGGCACGGTCAGCCGTATTACCTTTGATACTCAGGCCGTGACAGGCTGGGACAGCAGCCTCATAACATTCCTTCTGGATATCACTGAGATCGGCTCAGAAATGCATATTCCTGTCGAGAAGGATGGCCTGCCGGCAGGCGTGCAGCGGATCCTGGCTCTTGCCTCTGCAGTCCCTGAAAGGAAAGGAGTCCGGAGGGAAGCCTCCAGAGCCTCTTTTGTCGACAGGGTCGGCGGCTCTGCGATCGCTTTCTGGCGTTCCTGTCTCGAAATGCTCGCTTTTATCGGGGAGGCCTCTGTCGCCTTTATGAAGTTGGCTGCCGGAAAGGCCCAGTTCCGCCCCTCTGATCTCCTTCTTACGATGCAAGAGTGCGGTGCGCAGGCTCTTCCGATCGTCTCCCTTATCAGTTTCCTTGTCGGGGTCATTCTGGCCTTTATCGGCGCTGTCCAGCTCAAGATCTTCGGTGCACAGATTTACGTCGCGAGCCTCGTCGGGATCGGGATGGTCCGGTTCCTTGCGGCTGTTATGACCGGGATCATTATGGCCGGCCGCACGGGAGCATCATTCGCCGCGCAGCTCGGTACGATGCAGGTGAATGAGGAGATCGACGCCCTGAAGACCCTTGGCCTCTCGCCCATGGAATTTCTGGTGCTTCCGAGAATGCTCGCCCTTTTTCTAATGATGCCTCTTTTGAGCCTTTATGCAGACTTGATGGGGATACTCGGGGGCCTGAGCATAGGTGTCTCGATGCTTGGTCTGAATTTCATGGAGTACTACAGTAAGACTCGTGAAGCCGTGCAGCTGAACGACTTGTGGGTCGGTCTCTTCAGTGCCGCGGTCTTCGGCGTCCTCGTGGCACTTGCAGGCTGCATGAGGGGGATGCAGTCAGGACGGAGCGCTTCGGCAGTCGGTGAAGCGACAACCTCTGCGGTAGTGACAAGCATAGTCAGCATCGTCGTGGCTATGGCCGTGATAACTGTTGTTTGTAATGTGCTGAATATCTGAGGAGTATGGTATGGAGATAAAAAAAGCAGAGCCCCATATCGTTGTACAGGATCTGACCGTGGCCTATGGCAGTAACGTGATTCTGAATGACCTCACCTTTACCATTAACAGGGGCGACATATTCATAATCATGGGAGGAAGCGGCGGCGGGAAGAGCACTGTTCTGCGGAGTATGGTCGGACTCCTTCAGCCGACAAAGGGACAGGTGCTCTATGACGGTCTGAGTTTCTGGTCAGCAGGGCCCGAAGAACAGAAGATCATCATGAGAAAGTTCGGCATACTCTATCAGGGCGGCGCTCTCTGGAGTTCTCTCACTCTTGGAGAAAACGTTGCCCTGCCGCTCCAGCAATACACGGATCTGGGCCCGGTGCAGATTGAAAAGATCGTCTCGCTCAAGCTCGCGCTTGTCGGACTGGCCGGCTTCGAGGAGTACTATCCATCCGAAATAAGCGGTGGCATGAAGAAACGCGCCGGCCTGGCCCGAGCCATGGCATTAGACCCCGAGATCCTTTTCTTCGATGAGCCTTCTGCCGGCCTCGACCCGATCAGCGCGCATCTGCTTGACGAGTTGATCATCGAACTGAGAAATAGTCTTGGGGCTACAATAGTTGTTGTCACTCATGATCTGGCGAGCATCTTCGAAATCGGAAACAACTCGGTCTTTCTCGACGCCGACACGAAAACGATGATCGCCATGGGAGAGCCCAGGAAACTTCTCACAGAGTCAAAGAACCCGAAGGTGATCAAGTTTCTGACCCGGGGAGAAGGCCGCGCACAAGGAGTGATAAGGTAGACATCGATGATTAAGGAGATAACCAATGAGTAAACAGGCAAGCAAGACGCTTATCGGAGCTTTTGTTCTGGGCGCTTTGGTTCTCATCGTTGCGGGTGCAGTTGTTTTCGGTTCAGGCAAGTTTTTCAAAGTGGTCTATAAGAACGTGATGTTCTTTGAGGGCTCGGTGAAAGGGCTCCAGATCGGGGCACCGGTCATGTTCCGTGGCGTCCAGGTGGGGTACGTGACCAACATCGTCCTTCGGGTCAATAAAAAAGACCTCACGGCTTTCATCCCGGTTTACACAGAAATCTATCCGCAAAAAATCGTGCCGATAGAGGACAAACCTAGCTATGACGAACAGTATCTTCAGGCATTGATAGAGAAAGGTTTGAGAGCGCAGCTCCAACTGCAGAGTTTTGTCACCGGCCAACTCGTGGTCAACATCGATTTCCATCCGGGTACTCCGATCATGCTTGTGGGCCTCGAAAAAAAATATCCTGAGATCCCGACAGTCCCATCGAGTATTGCGAAACTAACAAAGAGCTTCGAGGAGTTGCCGCTCAATGAGATCGCTGACAGATTAAACGAAACACTTGCGGGAATAAACAAGCTGGTCAATTCCCGGGACCTGCAGGCAAGCATCGGCTCGCTGAATCAATTGCTCAAAAACACTGATGTTCTAGTGAAACATCTTAATACTGAAGTCGGGCCTCTAGCTTCAGATATTAGGGGAACAGCGGATGTCGCCCGGGCAACCTTTGCGCAGGCTGAAAAAACTCTCAGGTTTGATGAAGGGGTTCCCGGCGAGATAGCATCGAGCATCAAAGAAACCATGTCCTCAGCCCAGGCCACGCTGAAAGAAACACACGAAGCCGTAGATAATATCAACAGGATCGCTGTGAAGAACGCAAATCTGGGATATGAGATAGGTAGGACACTTGAGCAGATCACTGAACTCTCCCGTTCCATCCGTGTTCTGGCGGATTACCTTGGACGCCACCCTGATGCATTGCTTAGAGGGAAGAGTCCCTCTAAAGGAGAATGAAATGAGAACTATTTCTCTTAATCCGCGTGCGCTCTTTATCCTCGCTTTATTCTTGGCGATTCTGACCGGGTGCGCCAGTTCACCGTCGTCGAAATTCTATCAGTTAAACCCGATGCAGGACAAGACCTCGGCCACCCGTGATGCTTCCCCTGATCAAAACCTAACCATAGCTATAGGTCCCGTTCGCGTGCCCGACTATCTTGACCGACCTCAGATAGTGACCCGCTCGGGCAGGAATGAACTCAAACTCTCCGAATTTGACCGGTGGGCCGGCTCTCTTGAGAGTGATGTCAACCGTGTCCTCGTAGAGGATATCTCCAGCATTCTGCCTGCTGATCGTTTTTTTGTCGTACGCTGGACACCATACCTAGAGAGTCAAGTGCATGCTTCGTACAGAGTCGAAGTGCTTTTGGAGCGTTTCGAAGGAACCCTTGGTGATTCAGTGCTGCTGAAAGCCCAATGGGCAGTATTCGCCAAAGACAAACGTTTACTCCTGAAAAAGGAAGCAGAGATCAGAGAAGAGATGAATGGCAGCAGTTATGAGTCACTCGTTGCCGCGATGAGTAGTGCTCTTGAGAGACTGAGCAGGGATATCTCCGGAAGAATCGTTGCTGTTCTCCAGCACGAGCCGACAAGATAATATTTTCCAGAGGGGGGGAGTCTACCGATGAAAGAAAGTAAGTTCAGACATCAGTCCCAATTCTGGTCCGAAGAACGGAATATGTCCAGGGACGCCTTCAGGAAGTTGCCATATTGGAGGATCGATACGGTGCTTGAGCGGGCTGTGAGAAGGGTCGTGCGCGCTTTCGACCCCAGTATTGCCTGCGCGACGCATGAGGTGACGCGCGGCAATGAAACAGTTCTTCGAATTAATAAAATTCTAACGTGAACGGAGGAATCTATGCCAGTAGCCAACTACAATATCTACTGTGAGATGCTCGACAAGGCACGGAAGGGACGCTATGCCTATCCTGCCATCAACGTACCTCGCTTGCGACCGCAAATGCGGTACTCAAGGGACTAACACCGTCTTTACGTAACTGTCGTCAGGTTTCCAATCAGAATCCATTTTCTTTTTTTCCCAATAACAACCAATTCATTTTTGCCTTTTCCGTCAGAATATCCTTCATCGTACTCCTCTTTTTAAAATAAGAACTGGTCGCATCCCGCGCCCAGATAAAAAATCTTCTCGCTATTTTGGTGTTGTCTAAGACCACGCCTGTCGCCCTAAAAGCTCTTCCCGAATACGGACTTCTGTTGTTTGCCAGGTTTCCACGTTTTCTCTCCGTTCAGATGATCAATAAAGTCCGCAACCGTTTGTTCAGCATAAGAATTAGGACAATCGAGTTCATTCAATTACCGGCCCCATGACATTCGCTGCAGTTCATCTCTTTGTAAGAATCACCAATGTCAACGGGATGGGGATACGTCTCGTCCGTCAGAACAGCGATTTTATTCTCCTTCTCCATCTGCTTTTTTATGAGCAGGTGACAAAGGTTGCAGTCTTTCGATAAAATGGCCCCATCGTCGCTTTTATGTTTGCCGTCATGGCAGCGAAAGCAGCCCAGGTTGTACATGTGGCCGCTTTGGCTCGGAAAATTCTTCCAACTCACCTTCATGACTGGGTCATAGTTGCGATCGTAGAGATCCTGCAATGTGACAATAATCCGTTCAAACTCGGTCTTCTTCAAAGCGGCGACGTCAGAATACTTCTTCTTGTAGAGCCCCATAATGGCATCCCTGATCCCGGATTTTGCCGCTTCCCTTGAAGTGTAGTTTCCCTCCAGTGCCTGGACTGCTGTTCTCTTAATGTCCGGGAGCATGGGATCTATCAACTTCAAACTCAAAAGAACATTCAGTATTCTGTCGGGCGGGTAATATTCGTGCCCGATCCTGTTGTGGCAGTCGATGCAGTCCATAACGCGCCTCTGCTCCGGTGACGGTTCTTTGCCGGAAGCATTGCCGTCTTGAGCGCGGTAAACTCTGGCCTTGCCGTCAAAGCCGATAGCGCGGACCCACGGAATGACCTCACGCTTGGGATCAGCAGTTGCATACTCGATCTGCCTGGCAATTGCATAATGCCAGTGCATCATGGGAGGTTTATCAATGGGAACTCTTCCTGCACCCATCTTGAGCAACAGACCAATTTCCCATTCAGTGTTTTTCGTATCAGAAAGATAGTACTTTCTGCCCTGGAGGTTTTCTGTGAAGACATATCTGGGACCATGGCAAGTCTGGCAAATGTCTTTTGAAGGTCTGAGATCCTTGACCGGCGCAGGAATAGGTCTCGGGAATGTATTCGTCAGGAGATCGTAGAGCTCCTTGGTTCCCTTGAGCTTCGAGAGGACAAAATACTTGGTGCCCGAACCCACATGACACGCTGAACATTCAACCTCGCCGTGATAGGAAAAGGCATGAGCCCTGGACTCCGGGCCCATGACGGTGTGGCAGACCCGGCTACAGAAAGAAACCGATTCGACGAATTCATAGCCTTGGAACATCCCAAAGGCATACAGCAAGGTCAAAAAGACGAAACCGATGGAAAGAAGTATCACCAGCTTGCGCTGTTTCTCATCATTGAAGTCAAGGACGAGTAGGCGTTGTTCCTCTACGGGGACTCCGGCTTTCTGTCTTCTCCGTTGCCTAACAATCCCCAGTATGACGAACGCTATCCCAATAAGGATGAACAGGGGCAAGATCAACAGGATGATGAGGTCCGAATAGGGCCTCGGACGCTTTGCCAGGAAATCGACGATAAGAAGGAAGACCATCAGTCCGAGGTTGAATACGGCAATGACCGAACCGACCAATGTAAGAAGGTTATAAAACACTGCTGGAAGAATTCGTTCCATCTGTTTCTCCTTTGAATGCTGCGAAGCTCGACCCGCATTCGGTTCAGACTATAGGAATCTCACTGCATCTTCATCCACAAGAATATCAAGTTGCGGAATCATTTCTTATCCAAAGTCTTTTTTGTCCCTATTTTCTCACGATCGAGTGGATCGATTTGAGTTCGTCGCGGCAGGCCTCGGCGAACGGTTTCAGCGGGTCATTCCCCGAATGCATGAGCGCACGCATGTCTTCCGTTGAAAGGTTGGGCGCGAAGTATTGTTCCGTGATCCACACCAGGATGAGTTCCGCCTGCGCAAGGACCGCATCGGATGCAGAAAGCCGAATGCGGTTCAGCAGTGCATACGCGGACAATAGCGTCTCTGGCCTTTCCAATGTATGCCCATACGCGTCAACGATGAGTTTCGAGCACTCACTAATGAAATCGCCGTAGAGCATTCCGCGCTTGTCGATCTCCGCTCGAAGCAGCTCGCGGTTATTGAGCGTCTTTTGAGTGATCCAACCAGTCGTGATCGTTGTGGAGGCGCCGACGAGCGATCCTAACACGCCGGCCATTGCGCTGACGATTGCAGTATCCATAGCTTAGCCCTCCCTCTTCCCCTCTGAATCAAACACGGTGATCTCATGCCCGTCCTGCACGAATTCAAGCCTGTTGCTTTGTAGAGAAGGTTCGCTCCAAAACATCATATTGCCCCCGACGCTCTTCGGGGCTTTCGAGAGTTCATCTTTTCGCATGAGTCCAGGGCCAATCCCTCTTCGTTTTGCATTGGCTTTTACTTCCTGCTGTTTCATGGTCTTTCTCCTTAATAGTTGAAACGGCCGGCGATCCGGTCGAGTTCTGCCAGGGCAAGTCGGTATCCCAAATGAGCCTGGAGCTCTTCCCATTCGGCTTTCTTGACTGCTGCAACCGATTCGGCATATTGCGCTTTCTTAATGACACCGGCTTCCATACGTTTGGCGCTTAGTCGCTGATTTTCTTTTTGCAGCACAACAGCTTCGCTGGCAGCTTCCACTATCAGCTTGGTCCGCTCCAGCTTTCGATAGACCTTGGTGATTTCAACCGTGATGCTGTCTTCTAACCGTTTTACATTTTCCTGGGCCTGAATAAGCTGGGCCCTCCGTTGACCAACGACACCCTTACGGCTCCCCCAATCGAAGATATTCCATGTCATCTGTACACCAAACATCCCCATGTTATTCGCAAGGAACGGCGCGCCGTGCTGATAGTTATGGCTCGCAAACAGACTGACATCGGGAATATATTCATCGCGGGCTGCGCTGACAGCATGGGTTGCCTTTTCCACATTGTCCTTTGCCGCCAGCAGTTCCGGATTGTTGGACAATGTTTCCTGAACATACCGCTGGAGGGCCTGTGTAGCAGGGGACAAGGCATCGATATCAGCCAGTTCCAACACTGTTTCCAGAGGCAGCCCCAGAAGATTATTCAGCTCTGATGTCGCATCGGAAATCTGGTTTTCGGCCGAAAGCAGAAGTTGCCTGTTTTGCAGGAATTGCACCCGGCTTCCTGTTTCAACAACATCAAGCACATTACCTGATCTGACAGCCTCCTCACTATCGCTTAATCCTTCCTGCGCAGCGTTCAACGCGGCTTGTGCCGCATCTTTCTGTTTTTGAGCAATCAGCAACCCATAATAAAGTTGATGCACACCAAAAATGATTTCGAGTTCGGCCTTTCGTTTATCCGACTCTGAGATCCTATGATCAGCCTTTGCGATTTGGTTGGCTTCATGGATTTTGAACAGTTGCGTAACCGGCTGAGTCAGTTTCGTGGTCGCCAACAGAATCTTGTCCGACCCCTGATTGATCGGGGTGTCTTGAGTCGGGAATGGTCCCAACCCGGGAACCGTGCCCATGCTGCCGGCAGGGATGTTCATTAGTTGGCGACTAGAAAGGCCAACATATGACGTTTCGTTTGATAATAGCGGAAAATACTTAGCTTTTGTGGATACAATGCGCTCCTGGTTTTCAAGAACTTTAGCCCGGGATATTTTCAGCGCTGTATTCTGCTTGAGTGCCAGATCAACAGCTTCGGGAAGGGACAGTTTTAACGGTTCCGCTGAAACCTGTCCTGCCCCAAGAAGCATACAAAACACGATAATGGCGAGGACAGGAGCGGAAGACTTGACCGTTCTTGATTTGACTACGGCGAAGAGGACGGGAATGACCAGAAGCGTGAAGAACATCGAGAAGATCAGGCCGAATGACATTACACTCGCCAGCGGGCTCCAGAGGCTCGACCCGGAAAGGATCATCGGGGTCACCCCTACCGCGGCGGCCATCGTGGTGAGGAAGATAGGGCGCAGCCGCCTGGCTCCCGCGTCCCGTGCGGCCTGCTCCAGAGTTTCTCCCTCGGCGACCCGTTCATTGCAGTAATCCACCAGGATAATGCCATTTCTCACGACTATGCCGCACAGGCTGATAAGCCCCATGAACGCGGTGAAACCGAAGGGGTTGTGGGTTATGACGAGCCCTAAAATCGCCCCGAACAGGGTAAGCGGGATCGAGGCCATAACCACGAGCGGGTCGGAAAGGTTCT
This sequence comes from Geobacter sp., assembly GCA_003151775.1. Lineage (GTDB taxonomy): Bacteria > Desulfobacterota > Desulfuromonadia > Geobacterales > Pseudopelobacteraceae > Oryzomonas. The sequence goes on along the minus strand of PLYK01000065.1, from coordinate 24,279 downwards.
TGAACTGCACCAGCAGGACCAGGAAGATCGCCACCAGGCTGATCCCAAGGGCACCGAGCATCTGCGGGAAGGTCTCATCCTGATTATCTTTTTCGCCGCCGTAGGAGATCCGGTACCCAGCCGGCAATTCCAACGCCTTGATCTGCGGCATTGCCTGCTCCAGGATTTTCGAGGCGTAGCGCCCCGGCTTCGCGAAGGCACGGATCGTCAAGGTGCGTACACCGTTTCTGCGAACGATCCTGCTGGTCTGCCACTCCGGAGCCAACGTGGCAACGGCGCGGAGCGGCACCCTGGCACGGGTCAGCTCTGAATTGAGATAGGTGTTTCCGATGTCCCCGAATGTTGAGCGCGAGGCCGGGTCCAGTCTCAGCTTGATGGTTACGGGGCGGTCGCCTTCCCAGAAGGTGCTGACCGCAGCACCGTCGAAGGCCCCGGACAGGGTTTGCGATACCGATGCCTCAGATATCCCCAGGCGGTTTGCCAACTCGTCGTTGACCTTTACGTCCACCATGTACGAATCGTTAAAGTAGTCCCGGTACATGTACTGGGAGGAAGGTACGCTTTCCATAATCTCCTGGACCTTTTCCCCAAGCCGTTTGAGTTCCTGGACGTCATCGCCGGAGATCCGCACCTCGATAGGCGCCTCCATATGGGCGCCTTGCTGGAGTTCCTTCACGATCACCATCGCTTCCGGCGCCAAGGCGGCCAGCGATGGGCGCAGTTCCTTCACCAGACGTGAGGTTTCCTCCACCGAGGCGGTGTTGACGATGAACTGGCCATAAGCGCCGTCCGGCTGCTGAGGATTCACGTTGTAGTAGAATCTTGGCGCACTCTGACCCACGAAGGTGGCGTAGTGGGTGATTCCCTTACTGGAAGCCAGTTTTTTTTCAATCCGCCCCATGACTGCGTCGGTGGCCTCAATCCGCGTTCCTTGAGGCATCCACACATCGATCACGAACTGGTTGCGCTCCGCGGAAGGGAAGAACTGCTGCGGCACGAAGGCAAAGAGCATGACCCCGAAGGCGAACGCACATCCCCCGAGGGTGAAGGCAAGCCACTTCCTGTTCATGAAGATGATGATCCAGACCCCGTACTTGTCCTGGAGCCTGTCGAGCAGGCTCTTCTTCTCCTTGCCGTGGGCCTCCGCGGCGTCGTGATCGTGCAGTCCTTTCTTGATAAACGTTCTGCAGAGGAGGGGGGTCAACATGGTAGCCACGATGAAGGAAACCGCCAACGCGATCGCTACCGTGATGGGGAGCGCCATGATGAACTCGCCGACTGAGCCGGTGATGATCAGAAGCGGTAGGAACGAGGCGATGATCGTTATGGTTGCGGTGAGGACCGGTACGAAGACTTCGGTCGCACACCTCCAGGCCGCCTCAACCTTCGGCACCTTGCGGTCCAGGAGTTCGACGTAGTTGTCGGCGATCACGATGGCGTCGTCCACCACGATCCCGAGAACCATGATGAGCCCCGCGATGGAGACCTGGTGCAGGGCTATCCCCACCGCATTCATGACGCCGAGGGTCCCGCACAGGGTCACCGGTATGGCGAGGGCTGCGATGAGAGCGACCCGCAGGGGAAGGAGTACGATTGTGACGATAACCACGGAAATGATGGCCAGCAGGAATTCGTGGCTTAGCTTGGTAACCCGCTCCTTGACCACCCCCGGTTGGTTGGCGATCAGGTCCAGTTGAACGTCGGGGGGAAGGAGTACCTTGAGGCGCTGGAATACCTTATCCAATTGCTCGCCCAGTTCGACAATGTTCTTCCCCTTCTGCATATCGACGGATAGGAGCAGGCACGGGTCTCCGTCGTAGCGAACCATGAATGTCGGGTCCTGATACCGGCGCTCCACGTTGGCGAAGTCCTTGATGTAGAGAGGGTGGCCATCCTTGGAGACGTCCACGAGCACGTTCCGTATCTGGTCTTCGGTATTGAAGATCCCCGTGGTCCTCATGGGGACCTTCGACCGGTCGGCGTCGAAATTCCCTCCGCTTTGGATGGTGTTTCGTTCTCTCAGGGCATTCACCACCTGGCGTGGATCGGCAAAATACTGCGAGATCCTTTCCAGGCTGCCGGTGATCCGGATTTCTTCTGATTGATCTCCGTAGGTGACGAGTTTCCCCACCTCGCGGACGGTGCGCATTTCGTCGTGAATCTTGTCCGCAAAGTCCCGCAGTTCCCGATATCCGTACCGCTTACCGTGGACGGCTATCAGCATTGCGACGGTGTCGCCGAAATCGGAATCCACCACAGGCCCCATGACCTCAGAAGGGAGTTCGGTGCTCTTCACCACATTCAACTCGTGGCGCAGCTTCGACCAGAAGACGTCGGCGTTCTTGACGTTGTCCTCCAACTCGACGTTGATGATGGCGAGGCCGGGACGGCTGGTCGAATAGGTCTTTTCCTTCCGCACCTCCGGGAACTTGAAGATGTGCTTTTCAAGGGTCTTGGTTACCTGCTTTTCCACCTGCTCGGAGGTCGCTCCGGGATACATCGCCATTACAAGGCCGGTTCTGATGGTGATCGTCGGATCTTCGGTCCGCTGCATCTTCAGGAAGGCATGAACGCCGAGCATGACTACCATTGCCGTCAATATGAGGGTGACGGCGGGATAGCGAAGCGAAAACTTTATCGGGGTCATAAAATCTGTTCCTTTCGCGGTCGCCGGTTTATTCCCGGCCCGTCTGTTCTGTTGCCGATACGGCCAGACCGTTCCTGAGCTTTGTCTGTCCTGCCAAAACGATCAGTTCATTGCCGGAAAGGCCGCTCTTTATCTCGACGTCTTTATCGGCTGTCGCTCCGATTTCCACACGTTTGGTGTACACGCGCTTCTGGTCGGGGTAGTAGACGTATACCTGCGTCGCTCCCTGCGGGTCACGCACCACGGCATCCCCTGGAAGCGTCGCCATGGAGACCGTCCGGTCGCCGCGGATTCTGGCTTCCGCCACCATCCCGACGCGCAACAGGTGCTCGGGATTTGCCATCGTGATTCTGGTCATGTAGGTTCGTGTGTTGGAGTCTGCGGAGACGTTGATGACGCGCACCGTCCCCAGGACTGACTTACCAGGGAGAGCGGGAACGGTGACGTCGGCTTTCTGTCCGATCCTCACCATGTGTACATCCGTTTCCGGCACGCCGACGCTCACCTCCACGGGGTCCATCTGGACGATCTCGAAGACCGGGCGTCCCGGCGAGGCGGTATCGCCGGGCTCTACCGACCTATTCGCGATGTAGCCGTCCATGGGTGCACACAGTGTCGCATCGGACAACGCTTTCCTGACAACCTCAAGATGCGCGGCAGCCTGGTTGTAACTCGCCTTCGCCAAAGCCTTGTCTTCCTTCTGGCCTCCCGCCTTTGCTTGCTCATACTCCTGTTTTGCATGCTCATAGGATGCCTTGAATTTCTGGAAGTCGTTCGGTGCCAGGCTCTTGGAGTCGTAGAGCATCTTCATACGCCGATACTCGTCCTCGGCCCGTTCATAGCCGATGCGGGCCTGCTCCAGAAGCTCCGGCCTCGCGGAATTCATTGCTTTTTCCAGAGCCGCTTGCTCACCGGCCAACTGCGCTGCGGCGCCTTTGACCGAAAGGGTGAAATCGGTGGGATCTATCCGGGCCAGGACCTGCCCCTTTTTCACGTATTCCCCTTCTCGCGGTCCTACGAATATCACTTTGCCGGAGACGAGAAACGATACGTTTGCCGGTGAGTACGGTGTCGAAACGGTCCCGCTCACAGAGACGGTTTCCCGTTCCTGAATCTTCCGGACCCTCCCTACCATCACGGGGACAGCATCGCTGCCCGCTTCCTTCTTGTGCGGCTCACCCGTGCAGGCAGTCAGTGAAACTCCCAACAGTGACAGGCCTACGGCCTTTAGAACGGATGTGAGACTACTTTTCATTGTTGATGCTCCTTTTCCTGAATTTCTCTTCTGCATTGTAAATGTTTGTGCCGGTCACGCTCTAAAAGCGATGATTACGACCAGGAGCTATGAGATAAAGGTGGATCCAACTTTCCGTGCCTCCTCTCAGAAACGCTGAGCCAGCTCCAAAAGCTTGCACCGAGCAGCTTGGTACTCCTCGTTAGATCCTTGCTCCGAGTCGTCACCCCCAAGGAGCGCCGTTTCCTGATTTGTTACGCCAAGGAAATTCAGCACCGAGCGAAGGTATGCAACGCTCTGGTCTTGCTCCTGCACGAACCTGTAAGGTGAACATGCGTGCAGATGCAGGGATTTCCTGAACTGATCGGGAAGCATGCTTTTTGCCCCCTGCGGCGTAATACGGTAGGTACGGTCACGAATACAGATTGCATCGATGTACATTTTGAACTCGGCCGTGAACCAGAGGTTGAGGCCGTGTGTGACAAAGACGTACTTGTCGCAGTTGCGAAACTGATCGGCGAGACGCCAGAGTCGGGCAATCTTGTGCCGCTCTCCATCCGAAAGGAGGCCGTAATCCTCGCCGCGCTCGATCCGCTCCCAGACGTTGAGCACGTCCTGGTCTACTCGCTGGATGCTGTCGCGGTAAAGGTCGAGTACCTGCACCTCGTCCTTCGGATTCCAGCGAATGTATTCCTCCAGGAATTCATTACCGAGCGAAAGGGTACGGGATCTGTCCTGGGGCCTGACATTGCAGGTGACGTAGAGCAGGTTGGTCATGATCTCTCCTTTGAATTGACACTGTCCTCTTAATAGCGATAAGCGTGCCAACCTATTGGAATACGTTATTTCAAGTAGTTACATAGTTATCCCCTGCAAGTACGCGATATTTCCTGTTTTTTTGTTGCGAAATGTCGAGGAGATGGGATATACTGCGAAATATAGCGGATCTTGGCAGGAGGTCTAAAAACACATGGGGACAAAAACGGAAGGTAAAGGCACAGCCGGCGAGGTAAGCGGCAAGGGTATGGCCGGCCGCGACGAATTCATCAGGGAGATAACCCTCAGAATCTGCAGCAGCCTGGAAATAAAGGAATCGTTGCACAGTGCATTCGAGTATCTGAAGGAGCATGTCCCCCTCGAAGCCTTGGTCCTCGTCATCATAGATGAGCGACTGGGGGCGATCCGGCGCATTGAACGTGCCTCTGAAAACGACGCTCTTCCTCCCCATCTCATCCCGCTGCCGGAAGGGATGCCGCAGAAGATTGCCGCCCGGAATTATTCAGAGCCATTTATCGTGGACATCGAAAAGGATGAGATTCTTGGCGCGCTTGCTCCAATAGCGGAATTCGAAGGGAACACGCACTTGATCGTTCCTTTGCGCATCAGGGGGGAGTTGATCGGGTGGCTTGTTTTGCGGGCATCGGGAGAGGGACGATTCGGCAAAGAACATCTTGAACTCGCCGGCTGCCTTGCGGAACCGTTTGCGATTGCCCTTGCCAACGCCCTCGCTCACGAGGAGGTACTCCGCTACCAAGCCATACTGTTGGACGATAAGCGCTTCCTGAACTGGGAGTTGCACGGTGACGCCGAAGACGGGATCATCGGCGGTAATACTGGGCTGCGCAATGTGATGGAGATGGTGCGCCAAGTGGCGCCGCTCAACAACACCGTGCTCATCCTCGGCGAAACCGGGACCGGCAAGGAGTTGATCGCCAACGCGATTCACTTCTCCTCGCCGCGTAGGAATGGACCTTTCATCACGGTGAATTGCGGCGCGTTGCCGGAAAACCTGATCGACAGTGAGCTCTTCGGACACGAGAAAGGTGCTTTTACCGGGGCGGTGGCCGAGAACCGGGGACGCTTCGAGCGGGCCGACGGCGGGACCATCTTCCTGGATGAAATCGGCGAGCTCCCGTCGAACGCACAGGTACGGCTTCTACGGGTGCTGCAAAACCGCGAAGTGGAGAGAGTTGGCGGGAAGCGCCCGATCCCCGTCGATATACGGGTGATCGCGGCAACGCACCGCAACCTGCAAAGTATGGTGGTGGAAGGTAGCTTCCGCGAGGACCTCTGGTACCGTTTGAGCGGCTTTCCCATCATGGTGCCGCCGGTGCGGCAGCGGAAGGAGGACGTGCCGGCCCTTACCCGCCACTTTGTGACGGTCAGGAGCAGGGATCTTGGCATCGGGGCGCCCCCGTCAATCGCGCCGGGGGCATTGCAACGGCTCATGGAATATGACTGGCCCGGCAATGTTCGGGAGTTGGAGAATTTGGTCGAGCGTGAGCTTATCCTGCATCGTGGCGGGCCACTGACCTTCGGCACGATTCTGCCGAGCTCGGAACAAAAGAACATGACGCTCGCCGCCGGCAACGGCAGCTCAATTTATCCACTCAACCTGGACGAGGCAAACGCAGTGCATATCACCGAGGTGCTTAAATTGGCCAAGGGGAAGATCGATGGCCCCGGAGGTGCGGCTGCGATGTTGGGAATCAACCCAAGCACGCTACGTTCGCGCTTGGACAAGCTCGGCATAAGCTATCGCCGTCGGGATCGAGAGAACTAAATCGAAATCATTTATGGTCAAGTTTCAATGGACATCCCTGATACCATCGATTTGTCTTGAAACCCAGACCGGTATTTTGTAGATTACCGATTGCAAATATCGTAATTCTAAATAGAGGCTATTTTTCATGACGTTAAAGCAACTCGAAGTGTTCGTTGCCGTTGCCGAAACCCGCAGCTTTTCCCGGGGCGCCGACAAGACCTGCATCACCCAATCCACAGCCAGCCAGCATATCCAGGGCCTGGAGGAGGAACTGGGCATCAGGCTCTTTGACCGGGGCAGGGGGGGCGCCCTTCTGACCGAGGCCGGCAAGCTGCTCCTGGGCCGCGCCCGGAAGATCCTGGCCGAATGCGATGAGTCCCGCTCGGCTGTGCGTCGTTTCATCGGCATGGAGGATGTGGCGCTGCGCGTCGGTGCGAGCAATACGCCCGGAACCTGCCTGATCCCCGCGATGCTCGACCAATTCCACAAACAATACCCCAATGTGCGGTTGGAGGTGTTGCAGGGGGATAGTACGTCGGTCATTCAGCAACTGGTTGACGAGGAAGTGGAGCTGGGTTTTATCGGCGGGCGCTTCAATGATGAGCGAGTCCATTTTGAGGCCCTGGGCGATGATACCATCGTGTGCGCCGTGTCGTCCGACATCGCTGCAAAGAGAAAGCAGAGCCTCAGCCAGGCCGAACTGTGCAAGGTGCCGATGATTGTGCGCGAACAGGGCTCGGGAACCCAGAAGGCGGTCTACGAAGCCTTTGCCGGCACCTGGATCAACAAGGATTCACTGCGTATCGTTGCCGTGCTCGGCAGCAGCGAGGCGATCAAACGCGCCATACTGATCGGCGCCGGTTACGCCTTTATTTCAAGCATGGTGATTGCGGAAGAGCTTAGCCATGGGCAACTGACAACGGTCAGAATCCCTGGGCTGAACGTCTCCCGAAAATTCTATGCCGCCCGCCGGGACGGCCGGGAACTCTCGCCGGCTGCTGCGGCATTCTGGGATCTTATGGTCTCCCGCTGGAAGACCGATCATTGATAAAACCGATGATATTGCACCGCATGGATTGTAAAGCAACGGGTGAGTGCTACACTATTAAAATATAAGTCCGCTATTTGCGAGGAAAAAATGAGCGAACTGGCCTTCCTGTTATTGTTGTTCGGCTTGCCAGCCGCCATCGGTTTTTATTTGGCAAAAAGGCGTGGCAAAAACCCGTTCCTGTGGGGGTTGTTATCCGGAATATTCCCTTTTTTCCTGGTTGTTCTCAAGAGGCAGCACAAGCCGTTGGACAAGAAGAACGTGCCCACCCGGTAATCACCACGCTTTTTTGATTAATTATGTTTTCATCACACCCTGTCCACGAAGGTTAAGAAATGCGGCTTTTGTGATCCATTGCCGCAGGGCTGCGAAAGGATGGTTTATGCCGAAACTGCTACGTTATCTGACACCCGCCATGCTGTTGGCGTTGTTCATCACCTGGCAAACCGTCTCCGCCGGGAGCGCACCGGCGCCGTCTGAAAAGGAAAAATGCCCGGTGTGCGGGATGTTTGTCTCCAAGTATCCCAACTGGTCTGGGACCATAGAGTTCAATGATGGAACCCATGCTGCTTTCGACGGCCCGAAAGACCTTTTTACCTATTACCTGAACCTAGGAAAATATAACCCGGGCAAGTCCGTGAAAGCCATTACTGCGATCCGGGTGAAGGACTACTACTCGCTTGCGGTCATCGACGGCCGCACGGCGTTTTACGTGGTCGGAAGCGACGTGTATGGTCCCATGGGCAAGGAACTGGTGCCGTTCGCCAAGCTCGCGGATGCCCGCGGCTTTATGAACGATCACCGGGGAAAGAGGGTCGTGCGCTTGAACGTGATTACCCCGGCAGTACTCAAATCATTGGAATAATACCGATTTCAAATCAAGGATNNCGTTGAGGAGCAAAAAGACGAGCCAACGAAGATAGCGCCTTGATTTGGAATTGGTATAATCCATCCAGGGACACCCATCGTGCGCAAATCCGATCAGTTTCTTTTCTTCACGGCATTCATCGGCATATTATTTGTCCTGATGCTGCTCTCCAGCCGACTTGGGCAGGAGGCGGCAAACGCCGGACTTCGTGAACGCGCCAGGCTGGCCAGGGAACTGATGCTCACAGACCTGTGCCTGTTCACCGAAGCGCGCTATACGCGTCACCCGTCCATGGCGGACCTTCACAGCGCTTTCCAGGATCATCCGTTCAGTCTGGAACATTTCCCGTCAGGGTCGTTTATCTCACCGCCGGCACGGTATGAGAGGTAGCATGATAATCTCCCTGAACCGCCATCGGAATATCATCGACTTTGCCCTGTCGTCCCTGATGCGCCGCAAGATGAAAAACTTTTCCCTGCTGGCGGTATATACGCTGATAGTTTTTGTGATCGCCTCGCTGCTCTTTTTTGTCCATGCCTTGAAGCGCGAGGCGGCGCTTGTGCTCGCCGACTCCCCGGATATGGTGGTTCAGCGCCTCATGGCCGGCAGACAAGACCTGATACCGGCGGCCTACGCTGAAAAGATTCGTTCCATACCCGGCGTGAGCACCGTGACCCCACGTCTGTGGGGGTATTATTATGATCCGATTTTTGGGGCGAATTACACCCTGATGGTGCCCGCAAAGCCCACGATCGAGCCGGGAAGCATTCTTGTCGGCGCGGAGGTTTCACGGAATCAACGCGTAGGGGTGGGGGACATGGTCGCGTTTCGCACCTCGGCCCACACCCCTCTTCTTTTAACGGTGAAAGGCATCTATCCTGCAGCATCCAATCTGGTGGCGGCTGACCTGATTATCATGTCTGCCGCGGATTTTCAGGCGATGTTCAATTTTCCGGAAACCCTCGCCACCGACCTCGCCGTCACCGTGGCCAATCCCCGCGAACAGGCTACAATCGCTGCAAAGGTCGTTGAGGCGCTTCCCGATGCCCGCCCCATTCTGAAGAGCGAGATACTGCGGACCTATGACTCCATCTTCGACTGGCGCGGCGGCATGATGGTGGTTATCCTTTCAGCGGCAGTGCTCTCCTTCGTCATATTCGCCTGGGACAAGGCGACCGGCCTTTCCGCCGAAGAACGCAGGGAAATCGGCATCCTCAAGTCAATCGGCTGGGAAACGGCCGATGTTCTCTTCCTCAAGTTCTGGGAAGGTATTGCGATCTCTTTGAGCGCTTTCCTGCTGGGAGGGATTTTGGCCTACGGCCATGTGTTTTTCTTTTCCGCAACCTTGTTCGAACATGCGCTCAAGGGGTGGGCCGTGCTCTATCCGAGATTCAGACTGGTGCCGGCGGTCGACGGCTTTCATCTTACCGTGTTGTTTTTTCTGACGGTCCTGCCCTATACCGCGGCAACCATCGTTCCCGCCTGGCTGGCTGCCACGACCGATCCCGATGCCGCCATGAGGTCGTGACCGTGATCGAATTATCCCATGTTACCAAAAGCTTTAATGTCGGCAAGAGCAACCAGTTTACCGCGGTTGACGACGTCAGCCTGGCCATTGAACCGGGGAAGCTCACGATCCTCAAGGGACCGAGCGGCTCCGGCAAGACCACGCTTCTGTCGCTGATCGGCTGCATGAGCCGCCCAAGTTCGGGCCGTATTCGACTGCGCGGCGTCCGGACGGCGTTTCTTACAACGGAAGAGAGGGAAGGCGGATTTGATATCTCCAGCCTGCCCGAGCGTTTCCTGACCGAGATTCGGCGCACCACCTTTGGGTTCATCTTTCAACAATTCAACCTGATACGGGGGATCTCCGCACTGGAGAACGTCATGCTCCCGGCCTATCCAACCCTTGAGAGCCATGCGGCATTCCAGGCTCGCGCCAAGGAATTGTTGCGGCTCTTCGACATCTCGCGCCATGCCGCTTCAAGGGTGGAATGGCTTTCGGGCGGGGAACTTCAGCGGGTCGCCATTGCCAGGGCGCTGATCAACGACCCGGCCGTGATCATTGCCGATGAACCGACCGCCCACCTGGACAGCAAGCTTTCCCGGGAATTCATGGAGATTGTCGCCACCTTCAAGGCCCAGGGCAAGACCGTGCTGATCGCCAGCCACGACCCAATAGCATACGATTCCCAACTGGCCGACCGTGTCGTGGAGATGCGGGACGGCCGCACAACCGCAGATAGGCCGGAACCATGATGCAGCACCCCGCCATACAGGCGTTGCTGATCTCGTCACTGTTGATTGCCGGCATGTTGCTGTATGCAGCCTGGTATGGGGCCAAAATCCTCCGTACCTGGGATCTGCACAGCGGCAGCGAGCTCCAGTTACAACTTGAGCGGCGGACCTACCTGATTTCGTCCATCTTAGGCTATGTCCTGGCCTTTCAAATACTCTCCCTGTTTCTGTTCATATTTACCGCCGACACGCTGCACAGTCAATTCACAGGCGCCATGTGCGCGGCCGGCAGCCTCAACGCAAACGGTTACGGTTATCCGACGCTTTTTCTGAAGATCGCCACCTGTCTCCTGGCCGGCGTGTGGTTGATCATCAATCATGTGGATACCCGCGGGTATGACTACCCCCTGATAAAGGTGAAATACGGCATTCTCGTCGTAATACTGGCGCCGCTGGTGATTATCGAAGCCTTTTTTCAGTTCAGGTATTTTCAGGGGTTGCATGCGGATGTGATCACTTCCTGCTGCGGAAGCCTGTTCAGCGTGGATAAGGGGAGTGTCGGCGGTGATCTTGCCGGGTTGCCGGCAGCCCCCATGGAGTGGGCCTTTTACTCCGCCATGGCAGCGACCTTTGCCGGTGGTCTTCTTTTCTGCCTGAAAGGCCGCGGAGGCTATTTTTTCCCGATCGCAAGCAGCGTTGCGTTCCTCGTTTCGGCGGCATCGCTGGTCTCTTTCATCTGCCTCTACATTTATGAACTGCCGTCCCACCATTGCCCGTTTTGCATTCTTCAGCGGGAATACGGTTATGTGGGATATGCCCTCTACGCGAGCCTCTTCGGCGGCGGGGTGGCAGGACTGGGCGCGGGGGCGCTGATGCCGTTTCGCAACCACGCCAGCCTTTCGCGCATCATTCCCGTGACCCGGCGCAGGCTCTGCGTGTTTGCCATGGCATCATACCTGTTTTTTGCCTTGATCGTTTCCTGTTACCAGATTTTTTCACCGCTCCGGCTTTTCCCCTAGTTTTTTTCTGTAAAGTCCGGTTAGGTTTTTGCATGACCTCGAAATCCCCCTTGTCCGCCCCGAAGGCCGGGTGAGGGAATAAGGCAGAGTTAGTATTGCTAAAAACGGCTGTTTACAGTATGATTTCATGATTGAATTACTCAAATGAATTTGACTCAACGTGGAGGGCGGCAATGTATAGCGAGCCAGGTAAAACCAAATTTCAGATCGATCTGCGCGCGCATTTGCGTGAACAGAACATCAGCGGCAATTTGGTTCATCTTCTCTGTGAGATCGCCGAAGCTAGCAAATACGTCATCAATGCGGTGCGCACCGGTGATCTGGGTGTCGCCGGTACCTCGAACCTCTATGGCGAAGAGCAATTGGCCCTGGATGTGCTCTCCGATCGCATTATTCGAAAGCGTCTGATCCATTCCGGGGTGGTGTGCAATATCGCTTCCGAGGAGATGGAAGAGATCTATCAGGTCACCAGCAATCCCCAGGGTATGTTTTCGGTGGTGTACGATCCCCTGGATGGTTCGTCGCTGGTGGATGTGAACCTGGCGGTGGGAACCATTGTCGGCATCTACCAGGGGCACGAACTGCTCCAGCCGGGGCGCAAAATGGTCGGGGCCATGTATATCCTCTACGGACCCCGGGTTTCACTGGTCTACTCCATAGGCAAGGGGGTCTACGAATTCACCATGAACCAGTTGATGGAGTTCACCTTGACCAGGGAGAACGTCCAGATGAAACCGAGCGGAGATATCTACGCCCCGGGCGGCCTGCGCAAGAAATACACGGAAGCAAACGAGCGCTTTATCCGCCACCTGGAGGACAAGGGCGCAAAACTGCGCTATTCAGGAGCCTTTGTGCCGGATATCAACCAGGTGCTGATGAAGGGGAAGGGGATATTCATGTACCCGGCCCTCACGGACACCCCCAACGGCAAGCTGCGCCTTTTGTTCGAACTCAATCCCATGGCGTATCTCATCGAACAGGCCGGCGGAGCCGCCACCAACGGAAAGATTCCAATCCTTGATATCGTGCCGGAATCCATAGACCAGCGCGCCCCGGTCTACATCGGCTGCCGCGAGGATGTGGAAAAGGCCGGTGAATTTCTGAACGGGGGGTAGGTCGTGCCGGACAAAGACGACATCGAAGAACAGGAAACGGATAAGCCGGTACAGCGGCTTTGCAGCGAGCTCCAGCTGTTCGACCTGTGCGACCTTAAGCGGTGCAGCCACAAGGAAGGCCGTTACTGCGCCAACGGGGAATTGTTGACCCGCTTTGAGCGTATATCCGAAAAAGACGACACGCGTTCCTACCTGTATGAAGAACCGGAAGAGGGGGAGGGACCGGATGATGACGCCTACGGTGATGGACTGGACAACCGGGACGACGACGACCAGGGCGACTGGGAAGACGAGTGACCGGCGGCACGTGGCAATATGCATAACGGGACTCTGAAAGAAGCCATTACGGGAAAGAGAAACGAATGACGGATGAGGATCATATGAACTTCTTGCCGGCGCACTCCTCCCATTGGCTGCGGGAGACGGAGAGGAAGAGATCTGCGACGTCGGGATCGAACTGTCTGCCGCGGTAGGTATTCACCTCGCTGATGACGGCATCGAAAGGGAGCGCCTTGCGATAGGGACGGTGCGAAGTCATGGCGTCCAGGGTATCCACCAGGGCGAATATCCGGGAGCCGACGGGGATCTGCTCGCCTTTCAACCCCTTTGGATATCCGTTGCCGTCAAAGCGCTCGTGATGGGCAAGGATGATCTCGGCCGGCCCTTTCAGAAATTCAATCTCTGACAGGATGGAGTATCCCACTTGGGGATGGCGGCGCATCTCGACCCATTCGTCGTCATCAAGGGGGCCCGGCTTGAGCAGGATATTGTCCGATATGCCGATCTTGCCGATGTCGTGTAGAAGAGCCCCCTTGGCCAGATGTTCCATATCGTTGTCGTAGATACCCAGTTTGGCGGCCATCAGCGAGGTATAGTTCATCACGCGCTCCGAATGGGAGCCGACCTCTTTTTCGCGGGCATCCAAGGCCCTGACCAGAGCGGTCAGGGTATGGTCATAGGCCTTGTGCAACTCGTTCATGGTGCGGCGAATCTGATCGGTCTGTTCCAGGACCTTGAATTCAAGACTGATCTGGTAATTTTTCTTGTCGATTGCCAACATCCGTTTTTCGATGAGGTTTTTGACGGTCAGAAATACACGGTTGATACTGAATGGCTTGGCAATGTAATCGTCCGCGCCGAGGTGGATACATTCCAGGGCGGTATTCATATCTGAGAGCCCGGTGACCATCAGGACCGCGATATCGGCGTCAATCTTTTTGATGTCCCTGAGCAGGTCTACGCCGCTTCTGCCGGGCATCATGATGTCCGAAATGACCAGATCGACAGGCTGCTCGCTCAGGATGGTGAACGCCTCATCCACATTGGATGCCAAATGGCAGACATACCCTTCCTGGAGGAGCGCCGAGGCAAGCAGTTCTCTGATCATTTCCTCGTCATCTACGATCAGGATGTGTTCATTCATGAAAGTTCTCCGTTAGTTTGTTTCCATTTTTGAAACTCAGGATGAGAAACGAACAGTTTCTTCATATCTATCATTCTATCGGCATGTTTACAAGTATCTGGTGAAAAATTGTATCTCCGGCGCTATTCCGGTATCGTTTTTTATAATGAACTCTTCGGCTAGTGTCCCGTGCGGTTAGTCGNNCGCGGCGACGTAGGTGTAGCAGGGTCTACATCAAGGAGCCGCAACGATGGCAGCGGCCAAAAGAGCCGGAATTACGAGTACGAACTAACCGCACGGGACACTAATACCGCTGGCGCCGGACCGTTCTCCCCTATGGAAAAAAAAATGATGCATGTCTGCCTGCATTACCTCATTCCGTCTACTAGCACCCCATGTTCCGCCGCCACCCGCTGCTGATCCCCTTTTGGGCGATGGCAGCGGGGCTCTGTCTGGCGGACAGCAGTACCGTTACGGCGCCGTTTAGTGTGCTTGCCGCTGTTTTCTGTTGCCTGCTGCTCAGTTGTCTGATCAAAAACAGCGCTCCTTTTCTCCTCTGCTCGGCAATCTTTTTTTTCGTCCTGGGCCTGTATTCCCTGGGGCCGTACCTGAACCCGGATCTACCGGCATGCGACATACGGAATTTTGCCGCACGCGCCCCGGTCATGATCGAAGGGATCGTGAAGTCACGACCGGTGGCCACCACCCAGGGCAGCAGCTTTGTGTTACAGGTGGAAAGGCTCGTCAGGGAGGGACACCCTGCTCCTGCGAGCGGCAGATTGATGGTCTATGTGGCCAAGGCCGACGCCATCCTGGCGCGCGGCGACCGGATACGTTGCGCAACACGAATTTCAGTGCCCCATCGGCTCGGGATTCCGGGCGAATTCGATTTCGTACGCTTCCTGGCCTACCAGGGGATAACGGCCACGGGCAGGGTGGCCACATTGGACCGGATCGTCCTGGTTCGCGGCGCGGCCGAAGATTCGCTCTTGCGGCGTTTTGACCTCATTGCCCGCCGGCTTGCCGATTTCATCCGGGCTGCGGTACCGGACCAGGAACTGTCATCGGTTCTGACTGCCATCCTGGTCGGCGACAAGAAACGTATCCCCGACAGCCTGAATGACGCCTACACAAATGCCGGAGTAAACCACATCCTCTCCATAAACGGGTTACATGTGGGCATCATCGCCTGGTTCATCGTCGCGCTAGCCCTGTTCCTGACGACCCGTTCCGAATTCCTGGCACTTCGTCTCGATCTGCGGCGCACTGCGCTCCTGATCGCCGTACCGGCCATGCTGGCCTATCTCTTCCTGAGCGGCTCTGCGCCGGCCACCGTCCGTTCGGTCATCATGCTGGCCGCCTTTGTCCTGGCGCTCCATGCCGAACGGGAGACCGATCCGCGCAATGCGCTGCTGTTGACAGCCTTTCTGATGATGGCCCTCAACCCACCCAGCCTGTTCGATCTTTCCTTTCAACTTTCCTTCATGGCCCTGTGGGGCATCGTCATCGCCGCACCCCTGGTAAAGTGGTGCGCCGGAAAACTGACATGCGCCTGGCAGCGCCACCTTTTGCAGTTTGGCGCCGTATCCTGGGCCATGTCGTTCGCCACTATCGTGCCGATTCTGTTTTATTTCAACCAGACCTCGCTCAACGGCATCATCGCCAACTTTCTTATTATCCCGATCCTTGGCTATGGAGCGTTAGTGGCCGGCTTCAGCGCCCTGCCGTTTGTCTATCTTTTTCCGCCTGCGGCCACGCTATTGTTGTGGTGCGCTTCACAACTCACCGCACTCTCCAACTGGCTGGTGATCTTGTTCGCTCGGCTCCCGCTCCTCTCCTTCCACGGTATCACCAGCCTGGACATGGCTTGTTATGTCTGCTTCTTGCTTCTGGTCACCTTCCTGCGCCGCTCCCGAAGCACGTTCGCGCTGTGCGCTCTGATGCCCCTGGTGGCTGTTGTGACCCATGTGAGCAGGCCGGCAACTATTGACGGGCGCCTGCATATCACCATGCTCAGCGTGGGGCAGGGAGAGTCGCTGCTGGTCCGCTTTCCCAAGGGCGAGACCATGCTGGTGGATTCGGGAGGGTATCTGCACGACAACGACCGCGACTTTGGCCGGGTGACCCTGGGGCCGGCCCTGGGGAAGCTCGGTGTGCACAGAATCGACCGTTTGGTGATGACACACAGCCATCCCGACCATATCGGCGGGATGGCGTTTGTTGCCCGCACCATTCCGGTGAATGAATTTTGGGAACCGGTCCAAGGGGGGAGCGGCGAACAGTATAAACAACTGCGGGCGGCTCTGGCGGAGCGGCACGTCCCGAGACGGCCCCTGGCCGCCGGCGATGAATTCACCTTTGCCGGTGGTGTCAAACTGACCGTACTCTCCCCGCCGCGGGATGTCGCCGACCGGCGGCCGTCCGCCGATGAGGTGGATGAGAACGAGGAGTCGTTGGTGTTTCGGCTTTGTTTTGGCTCGTTCAGCATGCTTTTCACCGCCGATACAGGTTTTCCCGTCGAGGAACGAATGGTGGCGGACAAGACCGAGCTGGCGTCCACCGTGCTCAAGGCGGGCCATCACGGCAGCCGCTTCTCCACGTCGGAGTTGCTGCTCGACAGGGTTTCGCCATCAATGGCCCTGATCTCTGACGGCCGCGGCAACAGCTTCGGGCTTCCGGCCCGGCAGACCCTTGAGCGTCTGAAGAGGCGCGGAATCAAAACCTGGCGCACGGACCTGGACGGCACCATTGAATTGACCAGCGACGGGGTTTCCTGGAGCGTCGCAACCCCCTATCGTCCGGATTGATCGCACGGCAACAAGATAAAGCAATTTGACATGTATTGCTTAAATGCGGTAAAGAGGTACTATAATTATCCTCTATCCGTGACGCCTGAACGGCGGAGCGAGCGACATGCCGGAGTCCAACGCCGCCCATATGGAAAGAATTCTCATTATAGAAGATGACCGGTTTTTTCGGGAAACATTCTCAGACCTGTTGAAGGAGGAGGGGTATGACGTGGATTGCGCCCCAGGCGGCGGCGAAGGGCTGGATATGCTTGCCAAAAGCCACTTTGACCTGGTGATTACCGACCTGATCATGCCTGAAATCGACGGCATGGAGGTCCTGTCCCGCGTCAAGGGATCCAATCCCGATATCGACGTCATCATGGTGACCGGCAACACCAACCTGGATTCAGCCATTTTTGCGCTCAAGCATGGTGCGCGGGATTATCTGCTCAAACCGGTCAATTTTGATGAATTCCGTCATTCCGTTGCCTTGTGCATTCAGCAGCGCAGGCTTTTGAATGAAAATGAAGAACTCAAGAAGATGGTCAGCCTGTTTCAAATCAGCCAGACCATCGCCGGTTGCCTTGAACTGGAGCGGATCTACCATCTCATGGTCGAAGCGGTGGCTCGCGAGGTAGGTGTCGGACGCTATCTCGGTTTTTTCCAGGCCGACAATCAACTTGAGCTGAAAGAGGTGCGCGGGCTTTCGTCCGAAAGAGCCGAGTATTACCGCGGGATTGTCCTGTCGGCCCTCCCTGAAAAACTGCCGACAAGTCACCGGATCGACACCCTTGCCCTGCCTGTCGAGGCCGGCAACGCTCATGAAGAGGCCTGCCTGATATACGTCTGCAACAGGGAGAGGTTCCGCGGAGTGATTGTGCTGTTCAATGAACCGGGCCGACGCTTGCCCGATATCCAGCTTGAACGGAAAAACATCCTCTTTCTGCTGGAGCAGTCTTCACAGGCCTTCGAGAATGCGGAAACCTATTCCCGTGCCAAGGACATGCTCTTTATCGACGATCTGAGCGGCCTGTTCAATCACCGGTACCTGGAGATCGCCCTCAACAACGAGTTGAAACGGGCCGAACGTTACTCGTCGCACCTTGCCGTGCTGTTTCTTGATATCGACTCCTTCAAGACGGTCAACGACATCTATGGCCACCTGGTGGGGAGCCAGGTACTGCGGGAAACAGGCCTCCTGGTGCAAAAAACGGTGCGCGAGATCGACGTGGTGATCCGTTATGGCGGTGACGAGTTCACCGTCATCCTGGTGGAGACCGAATGTGACATTGCCCGTATGGTTGCCGAACGTATCCGGCAACAGATCGAATCCCATGTCTTCCAGGCGCAGGAAGGTTACAATATCCGTCTGACCTGCAGCATCGGTTTTGCCTGCTGTCCCGAAGACACCCTGTCCAAGTATGAGCTTCTTGAGATGGCCGACAAGGCCATGTACACCGGCAAGTCCAGCGGGAAGAACTGCGTCAGACATTTTTCTCTCATCACCTGACCCATCTCATAATATTTTACCAACCCGAGGAAAACCCATGTCCATTACGGCAATCAAAGGATTCAACGACATCCTTCCGACAGAATCGGATCGGTGGCAGTATATTGAACAGGCCGCCCGCCGCGTCTTCGAACTGAACGGTTTTTCCGAAATCCGGGTGCCGGTCATGGAAAAGACCGAGCTGTTTTGCCGCTCGATCGGCGACGCCACGGACATTGTCGAGAAGGAGATGTACACCTTTACCGACAAGGGAGAAAACAGCGTTACCTTGCGTCCCGAGGGAACGGCGGGTGTCATGCGGGCCTTTATCGAGCATAAGCTCTATGCCCTCGACCCCGTGGCCAAGCTGTACTACCTGGGTCCCATGTTCCGCTATGAACGTCCCCAAAAGGGGCGCTACCGCCAGTTTCACCAGATCGGCGCCGAGATCACCGGCGTCAACTCCCCCCTGGCCGATGCCCAGGTACTGAACATGCTGGTTCAATTCTTCCGGGAGATCGGCCTTTACGAGCCCTCCCTGCAGATAAATTCCCTGGGTTGCCCCGACTGCCGGCCCGCCTACCGTGCGGCGCTGGTGGCATTCATGGAGGAACGTCTGGACCGTCTCTGCGAAGACTGCCGGCGCCGCTTCACCACCAACCCGCTGCGCATCCTGGACTGCAAGGTGCCGGGGTGCATCGAGGCCACCGCCCACGCACCTTCCGTGCTGGATCATCTCTGCGGGGATTGTGCCGGCCACTTCGCCGGCGTCAAGGGCTACCTGGATTCCACCGCCACCCCGTTCAGCATCAATCCCCGCATGGTGCGCGGCCTGGATTACTACACCCGCACCACCTTCGAGCTGATAACCGGCCTGTTGGGCTCACAATCGGCCGTGGCGGCCGGCGGGCGCTACGATGGCCTGATTTCCCAACTGGGCGGCCCGGCCATCCCCGGCATCGGCTTTGCCATCGGATTCGAACGCGTGGCGCTGCTTCTTGGCGATAAGGATTTCTCCCGCCAACCGGACCTGTTCATCGCCACCATGGGGGCAGGGGAGCGTGATTTTGCCTTCCGGCTGATGCATGATCTGCTGAGTTCCGGTGTGCGGGTCGAGATGGAGTACGAAGGCAAGAGCCTGAAGAGCCAGATGCGTCGCGCAGACAAGCTGGGCGCACGTTACAGCGTCGTCATCGGAGAGAACGAGGTGGCCTCGGGCAAGGCGGCCTTCAAGCGGATGAAGGACGGGGAGCAGATCGAGGTTCCCCTTAAAGGCGACGACATCAAGAACATGTTGGATACTCTTACAAATGTCCAAAAAGTCCCCTCCCCCCTTGCGGGGGAGGGTTAGGGTGGGGGGGAAGTTTGCTGTGAAATCTGCATGTTGCAGCTTCACCCACCCCCCAGCCCCCTCCCGTAAAGGGAGGGGGACTGGAGTTTGGACATTTTCAAGGTTCTAAAAGTCCCCCCGCCCCTTGCGGGAGGGGGCTAGGGGGTGGGGGAAGGCGCCATGAAAACACGTCATTGCCTTCAAGAATATGCGATAGAACTGAGAAATAACACAACTGATGTTGAACGTATACTCTGGCATCGTTTGCGAAACAGTCAGCTTGAAGGTGCCAAGTTTCGCAGACAGCAGCCTATTGAAACATACATCGTAGACTTCGTATCCTTTGACAAGAAGATTGTAATTGAGCTTGATGGAGGTCAGCATTCAGAAAAAATCGGCTACGACATGCATAGAGACGTCTGTTTGAAAGACAATGGATTTACCGTATTACGATTTTGGANNGCAAAAGTCCAAACTCCAGGCCCCCTCCCGTAAAGGGAGGGGGAGTCAATTTGCAAGAGGTTAGCCGCTTTATCTAGGTTCAATCGTTTTTTTTGATCCTTACCACCTGGCTTACCCCTGGCATGGTCTCGATTTCGTGATCGTCCAGCGTGTCCGTATCGCCGATGACGCCGATGATCGTGCGGTTGGCGCCGGTTGATTGGTGGATGTCGAAGTCGTGGGTGATAAGATATTCCTTTATCTGGTCAAGAGCCTCTTCAGGCGCATGTTGTTTCATAATAATAAGCATCTTGAACTATCTCCTCTTATCCAGTGCTTTAAAAATTATTGTCCTGCTTCCGTCTGTCTGCTGCGCGGCTGTCATGCCTCTTCCTCCTGATGCGACATGATGCGTTCCAGGCGGCGCGATTCATCCACAACCCTCTCGAACAGCCTCACAATGGCCTCATCGTCAAGGGGGCCGGGGTTTTCATCCTTCATGCGGGCAAAGATGCGTTTTTCGCGAGCCGGATCAAAGACCGGCAGGTTCAGCCCCTTCTTGAGGTGCCCGATCTCCAGGGCGAGACGGGCGCGCTCGTTGAAGATGCGCAGCAGCACATCGTCCAGCAGGTCTATCCTTATGCGGATTTCATTGATATCCAATGGCTTCTCCTATTAATACCTCAACCACCCCCTGACCCCCTCCTTATCAAGGAGGGGGAAGAGTTGGGCGTTGTTCCTCCCCTCCTAGTTTAGGAGGGGTCGGGGGTGGTAGTCTTGGCGATCAAAACTGCTTCCTGATGAATGAATCCTTTTTGCCATTGATGTCGTCCCGATCCGGGTAGTCGATATTGTAGTGCAGGCCGCGGGATTCCTTGCGCATCTGGGCGCAGGTCACAATCAGCTCGGCCACGGTCGCGATATTGCGCAGCTCGATCAGATCGGAGGTGACGATGAAGTTCCAGTAAAACTCCTCGATCTCGTCCTGGATCAGCTTGATGCGACGCATGGCCCGTTCCAGGCGCTTGTCGGAACGGACAATCCCGACATAGTTCCACATGCTGCGCCGGATCTCGTCCCAGTTCTGGGAAACCACCACCATTTCATCGCTGTTCGTGGCAATGCCCGAGTCCCATGCCGGCAGCTCCGGATGACCGTTGGACAGGCTCTTGACCACCAAAATGGCATGGCGATAGGCCCTGCTGGCATAGACCGCCGCTTCCAGCAGCGAATTGCTGGCCAGGCGGTTGGCGCCGTGCAGCCCGGTAAAGGCGGCCTCGCCGATGGCGTACAGTCCGGGGAGGTCGGTCTCCGCATCGATGTTGACCGCTACGCCGCCGCACAGGTAGTGGGCAGCGGGCACGACCGGCAGCCATTCCTTGGTCATATCCAGCCCGAATTCCATGCAGGTCTGGTAGATGTTGGGGAAGCGGCTGCGCACGAAATCCGACGGTTCGTGGGTGATGTCCAGGAAGACGCAGTCATCGCCGCTGGTCTTCATTTCGTTATCGATGGCCCGCGCCACGATGTCCCGGGGGGCAAGGTCCTTGAGCTTGTGGTATTTCTCCATAAAGGCCGTGCCGTCCCGGCGCCGCAGGATGGCCCCTTCGCCGCGCACCGCCTCGGAGATCAGGAACGACTTGGCCAGGGGGTGAAAGAGTGTGGTTGGGTGGAACTGCATGAACTCCATGTTGGCGATGGTGGCGCCGGCCCGGTAGGCCATGGCGACGCCGTCGCCCGACGCCACATCCGGATTGCAGGTGTAGAGGTAGACCTTGCCGGCCCCGCCGCTGGCCAGAAGCGTGACCTTGGACGAGAAGGTCTTGACTGTGCCGGTGGCGATATCCAGGGCATAACCCCCCAGGCAGCGGTTCTGCACCAGGGGGCGGCGCTCGATCTTGGCCTGGGTGATCAAGTCGATGGCGATGTGTTGTTCGTATACGCGGACGTTGGGGTGCTGGCGGACCGCCTCCACCAGGGCGCGCTCGATCTCGCGGCCGGTGATGTCCTCCGCGTGCAGGATGCGGCGGGCGCTGTGGCCCCCTTCACGGGTCAGGTCGTAGTCGTCGCTGCCGCTGCTTGTGGTGAACTTGACCCCCCATTCGATCAGGTTGCGGATGGTCTGGGGGCCTTCCTCGACCACCATGCGGACCACGTCCTCGTGGCAGATGCCGGCCCCGGCCACCAGGGTGTCGTCCACATGGGCGTCGAAGGAATCCTCGGTGGAGAAGACCGAGGCAATACCGCCCTGGGCATACTTGGTGGCAGACTCGGAGATGTCGCGTTTGGTTACGATGGCGACGCTGCCATGGTCGGCTGCCTGAAGTGCAAAGGAGAGTCCGGCAATACCGCTGCCGATGACGAGGAAGTCACTTTCGATGAGCATAAGGCACAGTCCCTTCTGGTTTTGAATAAACGAAAGAGGGAAATTATTCTCCTGTGAGGGAAGTTTGTCAAGCAGAGAGGGGATGAACTGGGCGTTTTTCCTCCCCTCCTAGTTTAGGAGGGGCCGGGTGTGGTAGTCTTCACCGGTATTGCTTGTCTTCCCCCTCAATTCTCCCCTTTGACCACCAGGGCGCCATCCTTAAGCTCCACGAGCAGTTCGCTCCCCTCCGCCACGTTGCCGGCAATGATGGCCCGCGCCACCCGGGTCTCCAGCTCCCGCTGCAGGTAACGTTTGAGCGGCCGGGCGCCGTAGACCGGGTCATAGCCGGCCTGGGCGATGAAACGCTTGGCTTCGTCTGTGATTTCAAGGGTTATGTGGCGATCCTTCAGCCGCCCCTTCAACTGTTCCATCAACAGATCGGTGATGCGCACCACCTCGTCCAGGTGCAACGGCTTGAAGAGCACGATATCGTCCACCCGGTTCAGGAATTCGGGGCGAAAACCGGCGCGCAGTTCGTTCATGACCGCCCGGCGGGCGTCTTCCCTGATCTCCCCGTCGGGGGTGATCCCCTCCAGCAGGTGCGGGGCGCCGATGTTGGAGGTCATGATGATGACCGTGTTNNCGTCGAACAAAATGACGCTGTAGGGCTTGCGCCGGACCGCCTCGCTCAACTGCCCCCCCTCCTCGTACCCCACATAGCCGGGAGGCGCGCCGATCAGGCGCGATACGGCAAACCTCTCCATGTATTCCGACATGTCGATCCGCACCATGTTGTCTTCCGAGTCGAAAAGGGCTGCGGCCAGGGTGCGGGCAAGCTCGGTCTTGCCGACCCCGGTGGGCCCCAGGAAGATGAACGAACCGATGGGGCGCCGCGGGTCCTTGATGCCGGAGCGGGCGCGCAGTACGGCATCCGTCACCAGCCGTACCGCCTCGTCCTGTCCCACCACCCGCTGGTGCAGGATATCCTCCAGGCGCAGCAGTTTGTCACGTTCCCCCTCCACCAGCCTCGTGACCGGGATGCCGGTCCAGTGGGCAACGATCTCGGCGATCTCGTCCTCGGTGACCTCCTCCCGCAGAAGCTTCTGCCCCCCCTGTTTTTCGTTCAGAGCCGCCTCTTCGTTCCTCAGGGCGGTTTCCAGCCCCGGCAGCTCGGAATACTTGAGCTTGGAGGCCTGTTCCAGGTTGTAGGAACGCTCTGCCTGTTCGATATCGCGGCGGGTCTTCTCGATCTGCTCGCGCAACCCCTGGATGCGTTGGATGGCCAGCTTTTCCGTGTCGTAGCGGGCCCGCATGGCGGCGGCCTTTTCCCGGTCGGAAGCCAGCTCCTTGCGGAGAGCCTCCAGCCGTTCCCGGCTGGCCGGGTCCTTCTCCTTCTTCAGGGCCTGCTCCTCGATCTCCAGTTGCATGACCCGCCGGGACAGGATATCCAACTCGGAGGGGAGCGAGTCGATCTCGGTACGCAGCATGGCGCAGGCCTCGTCCACCAGGTCGATGGCCTTGTCAGGCAGAAAACGCTCGGTGATGTAGCGGTTGGAGAGGGTGGCGGCCGCCACCAGGGCGTTGTCCTTTATCTTGACGCCGTGGTGCACCTCGAACCGTTCCCTGAGCCCGCGCAGGATGGAGACCGTGTCCTCCACCGAGGGCTGCTCCACCAGGATCGGTTGGAAGCGGCGCTCCAGGGCGGCATCCTTCTCGATATGCTGGCGGTACTCGTCGAGCGTGGTGGCG
>PLYK01000024.1 GCA_003151775.1 Geobacter sp. | reverse complement strand
GGTATATCGGCAAGTTCCGAGTCCCTTCATAATACCGCTGCGCGGCGGAAATGGGCTGGAAAGCCTCCCGCTTATACCATGTCCGGCACGATTGGGCAACCATGACCGGGGCAGTTCTGCGTTGGAATTGTCCAAGATTACTGCTATAGTCCAATCATGAACGCCACCAATCGAGAGTTCGTCTTCAACGGACTGGTATACGATATTGAACAGATGCGGGTGGAAATCGGCTCGCGCGGCAGCCATCTCTTTCAGGTCATCCGTCACCCCGGCGGCGCCGGGGTTCTGCCGCTGCATGACGATGGCAGCGTATCGTTGATCCGGCAGCTTCGCCCGGCGGTCGATGCCTTTCTGCTGGAGGTCCCGGCCGGCCGTCTCGGCCCGGGGGAGCCGCCCCTCCTCTGCGCCGGCCGAGAGTTGCTGGAGGAGACGGGGCTCAAAGCCAAACAGCTCCTTTCGCTCGGCACGATCTATTCGTCGCCCGGCGTTTTCGACGAGATCATTCATCTCTATGCCGCTACCGGCATCTCCCAGGGCGAGGCGGCGCCGGAGGATGACGAGGATATCGAGGTGGTCCGCATGCCGTTTGCCGAAGCCCTTGCCATGGCTGCCGAGGGGAGCATCAGCGATGCCAAAACCATAGCCGCTCTCTTCAGATGGGACCAGATATGCAGGAAGTGAACTACCTGATCGGCAGACAGCCGATCCTTGACCGGAACGAGGAGATCGTCGCGTACGAACTGCTTTTCCGCTCGGCCGGGTCACGCAATATGGCAGAGGTTGCCGACGCCACCCAGGCCACCGCCAGCGTGATCATCAATACCCTGTCCGGCTTTGGCCTGGAAAGGATTCTGGGGAGCCACAGGGGCTTCATCAATATGGATCTGGACCTGCTCTTGAGCGACTCCCTCGGCCTCCTGCCCAGGGATCGGGTGGTGCTGGAACTCCTGGAAACCCTCGCGATTACCCCTGAATTGGTGGAGCGCTGCCGGGCGCTTAAAGAGGAAGGGTTCCAGCTTGCCCTGGACGACCACGTATACGACCCGGCTTACGAAGAGCTGTACGGCATCGTGGACATCATAAAGATTGACCTCCTGCTGACGCCCCCCCCGCAACTGGCCGGGATGGTCGAGAAGTTTCGCCCGTATCCGGTCAAGTTTTTGGCTGAAAAGGTTGAGACGCGGGAAGAATACCGCCTGTGCCGGGATCTGGGGTTCGAGTATTTCCAGGGGTTCTTCTTAGCCATGCCGTCGGTAATGGAAAAGAAGCGTTTCGACGAATCCGGTGCGACTCTTCTGAAGCTGATGGACCTGCTGATAAAGGATGCCGAACTGGAGATGATCGAACGGGCCTTCCGGCAAAGCCCCGGCCTGACCTATAAGCTGCTCCTGCTGGTCAACTCCGTGTCCCTGAGGCTGCGCGGCGAGATTCAGAACATCCGCCATGCCGTGGCCATCCTGGGGCGCCAGCAGATCGAGCGCTGGGTGCAACTGGCCCTGTTCGTTCCGGATACCAACAGCGGGCCGGAGAATCCGCTGGTGGAGTTCGCCGCGGTACGGGCCGCGTTCATGGAGAATTTGGCCTGCCGGCATCCCGGCCTGAAGGACAATCCGGATGCCGGCGAGCAGGCATTTCTGGTCGGCATTCTTTCGCTCCTGGGGAGCATCTACGATATCCCCCTGGACGAGGTCCTTGCCAACCTCAGCCTTCCCGAGGCCTTAAAGGATGCTCTTACGACCCGCAGCGGCGCGTTGGGCGACCTTCTGAAACTTTCGGAACAGTTGGAACGACTGGATTCCAGCCCAAAGGCCGAGTGGCTCGAGGAAATCGGCCTCTCCCAGGAAGACGTGCTGCAGGCGCAGGTGAAGGCCTACGGCTGGCGCGACGGGATGCTCTAGTGTCCTGTGCGGTTGGTTCGCCGCAGTAATTCCGAGGACTTTTAGCTCCTGGCAAGGCGCGGCGACGCTGGCATAGCAGGGACTATTCCGAGGAGCCGTAACGCAGCCAGGGGCTAAAAGAACCGAAATGACAAGGAACGAATTAACCGCACAGGACACTCCATGACTGTTTATGCCGTCAGCGAGGAGAAGAACCGCTGGCTCATCCGCAAAATGGTCGAGCTGGGGGTAAAGGAGGATGACCTTGAGGAGTCCTTTGTCCGTTCGTCGGGCAACGGCGGCCAGCATGTCAACAAGACCTCGACCTGCGTCCAGTTGCGCCACAAACCGAGCGGCATCATGGTAACCGCTTCCCGGGAGCGCAGCCAGTCGGTAAACCGCTTCCTGGCACGACGGGAGCTCTTGGAGCGGCTTGAGGCGCAGACCGGGGTGATGACGGCCGAGATGAAGCGGGTCGAGAAGCTGCGCAAGCAGAAAGACCGGCGCCGCAGGCGGACCGCCACGAAGGTCGCATCATGATAGCCCCTGAAACCCTGCAACGGCTGGAATTCGACAAGATCCTCGCCGAGATCGCCGAACAGGCGCACAGCGACGTGACCCGCGAGCAGGTCATGGTTACGAAACCGCTCAGCGATCCGGAGCAGATCCGGCTTATCGCGGGCCGGATCGAAGAGGTCCGCAGCCTGATCAGCCTCGGTATCGCCCTGCGGCTTACTCCCTTCGAAGACATTCGCCCCATGCTGGAGATCGTCCGGCCGGCGGGGGCCTTCCTGGCGTCACAGGATCTGTTGCGGTTTATCCCCGTTTTGGGCGCATTCAGCGACATCTCGCGCCAACTCGCCCCGCGGAGCGATTGCACCTGCCTTGCGTCGCTGACCCCCCCGTTGCGCCCCTTTCCCGATATCCTTGAACCGCTGGCGGCGTCCATCGACCATGACGGCAGCATCATGGACAGCGCCTCCGTGCAACTCAGGGAGATCCGCCGGGCCAAACGCTCCCTGGCTGCCCGCATCCGCAAGAAGATCGAGGAGATCGTCCGCGACAACAACATCGAGATCTTTCTTCAGGACGACTTCATCACCCAGCGTTCGGGGCGCTGGGTGATCCCGGTGCGCATGGACTCCAAGGGGATGGTGCGCGGCGTGGTGCACGACGTCTCGGCATCGGGCGAGACCGCCTTCATGGAACCGCTGGAGATCATCCCCTTTGTCAACGAACTGGAAAACGTGAGCGCAGAGGAAAAGGCCGAGGAGATACGCATCCTGAGGCAGCTTTCGGCATGGATCCGCGAGGATGCCCCTGCCCTTTTGGGCTGCTTCGCCACGCTGGTCGCCCTGGATGGGCTCAACTGCATGGCCCGCTTTGCCGAACGCCACGGCCTGGAAACGCCCGGCTTGAACCGTGACGGCGTCTTGCGGCTGGCCCAGGCCCGTCATCCGCTATTGATGATGCTCCAGCGTCAGGGCGCCATCTCCCGCGTGCAGCCGCTTGACCTGGAGATGGAGGACGAGGGGCGCGTCATGGTCATCACCGGTCCCAATGCCGGCGGCAAGACCATCGCCCTCAAGACCGCCGGGGTGCTGACCCTGATGGCACTGTGCGCCATTCCGGTGCCGTGCAACGGCGCGCGCTCCACCTTTCCGCTTTTGGATACCCTGCTGGTTGACATCGGCGACGAGCAATCCATCGAACAGAGCCTGTCCACCTTCTCGGCCCATGTGGCCCGTATCGCCGCCATCCTGGGCCAGGCCGGTCCGCGCTCCCTGGTGCTTTTGGACGAACTGGGCGCCGGCACCGAACCGCAGCAGGGGGCGGCCATCGCCTGCGGGGTGCTGCGGGAGTTGCAGGAACGGGGCGCCACGGTAATTGCCACCACCCACATCTCGGAGATCATCGGTTTTGTCCACCGCACCGCAGGCATGATCAACGCCGGCATGGAGTACGACGCCGAAACCTATACCCCGCTCTACCGCCTGATCAGCGGCGAGCCGGGCCATTCCCATGCCGTTGAGATCGCCCGGCGCTACGGTATGCCCGAGCGGGTGATCGCCTTTGCCCGCGAGATGGTGGGCAATGCGGGAGCCGAATTCACGTCGCTGTTGGCCGACCTGCACCGCAGGCGGGATGTACTGACCGAGGCGCAGCAAGAGCTGGACCGCCAGCGGGAATTGGTGCGCAGAAAGCAGCAGGAGGTGGAGGCGCGTGCCGGCGCCATCGAGGTGGCGCGGCGTGAAGCCTCCGACAATGCCTGGGCCGAGGCCCGCGACCTGATCTCCGCAACCCGGCGGCAGATGAACGAACTGCTGGATGAGTACAAGCGGGAAAAACGGAGCGAGATCATAGAAAAGCTGCGCCGAAGCGAGGCGGAACTGACCGGACAGCTCAAGCCGCGCGCCTCGGAGCGGCAAGACCGGCTCCCCCTGAAGGAGGTCAAGGCGGGGGATAAGGTGCATGTGAGTTCCTTGGGGCATGACGGCGTTGTGGTCTCTGTTGACCCGCGGCAGGCAAAGGCGCGGGTCAGGACCGGCAGCATGGAGGTGGATGTCGGTGTCGACGACCTGACGGTTCCTCACCGGCAGGGCGGGGAAAAGGCGCGGCGTCCGACTCAAGACGCCTGGAAGGCAGAGCAGGCAGAGAGCGGGGAGCGAGAGCTGAAGCTGATCGGCCTGCGGGTTGACGAGGCCCTGGATCTGCTGGAACCGTTCCTCAACCATGCCTCTCTGAACGGCCTCTCCGAGGTCCGCATCATCCACGGTGTCGGCACGGGGCGGCTGCGGGATGCGGTGCGCGAACATCTATCCCGCCATCCGTTGGTGGAGGAATTCCGCGCCGGCGGCCCCCACGAGGGGAGAGACGGCGCCACGGTGGCGCTTTTGCGGCAGTGACGGCAGCGGGGCAATTTATTTTGGAGGTTCACCCTGGACAACTTCATCATCGAAATCAACGAGCAGGATATCAAACGGGAACGGGACAAGTCCCGGGACCTGCGCAGGAGCCGCTGGTGGCAGAACCGTCTCGCCCTGGGTCGCTGTCACTGGTGCTGCGGCGCCTTCCCACCCGATGAGCTGACCATGGATCATATCATCCCCCTGACCCGTGGCGGCAAGGGGTCCCGAAATAATGTCGTACCGGCCTGCAAGGAGTGCAACAACCGGAAGAAGTACCTGCTTCCCATGGAATGGGAGGATTATGTCAGGCAGTTCTAAGGGACTCGGAACTTGCCAATATACCATTTTACATCTCATCTTCAGGCCATCTTTNNTTTGCTCAATCAGGGGCGGCAAATCCGACCTAAATCTGAGCGTAAAACTCGGTACAACGGCAAATCCCAAGTCCCTAAAAACAGGAGCAGTGAGCGATGAATGCAGTGAAAAGCCGCTACAAGGTGGTCATCTACGATTGCGACGGGGTCATGTTCGACTCCATCGAATCCAATTACATCTTTTATAACCGGGTCCTGGAACACCTGAACAGGCCGCCGCTGGACAGGGGGGACGAGCATGCCAGAAAGGTGCTGCATACCTATTCGTTCAACGATGTGATGGACTATTTTTTTAGCGGCGACCAGTGTCGTGATGAGGCCCTGCGATTCGCCAAGACCATCCACTACCGCGACCTGGCCCCCTACATGCGCATGGAGGAGGGGCTGATCGAGACCCTTGACCGGCTCAAGGGGCGTGTCGCACTGGCTGTCTGCACCAATCGGGCGGTTTCCATGGATATGATCATCGAGGATTTCGGGCTGAACGGCTACTTCGAGTTTGTCATGACCGCATCCCAGGTAACGAATCCCAAGCCGCACCCCGAACCGCTCATGAAGGTGCTTGCACACTTCGGCGTTGAACCGCATGAGGCGCTGTTCGTGGGGGACGGCGAGGTGGACATGCTGTCGGCCCGCGGCGCGGGGGTTCCGTTTGTAGCCTACAAGACCCACCTGCCCGGCCAACCCCGCATCGAACATCATGACGAGATCATAGCGCATCTTTTTGGGGTGCAGGAAGACATCCGACCTACCTCGCAATGACCCTTTCATACATAGATCATCGTGGGGGTGGCTGTCTTCACCTGCGGTTTTTTCGGCGCCCACTCCGTCGCCTCAAGCTGGGTGGGGCGGCATGCCAAAAACGGGAAGAGCCCAGGCATCATCACTGTACCTGTTCTTCTATTACCTGGGATCGAGCATATCCGGGACCGCGGGAGGATTCTGCTGGAGCCGTGCGGGGTGGGGCGGGGTGGCGGGGCTGATCGGCCTGTTGCTCACGGCGGCGTTCATCGTCACCGCCTTGTCGGCGCGCCTGTCGACAGACCGGGTAATTAGATGAGAGGGCGCACTTCTGTAACCGAGAACCAGGCAACATGAGTGACTGAGGCACCAGTACCGGGGCCAACAGTGGCATCGGCGCTTGCCTTGATCTGTGCCAGCATATCACCGCCCTCTTCGGTTTTTATCAGATCCAGAACCAGTCTCGCACCGCTGAAACCGCCTCCGGCGATTTTAAAGAGGAACGAAGCGTGCGGGTTCTCAATAATGTTGCGGTAGGTTCGGCCGTCAGTCATTCCCCATACCAACGTCTTCTCATCAATGACATGCGGACGGGCATATACAGCCGAATTGACGTGGCCTTCCCTGGAAGCGGTAGCCATGACGCCAAGGCCTTGTTGGTTGAACAAATTAGAAAGGTTCATGATTTCTCTCCTTCAGATATCATTTGGTTTCAGTCTGTGGCAATGGGGATCAATATCTCATTGCGGCGCAGGAACCAGAGTGAGAATGGCGGATTGTAGCGTGCCCAAACCGGCTCTCCGATGCCTTTATAATTGTTGGCCTGCATCCAGGCTTCCAATTCCTGTTTGTATCGCAGATATTTTTTCTCACTCCAGAATCCCGAGTATATGACGGCAGCCACATGGTGTGATGGGACCTGTCGCAACGAAATATTGCCATTATCCGGGATTGGGAGCGTCTCCAGAGAGAATGACGCGGGCATCACGAAGCTGACCGCCCACTTGCCTGCAATTGCTTGCTGGCTTACCGGGGCAGTCATGCTGATTTTCTCTCCTGTTGCTTGTTGCGATATCGGGGCTGTCATATCGATGGACTTACGGGAGTGGTTATCTCCCGATATGTAGCGGAAGAGAGGTCTGAATGCCTTAAAGCCTGCCTCTTCAAGGGTGCCATCAACGATTATTTCGGCGAGGATGTATGCTTCGTAATCACGAACTTCAAAAATTCCTGATGTCTTGACTACGTTGTAACGAGCTTCTTCAATCGCCATTGCCTGAACTCCGGTGAGCATTAGAATCACAAGAAGTATCCAAATCCGTTTCACCATGCTTCAGGGAGTGTTATCTGACAGCCATTGTTGACACCACATTTGTTGCATCTGAAATTTTCTTTGCTTGATGTGCACTAAGTAAATACGTCACATACCTCTTTTAAAGATCGTACCACACGCTTTGCCACCCAATTCCCGTCATTTCAGTTTACCGCACTCAAGCATTCAAAACCTGGCGTTAATAGCGACACTTTCCTCCGCAAGGGCAATTTTTGCTGCCTCGTTAAAAGATGTGAGAGGAATTGGCAGAATATCCCGGATTTCGTTGTCATGGCAGATCACTTCATTCCCGAGACCTTCGATGAGCGGCATGGATATAGACGGTTTTACAGGTGTAAAGAGCGCTACCCAGTAGGAGGATAGCTTGGGTGTGAGAAAGGGAACGGGGATGATCATGATGAGCTTTTTCTCAATCTCCGCAAAGCGTCCCATCATTTCCCGATAGGACAGAACCTCCGGGCCACCGATTTCATACGTCTTCCCTGCTGTCCGTTCGTCTTTCAGGCAGCCGACGAGATACGCAATTACGTCATTCACCGCAATTGGTTGGCATCGGGTCGACACCCAACGAGGAGTAATCATGACCGGGAGGCGCTCAACGAGCGCCCGGATCATTTCAAAGGATGCCCCTCCAGCGCCAATTATGACAGCGGCCCGGAGGTAGGTGGTCTGGAATGCGCCGCGCTTAAGAATTTTTGCAACTTCGAGACGGCTTGCCAGATGCTCCGATAGAGAGTCGTTTTCTTCACCCAGTCCTCCAAGGTAGATGACCCGTTTCAGTCCCCATTTCTCGGCGACGGCGACAAAGTTTTCCGCAGCCTTCCTGTCGCGATGCTCGAAACCGGCGCGGCTCCCCCCCATGGCATGAACAAGGTAATAGGCTGTTTCTATCCCCCGGAATGCCTCGTCAAGCGTGGATATATCCAGCAGGTCGCCGAAGATGCCCTCGGCCCCGGAAGGAATCACCGTATCCGGTTGCCGCATCAGGCAACGAACGGGAATACCTTTTTCCAGGAGCGCTGCTGTCAGCCTCTTGCCAATGAATCCGGTCGCGCCGGTCACAAGCACTTTCGCTTGCGTAAGGCCCATGGTTTTCTTCCTGTCGAACAGTTATTCCAGCGCAAAGTAATTTCACTCAAAGCCTGCCGAAAGTCCCGTCAGCCCCTTCTGCTCCATTTTACTGCACTGGCTTCAGTTTACTCGCTGCTGGATGAAAGTCAACGTGCCAAGAGCGGTTGTGAACGCTCAAAGGTTATATAATGGCTTGTGCAGTCTTTACACTGGACGTGACTCTGGTAAAATCTACCCCAACTCCCGCTACAAGATACATTGTAAGAGGTTTCTCGTTGTCTTAACGTCTCGGCAAAGGATAAGTACATGCGGATGATTCGTTTTGAAAGAGTGCAACTGCTGAACACTACTATTGATGGGGCATGGGAATTCATTTCCCATCCGGCCAATCTCGCGCTCATCACACCACCGGATTTGGGGTTCGCATTGGCCTCGCCCCTTCCCGACCGCATGTATGCAGGAGTCATTGCTACCTATACCGTAACGCCGTTCGGCGGATTGAGCATCAAATGGGTTACTGAAATTACCCAGGTTGTGGCACCACACATTTTCGTTGACGAGCAGCGGTTTGGTCCATACCGTTTCTGGCATCACCAGCACCACTTCAAGCAACTTGATGGCGGTGCCGAGATGCATGACATCGTGCATTACATGCTTCCCTGCGACCCGTTCAGCAGACCTCTTTCAGGCATAGTTGCCCGCCGTCTTGCATATATCTTCGACTACCGGCACGATGTTCTGGAGAAGCACTTCGGAACCCGAATTCAGAAGCAGGAGAACATGAAGGAGCGTGGTGGCTGTGACTGAAAAGGAGACAATGGGCAGGCCGATAAAAGTCGGCGTCAGTTCATGCCTGCTTGGGGAAAAGGTGCGTTACGACGGTGGGAATGATAGGTCACAAGGCGACCCGTCGAACCCTGCCAGAAAGGACTGACTGTGTTTCAGAGAGAAGTTGTCGTGAACGACCTCATGCAGAAAAACTACGCTTACAATCTGTCAGAGCCAATGGGCATGAATTTACATCCGGAATTCAAGCCCGAACTGACACCAAAGGAAATGCTCGAACTGGGCGTTTTTGGCGGAAAGTACATGACCGATTGCACTGGCGAGTTTCCGAAAGAGTGGTTTGTTAACGCCAAACTCTGTCACGAACGGCACGTTCCCGAACTTAACTATTTCGATGTCAATGCATCCAAGCCATTGTCCTACTGGCGGGCCAGAGGATGGATCTATCACGAAGACCCCCGAGGTTGGTTCCAGTGGTACTGTCGTTACTACATGGGGAGGAGATGCGCGGATGATGCGCGGCAGATCGGCAGATGGAAGGCTATGAGAAGACATCTTGTTCAACTGAAGAAAAATTGTCTCCCAGGGGACCTGAACTGCCGGAAAAGGCAGCGCCAAGCTTTACTACACTGGGCTTACGACAGTCGAAAGATTTGAAGAACCAGCGAATTCAATGTTGAGAGGTCACATGTTTTCTCATCTAAAGAAGTGATTCAAACAGGTCGGCTCCAGAAACATTAACGCCGGTGTCAAGGTTTTCAATAAAAATTTCTATTCGAACTTTTTACATATTGAAATAATTATAGTTTTTAACTGGCTAGTTTGTTGGTATTAATTTCAGCAAAATAAATGGCCGATTTCATTAAGAAATCGGCCATCGTTGTTTTTGGCGTCCCCGGGACGGTTCGAACGTCCGAAATTCAGCGGTAGTTTAGAAATGTAAAGAATTGATAAAATTAAAAATGGATATATTATTCAATCTGGTATTCAATCTGGCTGGAAAGTTATTACAAACGGTGTGGGCGAACTAAATATGCTTTGTGAAGAAGATCCTGGGGAGGGAGATCAGCCTGTGACCGGGCGCTGTTCCGCCGTTGCAGACGCACGGACATATAACCACCCACTACAGGGCGTCTGCTGGTGAGGGGTATCTTTTCGGGAATAGGCTGCATTCGTGCGTTGGTTAGCGTCGTACTGTTTTTAGTCGGCGTCTCGACCACTTTGTCGGCATGTGCTGCGGGCGACCGCGCGGTCCTCTGGGCAATCGTCACAAACTGCGTGATGCTTCAAGTGCGGATTATTGCGCAACCTGCCGCTGGCCCCGGGTTGACAGCACGTGCTCGCACAGGAGTGAATGCAGGAACACGACGGAGGTCTGGGCCGAGTCGGCCGCTTTCGTCGCGCTACGCGACGTGAAGATGTGCGGCTGCCCTGCCTGTTTCGTGCATGGGCTTGCGGTTCCCCGAAAGAGGGCGGATTCGTGGTGCTGGTCGAAAAGGACAGCCCGGAAAGGATGTATACCGACTGGCGCTGTTGTTGAGTGAGTGGGAAGGAGTGAAAGGGGGCGAAACTTCAGAGTATCGCCCCCTTTGCGGATTGATTACAGATAATAGTGACTAACGCACCAGCTTGGACAGCTTCTTGAACTCCTCCGTTCCCGCGACCTTCAGAAGCTGGAACAGAACCGATTCGGTGGAGGTGGGGACCGCGCCTGTCAGGGTCATGGCTTCGGCGGCGATCTGCCAGTTGCGCTTGCTGCGGCTCATGACGGCGTCAATGACCACGTGCACCTCGAAGCCGGCGTCGCGCAGCTCGATCACGGTCTGCAGCACGCAGACGTGGGTCTCCATACCGGTGACGATGATCTGGGTGCGGCCGGTGCTCGTGAGCTTGTCCATAAATTCGGCGCTGCCGCAACTGCTGAAGGCCATCTTCTCAAAGAAGTCGACGCCGGCGGCCTTCTCCTTCAACTCCGGCAGGGTGGCGCCCAAACCCTTGACGTACTGTTCGGTGATGAGCGCCGGAATCCCCAACACCTGGGCGGTTTCCAGCAGAATGGAGATATTCCCGGTCATTTTGTGGAGGATCTTGTCGTCCATGGCCAGGCAGAGCTTCTCCTGGACATCGATCACCGCCAAAAGAGCCTTGTCACGCTCCAGAAAGAATCTGTCCTTTACCGACATGGTACGATCTCCTTTTCTGTCTTTAATTTGCCAAAAATCGTGAATAGTGAATGGTGAATGGTGAATGGTGAATGGTGAATGGTGAAATCGAATTCAAGCCTTTAACCATTCACCATTCACCATTCACGAGTCCCTGCATTATTCCCGCTTCAACTCTATTCCCAGGTCGTTGATCTTCTTGCGCAGCGTGTTGCGGTTGATGCCGAGGATATCCGCCGCCTTGACCTGATTCCAGCGTGTCTTCTCAAGGATGATGCGGATCAAGGGGCGTTCCACCTGCTCCAGCACCTTGGTGTGGATGTCCCCCTTATCCAGCTTTTCGATGCCGTTCATACAGGAACGCAGCTTCATGTCCACGAGCGCCTCCAGCGAGGCATCCTGGGAGCCGGTCTGCCGGCTCTCGGAGATCGGCTCCAGCCCTTCGAAATCGCGGGGGGTCAAGAGCGGGTCGCTTGAGAGGATAATGGCGCGTTTGATGGTGTTTTCCAGCTCACGCACGTTGCCGGGCCATGAGTGGGCGGTCAGTACGGCCATCGCCTCGTCGGTGCACTGTTTGTCGGGGATGTCGAACTCGGCGCAGGTCCGGCCCAGGAAATACTGAACAAGCGGGGGGATGTCTTCCCTCCGTTCCCGCAGGGGGACCAGATTGATGGGAACAACATTCAGCCGGTAGAAAAGGTCTTCGCGGAACTCCTTCCGGCGGACCTTTTCGATCAACTCCTGGTTCGTGGCGGCCACGATGCGCACATCCACCGGGATGTTCTGGTTGCCGCCGGTACGGGTGATCTCGCGCTCCTGGAGGACACGCAGGATCTTGGCCTGCAGGTCGAGCGGCATGTCGCCGATCTCGTCCAGAAAGAGCGTACCAAGGTGGGCCTGTTCAAACTTGCCCAGCTTGCGTTCCACGGCGCCGGTGAAGGCCCCCTTTTCAAAGCCGAACAATTCGCTTTCCAGGAGTTCTTTGGGGATGGCGGCGCAGTTGATGGCAACAAACGGCTTGCCCAGCCGGCGCGAATTGAAATGGATGGCCCGCGCCACCAACTCCTTGCCAGTCCCCGACTCCCCCTGGAGCAGGATGGTGACGTCACTGCCGGCCACCTTGCCGATGGTCTTGTAGACCTCGCGCATGATCGGTGAATTGCCGATGATGTTCTTCTCGACCTGGTAGCGATCCTTGAGCTCCTGCTTGAGCAGGGAAACCTGGCCGGCGATCTCGCGGGCGCGTCCGACCTTTTCGATGATTGCGTCGATTACGTCCAGGTCGAACGGCTTGGTGATGTAATCGTAGGCCCCGCGTTTCATGGCCTCCACCGCGTTCTTCATGCTGGCCTCGGCCGTCATGATGACCACCAGCAGGTCGCTCTTCTGTTCGCGGATCTTGTCCAAAAGGTCAAGACCGCTGATGCCGGGCATCTTGATGTCGAGAATCGCCAGGTCGTAGCTGTTGTCCTGGACCAGCGACAGCGCTTGCCGCCCGTCGTGGGCCAGATCTACCGTAAACCCTTTCCGCTTGAGGGCCTTGGAAAGGACCCAGCGCATACTCTCTTCATCATCGGCAACCAGGATTCTGTTTAACGGCATTGTAATCCCCCGTCCATCCTCGATTAGAATTGCATTATAAGGCAAGACTCTTATAAAAGTCCAAAAAGTCAGTTTGCAAGTCCCAAAAGCGTCGCTGCCGATGGCCGGTCATTGCACCAGCGGCAGCAGCACCGTGAATTTGGTCCCATGCCCGGCATCGGACTCCACCTTGATCATGCCGCGATGTTCCGCCACGATCTTGTGGCAGATGGTCAGTCCCAGGCCGGTGCCCGATGACTTGGTGCTGAAAAACGGCGTCCAGATATTCTCCAGGTCCTCAGCCGGGATGCCGGGTCCATCATCGGCGATCTCCACGGCAACCATACGGGAGCGGCGCTCGTTCTGGGCCATGCGGTAATCCGACAGCACCCGGCTCGCCACCGTCAATTGCCCGGTGTCCTGCAAGGCGTCGATGGCATTGCAGATCAGGTTCAGGAACAACCGGGTCAGCATCTCCTCATCGGCCATGATGGGCGGTATGCTGGGATCGAAGTGTTTGTTGAAGGTGATGTCGCGGCCGGAAACGGCCTGTTTTTGCAACAGGAGGATGTCGCCCAGCACCTTGTGCAGGTTGACCGGCCCCAGTTTGAGGCCTCGCGGCGAGGCCAGTTCCAGCAGTTCGCGAATAAGGTGGTCGATGCGCTCCGTTTCGCGGATCATTACCCGGGTGTACTCCCGCAGGTCGCTCTCGACGCCCAGCTCCTGCTCCAGCAGTTGGGCCGCCCCCTTGATGCCCCCCAAGGGATTCTTCACCTCGTGGGCCAGCCCGGCCGCCAGCGTGCCCATGGTGGAGAGCCGGTCGGCCTGGCGGACCGCCGCCTCCAACTCGCGGATGTAGGTGATGTCCTTGAGGGTCAAGATGGTGCCGATATTCTCGCCGGTCCCCAGCATGAGCGGGTAGCAGGTGACGGCAACCGGCTTGACCTTGCCGGTGGAGCGAACTACCACGTTCTCATGGTCCGAGATGGTGATGCCGGTCTGCGTGGTTTTCAGCACCATCTCCACCAGCGTTTTTTCCGGGGCAAAGAGCTTTTCAAAGCCGGCGCCCAGGACTTGGCGCCGGGAAAACCCGGTGATCTCCTCGGCGGCCGGATTGCACAGGGTGATCAGGCCATTCCGGTCAACGACGATCACGCCGTCGCCGACGCTGTCGATCACGGTGGCGTAGTAATCGCCCGGATTGCTGCCCTGTTCAGCGCTGTTGTAGGTCTTCTGCATGGTGGTCGTCCGGCGTGCCGGTTATCCTTTCAATCAGGGCAAAGAGCTCGTCAACGGTGCGGATGGAGTTGGCCTCGCGACGGATGTCGGCGGCGCCCGCAAAGCCGCGCGCATACCAGCCGATGTGTTTTTTCATCTCACGAGCGGCCACGAACTCGCCGCTCTCCTGCACGAACAACTCCAGGTGCTGCCGTATGGCGGCGGCCCGTTCGGCTGCGTTGGCCGGCGTCACGGCCCCCTGTTCTCCCAGCTCCAGGATCTGCCGGAATATCCATGGGTTGCCGAGGGCGCCCCGGGCGATCATGACCCCGTCGCACCCGGTTTCGGCCATCATGGCCCGGCAATCGTCGGCACTGAAGATGTCCCCGCTGCCGATGACCGGGATGGAGAGGCATTCCCTGAGCCGGGCTATCTGGCTCCAGTCGGCTTGCCCCGAGAACATCTGGGAGCGGCTGCGCGGGTGGAGGGTAACGGCGTCGCACCCCTCCGCCTCGGCGATTCTGCCGACTTCCAGGTATGTATCGTCTCCGCAATGCCAGCCTGAACGGATCTTGACCGTCAGCGGCAGGGAGGTGGCGGCCCGCACGGAGCGCACAATCGCGGCAATTCCGGCCGGATCGCGCAGCAGGGCGCTGCCTGCGCCGGTGCCGACAACCTTGCGAACCGGACACCCCATGTTGATATCGAGCAATTCTCCGTATTCTGCAACCATGCGGGCGGCTTCCGCCAGGCTCCGGGGCGTGTCCCCGAACAGTTGGATGCCCAGCGGCCGGTCTTCCGGGCAACTCTTCAGCAGGGCCAGCGTTTTGGCCCCGTCACGGATCATGCCATTGACGCTCACCATCTCGGTGAAGGCCAGGGCGGCTCCATTGCGACGGCAGAGGAGACGGAACGGCAGGTTGGTGATTCCGGCCAGGGGGGCGAGCACGACGTTGTGCGCCAGTGAGAGTCTACCTATTTTCAATGGTTTCAGCATGATGCACACAGGTAATGAATAACGGAAGGAGAAGAAACTGTCGTACAATGCCTAAATTTTGGGCATAATATCACAGCGTCCGAAAATGGCAAGGGAAAATTCAGAAAAAAATTGTTGCCAAGACGCCGGTTTTTCGGCTTTAATAATATATTATCCATTACGTACGCTTTGGGTGACAGGCCAGCGCAATCAAGGAGTTGAACATGTTTGGAATCGGAATGCCGGAACTTATCATCATAATGGTCATCGCCCTGATCGTCATCGGGCCGCATAAACTGCCGGAACTGGCCAAGTCGCTGGGCAAGGGGTTGGCAGAGTTCAAGAAGGCTTCCGAGGACTTCCAGCGCAACATCCGGGAAGAGGCCAAAAATAGCGATGAAAAGGTGGAACCGCAGCAACAGGCCGCTGCGCCGGCCCCCGAGCCCGAGCATGTGGCCGCAGCCGCACCGGCTGAACACGATGCCGTGGATAAGAAGGATGAAGCGGAGAAAAAGGACGCCACCCGCGCCTAAGGGACGCGGGTGGGGACGTTGCATATACAAAAAAGAGCCGGGTTTCCCCGGCTTTTTTTTTAGGCTGGTTCGACTAGCCTTCGGTCATTTGACCGCAATGTTGATCTGTTTCGGTTTGGTTTCCTCTTTTTTGGGGAGGACGATGTTCAGAACACCTTTATCGCAGGTGGCCACGACCTTTTCCTGGTCGATGGTCGCAGGCAGGCTGAAGCTGCGCTGAAATGACCCGAAATAGCGCTCGATGCGGTGATAGTTTTCCTTCTTGACCTGGTCCTCGTGTTTGCGCTCCCCCTTGAGTATAAGGGTATTGTCCTCGATGCGCACGTCGATGTCCTTCTGGTCCACATCCGGCACTTCGGCCTTGATGACGATGGAGTCTTCCGTCTCGTAGATGTCCACTGCCGGTTGCCAGATGCCTTCACGGGTATCCTCCCCCGAAATGTCGTGGTTCCAGGATAGGTTCAGCAGCCGGTTCATCTGCTCCTGCATGGTGCGCAATTCCCTGAGCGGGTTGTACTTGACAAGTGCCATATCCGTATCCTCCAGATGTCTTTTTGTTGGGAATCATTTCTACCACAAAACATAATGTCGAATTTCCCAAAGTCAAGGGGGATGAAACTCGTTAAACAGGCTGTATTATTTTTTTGTGATGGTGTATATTATCGCCAGGAGAGTTGTTAGAGGATGGGCCGGTAGGCCGCGGAGAACAGCGATGTCATTGATGGTTGAATCGATATTCATAGCTCTGACAATGCTTGTAGCCTTTTTACTGGCATTTGTGATGATGTTTCTTCTGGCCATGTTCCTTTCTCCCATCGAACGCGGGCTTTCAAAGATCATCTGGGACCGCACCTCTTCCCGCGGCCCTGCAACGCCGGGNNCCCCTTATCAGGGGAGGCTTAAAGGCTTCCCCCAGGACAAGTTTTATTTTTATTGTTCCCACGCTCCAGCGTGGGAACAAACTTAGCTGATTCCTGCTCATCTACGCCTCCAGTAAGGCCAGGTTGGACTTCCGCTACGAGGCGGCCCTGTTCGGCGTGCTCTTTGCCACCGAGGACCAGCGGGAAGGCATGGGGGCCTTTGTGGAGAAGCGCCAGGCGGTGTTCAAGGGGAGATAACGGTGATCTAACCTGCCTGACGGTAAGGTGGGACCCGGAACGTGGATGTGAAATGAAGGATGTTAACCTCTATAACCAGGGCAAGGGTGCGTTGGCTCAACTGGCGCGCCTGTACCAGCGCGGTTCGTACCGGGTGATACGGGACCCCGAAGGGATCATCAGTCTGTGGGCCATCGAGGGCAATGAGAGAGGCCCGTTTTCGGTTTCGTTTGCGGACCGGGGGCGCATAAGCGGGAATATAGAGGACATGTCTCCCGAGTTTGTGAGGGCTTTTATTGAGTATGTGAGGAAAAACGGGGTGAGGGTTTGATTATTATCCCTTCTCCAAAGGGAGAAGGTGCCTCGAAGGGGCGGATGAGGGGGGTTATTGTGAGCAAGGCGGTTGATGGGAAAAATGGGAATCATGGGAATTATGGGAGTAATGAGGAAGTGCCTTCTCATAATTCCCATAATTCCCAGACCTCCCATGAATCCCCATCACTGGTCCTGCCTCCGCGCGGAGACTACCAGACCCTGATATCCTACCAGAAGTCCGAGGTGGTCTACCAGATAACCTTCCGGTTTTGCGAGCGTTTTTTAAAGAAAGGCGACCGCACGGTTGATCAGATGGTTCAGGCGGCCCGCTCCGGCAAGCAGAACATCGTGGAAGGAAGCAAGGCAGCGACGACCTCGAAGGAGATGGAGATCAAGCTGACCAACGTGGCGCGGGCCAGCCTGGAGGAGTTGCTGGAGGATTACCGCGATTATCTGAAGGTCCGGGATTTGCCCGTCTGGGACAAGCAGAGCCGCGAAGCGGCTTACGCCCGCAAGCTGGGCAAGACCTCGCCGCTTTCCTTCGAGTTCTTTCGGGAGTTCACCGAGACCCGCCCCGCCCAGGTGGTGGCTAATATAGCGATTTGCCTGATTCACCAGGCCAACTACCTGTTGGATCAGCAGTTGAAACGGCTTGAGTTGGATTTTCTGAAGGATGGCGGCCTGCGCGAACGGATGACCCGCGCCCGCTTGCAGGCGCGGGAGCAGCAGCGGAACGGACGGGGGTAGGTATGAGGGCGGGGTGGGAAGTAAAGGCACTTTAGCCTCAAAAACATCTATAACTTCATCTCCTGCTTCTGGAGCCGCTTGTAGTAGAAATTCTGCCCATAAAGCACGGCGATGGGATTGTGGCCGGTAACCCGGTCCTTAACGACCAGGGTTGTTACGGGGCCTTTGAGCGCCTGTTGAAGAGTATGTCATGGCCGACGCACAGGCCGAGGATGATGTTCATGTCGGTCTTGAGGCGGTTGCAGATCTCGGCCTGGGCAATCGGGTTGCATGCCGGCTCGAAGGTGCCGGGCCTGACCTTATCCTCTTCCGCCAGCCCCAGCTCCCGCTTGTCGATGCTCCCCGCGGCGAATCACCCCATGATCGCAACCAGCATGACCGGCGGCAGCGCCACCACGGCCATGGCGAACAGGGCATGGAGCCAGACGGCGGCGCCGGCTTGGCAAAGGCGGATCAGGCCCACCACCGGAGCGAGCAGCAGTTTCGCAAAGAAGCCCACGTCGGGGCTGGCAACGTCCTTCCAGAGCGCATCTCCGTCCCCGCTGCTGGGAAAAGCGTGCAGGGCCATGGAGAAACTGAGCCAGGCGCCGACGAGCACGGCAAGGTCCTTGAATTCGGCAGCCGTGGGGCTCGTCGCAAAGAGAGATACCAGCAGGCTGACGGCCAGGGCGGCGGCGGTGGAGACGAAGAACGGCGCGACCGCCACCATGATATGCTGAACAGCGTATTCCGGCTGTTCGTGGAGCACATACCCCAAAGGGTTGCCCAGGCGCAGGTAGCAGACCTTCAGGACGCGGATTCCGAGCCGCCGGCAGGCCCAGGCGTGGGCGTATTCGTGCAGCACAACGCCCGGAAAGGTCATCAGGGAGACAATCAGCCTGGCGGTCATATATATCAGTCCGTCTTCTGCATAAGCTCGGAAAATTGGGCCTCCGAGAGCACGGCAACACCCAGTTCCCCGGCCTTGTCGAGCTTGCTGCCGGGGTCTTCGCCGGCGACGACGTAATCGGTCTTTCTGGAGACGGAACCTACCACGTGCCCCCCCTCATCTTCAACGATCCTGCGGGCCTGGTCGCGGGTAAACCCGGAAAGCGCGCCGGTAAACACGAAACTCTTGCCGGTAAGCCTGCCGCCGACCCGTTTTTCTTCGGCCGTCGGGACCACACCCGCTTCCAGCATTTGCCGGATGACGGCCACGTTATCCCGGTTGTCGAAGAAGGTGCGAATGCTTTGGGCAACGGTCGCGCCGATATCGCGGATGCTGGTAAGCTCTTCAATGGTCGCCTGTTCCAGGCTTTCCAGGCTGCCGAAGGATTGGGCCAGGGTCTTGGCCGTCCGTTCACCCACATGGCGGATGCCGAGGGCGAAGATGAACCTGCCCAGTTCCCGATGTTTGTTGTTCTCGATGGCTGCCAGCAGATTGCCGGCCAGTTTGTCGCCCATGCGCTCGAAACGCATGAAATCTGCACGTGTCAGCCGGTAGATGTCGGCGACATTGTGCACCAGCCTCAGGGAGAGCAGTTGTTCGATGAACCTTTCCCCCAAACCCTCGATGTCCATGGCGTTGCGCGAGGCAAAGTGAATGATCGATTCGCGGATCTGGGGCGGGCAGGAGAGCCCCATGCAGCGTACCGCCACCTCGCCGGCGATGCGGACCGCCTCCGAACCGCATTCCGGGCAGGTTTGCGGCGGCGGCAACGGCATCTCCCGGCCGGTGCGTTTTTCCGTCAGCACCCTGACCACAGCCGGTATGACGTCGCCGGCCCGTTCCACCACCACGGTGTCGCCGATGCGGATGTCCTTGGCCGCGAGCTCGTCCCAGTTGTGCAGCGTGGCGCGGGCAACCGTCACCCCGGAGATCACCACCGGCCGCAGGTGCGCAACGGGCGTGATCACCCCGGTCCGGCC
This sequence comes from Geobacter sp., assembly GCA_003151775.1. Taxonomy (GTDB): domain Bacteria; phylum Desulfobacterota; class Desulfuromonadia; order Geobacterales; family Pseudopelobacteraceae; genus Oryzomonas. The sequence continues at coordinate 15,367 of PLYK01000024.1, read as the reverse complement.
GACTGACGGGACGATTGCCTCGACAACGGTCTCCGCCTGGCGCGGCGGGAATTTGCAGGCGATGGCCCAGCGGGGCGAGCGGCTCTTTTCGCCCAATTCCCGCTGGAGGGCATAGGAATCCACCTTGATGACCGTGCCGTCGATCTCGTAGGGGAGCGCCTCCCGGCGCTCTTGCATCTCGAGGTAATACGCCACCGCCGCCTCGATCCCGGTTACCGGGCGCACCAGCGGGTTGACCTGCAGCCCAAGGGCGCTGATGAAGGCGAAGAACTCCTGCTGCGAATCAAATGCCGTCCCCTCGCCGACACCCGGAGCATAGCAGAAGACTGAGAGCGGCCGCTGCGCCGTGACGCGGGGGTCGAGTTGGCGCAGCGAACCGGCGGCTGCGTTGCGCGGGTTGGCAAAGGGGGGCTCTCCGTTTTCCTCTTTTTCCCGGTTGATGTGTTGAAACGCCTCCAGGGACAGGTAGACCTCACCCCGCACCTCCAGCAGTCGTGGGGCGTCCTTGCCGGAAAGCCGCAGGGGGAGCGAGCGGATCGTCCGGATATTCGCGGTCACGTCTTCACCGGTCAGGCCGTCGCCGCGGGTGGAGGCGACCGTTAATACACCGTTCTCATACACCAGTTCCACTGCCAGGCCGTCCATCTTCGGCTCGCAGACGTAGCCCACCTCCGCCCCGGCAGGCAGCGCCAGAACCTTTTTGACCCGCTGGTCAAACTCCCTGATCTCTTCTTCGTTTGTGGCGTTTTCCAACGACAGCATCGCGAGGCGGTGGGGCAGAGGGGCAAATTTATCCAGGGCTGCGCCCCCGACCCGCTGGGTCGGAGATGCGGGCGTCACCAGTCCGGGATACTGTTCCTCGATGGCCTGGAGCTCACGGAACAGCGCGTCGTACTCGGTATCGCTGACCTCTGGCGCATCCAGCACATAGTACATCCGGTTGTGGTGCTCGATCAGGCGGCGCAGTTCCTCTGCCCTGTCCCGGGCACTCTCCTGTGGATCGTGTATGTCAGGAAATAAGGGCGGCTGCATGGGGGCTCCGGGAGATGGCGTTTGACTTTGCAGAAGATTACAGTATTATTTCAGCGATTTCAACGCCTCAGGCAAGAACCGGAAGATTCATGGAACAACAGCGTGTTGCGGGTATCGGTCGGTGGTTCGACGACTATACCCGCACTTTTCTCGATACCGACCCGGAAGGGCTTGGAAATATTCTGCTCAAGATCGAACACACCCGCAAGGTATGCGCGGTCAGCGACACCCTGGCAGCGGGCGAGGGGCTTTCGGCCAACGAGGCCCGTATCGCGGCAACAGTCGCCCTGTTGCACGATGTGGGCCGTTTTCCCCAGTACCGGCGCTGGCGCACCTTTCGCGACAGCGACTCCGACAACCATGCCCGGCTCTCGTTGGAGGTCCTGGCCGAGCACAACCTGCTGGACGGCCTCGATCCCGCCGAGCGCCTGTTGGTTGAGGAGGCGGTGCGTTTCCACAACCTGCTGGAACTGCCCGAACGGGTCGGTTCGCCGACCAGGCTGTTCATGCAGATGATCCGGGACGCGGACAAGCTGGATATCTGGCGGATATTTCTTGAACTCTTCGCGTTGCCCGTGGAGCAGCGGGCCTCCGCCGCCACCCTGGACCTGCCCGATCTGCCCGGATGCACGCCGGCCTGCCGGGACGCCTTGCTGGCACAGCGCGTCGTCAGGCTGGACCAGTGCCTGGTCCTCAACGACTTCAAGATGCTGCAGATTTCCTGGGCCTTGGACCTGGGGTTTGCCTCGTCCTATCGCCTGCTGCTGGAGCGCGACTATATTCCCCGCCTGACAGGCACCCTCAATGGTGAGCTGGAAATCGGGGCTGCCATCGAAGGCATCCGGCAGGAGGCGGCCCTGCGGGCCAATGATTGTAATACTTAAATGACCAAAGCGGAGGAGATGATGGAAACCAGACTACGCATGGTTTTGCCGGATCACGAGCTGGTGCGGCTCTACGAGCAGATGTTTCTTTCGCGGGAATTCGAGGATCATTGCGCCGAACAGTACACCAAGGGCAATATCACCGGGTTCCTGCACCTGTACAGCGGCCAGGAGGCCGTGGCGGTTGGGGCGACGGCCGGCCTGCACAAGGACGATTATATCCTCTCGGCCTACCGGGAACACGCCCAGGCCATCGTGCGGGGCGCCGATCCGAAGCGGGTCATGGCAGAGCTGTTCGGCAAGGCCACCGGCCTCTGCAAGGGGAAGGGGGGCTCCATGCACCTCTTCGATCCCTCCCTGAGCTTCATGGGGGGCTACGCCATCGTCGGCGGACAGTTTCCCATATCCGTCGGCCTGGCCTTCAGCTCCAAGTACCGGAACGAGGACCGCATCACCGCCTGTTTCTTCGGCGACGGCGCGGTCAACCAGGGGACCTTCCACGAATCCCTCAACTGGGCACAGTTGTGGGAGTTGCCGGTGCTCTTCATCTGCGAGAACAACTTCTACGGCATCGGCACCGAGGTTCACCGCTCCTCGGCCCTGGCATCCATCCATCGCCGCACCTGCGGCTATGACATCCCTTCCGAAAAGGTGGACGGCATGGACGTGATCGCGGTCTACAAGGCGGTGAAGTACGCCGCCGAGAAGGTGCGGGAAACCGGCCGGCCCCTTTTTATCGAGGCCACCACCTACCGTTTCCGGGGGCATTCCATGTCCGATCCGGGCAAGTACCGTTCGGCGGCCGAGCATGAGTTGTGGAAGTCCCGCGACCCGCTGCCCAACTATGCCAAGCGCCTGTTGGAGGAGGGGATCGCCACCCGCGAGGCCCTGGACGCCATCGAGGCGCGGTGCAGGGCCGGGGTGGAGGAGGCGGTCGCCTTTGCCGAAGAGTCGCCATGGCCGGAGGATAGCGAGGTATACAGCGATATTTATGTCTAAAAAGCGTGAATGTTATTGAGTTTCAAAGGAGTAGGATATGGCAGAAATGACCTATCGGGATGCGATAAACCTGGCCTTGAAGGAAGAGATGCGCCACGATCCTTCGGTGGTGGTCTTGGGCGAGGATGTGGCGCTGTACGAGGGCTCCTTCAAGGTGACCCGCGGGCTGTTGTCCGAATTCGGCGAGGAGCGGGTCAAGGATACGCCTATCTCGGAGAACACCATCATCGGCGTGGCCGTGGGGGCCGCCATGGGGGGGTTGCGGCCGGTGGCCGAGCTGATGACGGTCAACTTCGCCCTCCTGGCCATGGACCAGATCGTCAATCACATGACCAAGATACATTACATGTTCGGCGGCCAGGCTGTTGTGCCCATGACGATCCGCATGCCGGGAGGGGGGGGCAGTCAACTGGGCGCCCAACACTCCCAGAGCCTGGAGACTTTTTTCATGCACTGCCCCGGCATGCGTGTGCTCTACCCCTCAACGCCGGCCGATGCCAAGGGGCTTCTGAAGAGCGCCATCCGGGACAACAATCCGGCCATCTTCCTGGAGCACGAACTGCTTTACAACAGCAAGGGGGATGTGCCGGAAGACCCGGAATACCTGATCCCCATCGGCAAGGCCGCCGTCAAGCGGCCGGGTGAGCAGGTCACCATCGTGGCCTATGCACGCATGACCGTGCTGGCCCTGCAGGCTGCCGAGGAGTTGGCCGGGGAAGGCATCTCCTGCGAGGTGGTGGACCTACGCAGTTTGGCGCCGCTGGACGACGATACCATCCTGGCCTCGGTCAGAAAGACCGGCCGGGCGGTGGTGGTGGAGGAATGCTGGCGCACCTGCGGCCTGGGGGCCGAGATCGCCAGCCGCATCTTCGAGAACTGCTTCGATGTCCTCCAGACACCGGTCAGGCGCGTTTCGGGACTGGACGTGCCCATGCCCTACTCACGCAAGATCGAGAAGCTCTGCATCCCCCGGAAGGAAACCATCATCCAGGCCGTGAGGGATGTCACGAGCGGCGGCTATTGAAAACGACCGGTAAATAGTTTCCATCCGGAAAGGAGGGATTTTTCGTCCAGGCAAGGAAATCGAGGGATTGCGCGGAGGCGTACATCGGTACGCCGCACAAGCAAGCCCGAAGATTGACGCAGCATGGGCGGAAAAGAACCCTTTCCGGATGGAAACTAAATAGAAACCCTCCACAACAGAGGGGGAAGAAGGGGATGACCCACTATGACAACTGAAATCACCATGCCCAAGCTGTCGGATACCATGACCGAGGGGAGCTTCATCGGTTGGCGCAAGAGCGTGGGGGAGCGGGTCGAGCGCGGCGAGGTGATCGCCGAGGTGGAAACCGACAAGGCGGTCATGGAACTGGAGGCGTTCGCCTCGGGCGTCCTGCTCAAGACCATGGCAAAGGGGGGCGAAATCGTCCCGGTCGGCACGGTGCTCGGGCTGATCGGCGAGCCGGGCGAAGTGGTGGCCGGGGCCGGAGCGCCTCCCCTGACGGCTGCGTCTGCCGCAACGCCCTCTCCCGCGGAGCCACCCGCACCGCCGGCCGCGGATGCGCCCCCCCCACAACCCGCAGCTTCGCTTCCTTCGCCGTCGGGGGGGCGCGACGGGGCCGATCACGAAAAGGCGTCGCCCCTGGTGCGCCGCATGGCGCGGGAGAAGGGTATTGATCTCTCCCAGGTGCGCGGCAGCGGCCCGGAGGGAAGGATTCTCCAGGAGGATCTGGCGGTCCCGGCCACACAACCGCAGGCAGCGTCCATCCCGCAGACAGAGCCCATTCCGCAGGCAGCGCCCATTCCGCAGGCAGCGCCCATTCCGGCCGCAGGTTCGGTTCCTGCCCCGGCTGGTCCGCTGGATGCCGTTCCGCCCGCCGGCCGGCCTGCGCCGAGCGCCATGCGTCAGGCCATTGCCGCCACGGTCACCCGGTCCTGGCAGGAGATTCCCTATTTCACCGCTACGGTGGAGGTGGGGATGGAGGCCTGCCGCGAGGTGGTCAGCGAATTGAAAGGGAGCGACGGGCAGGTCGGCTATCACGCCTTGCTGATCAAGGCCTGCGGCGTTGCCCTCAGAGGTTTTCCGCTGCTCATGGCGGGCCGGGACGGCGGCGCCGGCGGGCCGGTCAATATCAGTTTTGCCGTGGCGCTGCCTGACGGCCTCTTGATGCCGGTGGTCAGGGATTGCTCGCGCCTGGCGGCTCGTGAGGTCGAACGTGAGGCCTCCCTCCTGGCGGACAGGGCCAGAAGCGGTCGGCTGACATCCGAAGAGATGTCGGGCGGCGGCTTCTCCATCTCCAATCTGGGCATGTATGGGGTGGACGAATTCGACGCCCTGATCGTGCCGGGACAGGTCGCCATCCTGGCGGTGGGCGCGGTAGCCGAACGCCCCGTGGTTAGAAATGGGCAGCTTGCAGTGGCCCCCACCATGCGGGTGACCCTGTCGAGCGACCACCGCGTGGTGGACGGTGTCTATGCGGCCAGGTTCCTGGCCGAGTTGCGCCGTACCCTGGAACATCCGGTTGTGCTTCTGGCCTCCCAAGGTTCTCCGTGATATGATCCATTGCCATTCCTATTTCCTTTGCGAGAGGAGCGCCAGATGCCTTTCACCAAACTGCTCGTCCCCGCTGAAAGACTCCGTTGGGAGTGCGATCCCGGCGCCTTCGATTTCGAGACCACCGAAGAACTCCCCGACCTGGAAGACGCCATCGGCCAGGAGCGGGCCCTGCGTTCGATCGAGTTTGGGCTCGACATGCAGGGCACAGGCTTTAACCTCTTCATCTCGGGCGAAACCGGCACCGGCAGGGCCTCGACCATCCGCAGCATTCTCAGGAAGCGGACCGTGGACGAACCGCAGCCCTGCGACTGGCTGTATGTCCATAATTTCAAGGATCACGATGCAGCGGTATCCCTGTCGCTGCCGGCCGGCAAGGGAGGGGGGCTGGCCGCTGACATGAAGGAGTTGATCCAAGCCTTCAAGGAGGATATCCCCAAGGCCCTGGAGAGCCGGGAGTACGAGAACCGCCGCACGGAGATCCTGGAAACCTATCAGGCCACCAACAGCGAACTGTTCCAGGCGCTTGAGAAGAAATGCGAGAAACGCGGGTTTACGCTGCAGAGAACGGTCTCCGGGCTGGTGGCCGTCCCCCAGAAGGAGGGGCGCAACTACACTCAGGAGGAATATGAGGCGCTGCCCCAGAAAAAGCGCGAAAAATTGGAGAAAGACGGCAAGTGGCTGACAGAGAGGTTGAACGAGGTGCTGCGCCAGGTGCGCGAGAGCGAAAAGGCGACCAAGGACGCACTCTCCCAGGCCGACCGGGAGCTGGGAATGTCGTGCCTGGGGCATCGTCTCGACCCGCTGCGCCAGAAGTATGGCGAGTTCCCCAAGGTGCCGGCCTACCTGGAGGCGGTGCAGGAGGATATCCTCAACAATCTGGAGGATTTCAAGCCCCAGGCGCCCCAGTCCCAGATCCCGGGGCTGAAGATGCCGCGCCAGGAACCGACCTTTGAACGCTATGAGGTCAACGTGCTGGTGGATAACCTGGAGGCCAAGGGCGCGCCGGTCATCTTCGAGTCGAATCCCACCTACAACAATCTCTTTGGCCGTATCGAGCATGTCATGCAGTACGGCGGCGTGGCGGTGACCGATTTCACCATGATCAGGTCCGGGGCGCTGCACCGCGCCAATGACGGCTACCTGGTGATCGATGCCCGGGAGGTGCTGATCAATCCCTTTGTGTGGGACGCGCTCAAACGCTGTATACGTACCGGCGAGATCAGGATCGAGGATGTGCTGGAACAGTACCGCTTCATGACCATGGTATCGCTCAAGCCGGAGCCGGTGCCGCTCCAGGCCAAGATCATCCTGGTCGGCTCCCCCTGGATATACTACCTGCTGTTCCACCTGGACCCGGACTACCGCAAATTCTTCAAGGTCAAGGCCGAGTTCGACAACCGCGTCGCCCGAACGCCGGAGATCATGCGGGACTATGCCCTGTTCGTGGCTACCCACTGCCGGTGTGAAAAACTGCTGCATTTCGACCGCAGCGGCGTCGCCCGCCTGCTGGAGTACACCTCCCGCATGGTGGAGGATCAGGAAAAGCTCTCCTCCCAGTTCATGGAGATCGCCGATTTTATCCGTGAGGCCGGTTTTTGGGCTCAAAAGGACGGTCATGCCATCGTCAGCGGCGACGATGTGCAGCGCGCCGCCGAAGAGAAGCTCTACCGGGTCAACCGCATCGAAGAACGCCTGCAGGAGCTGTACGACGACGGCACCATCATGGTGGATACGGACGGCGAGGTGACCGGCCAGATCAACGGACTGTCGGTGATCTCCCTCGGCGACCACACCTTCGGCCGCCCTTCGCGTATTACCGCGCGGGTCTACACCGGCCAGGCCGGCATGGTCAACATCGAGCGCGAGGTCAAGCTCTCCGGCCCGATCCACGACAAGGGGGTCATGATCCTGACCGGATACCTGGGAGGGACCTTTGCCGTCAAGCGCCCCTTGTCACTCTCCGCTTCCATCTGCTTCGAACAGTCCTACAACGGCGTCGAGGGAGACAGCGCCTCCTCCACCGAACTGTACGCCCTGCTTTCGGCCCTGTCCGGCGTTCCCATCAGGCAGGGGATCGCAGTGACCGGCAGCGTAAACCAGCGCGGCATCATCCAGCCGATCGGCGGGGTCAACTACAAGATTGAAGGCTTCTTTGCCGTCTGCAAGTCCAAGGGGCTGACCGGGCGACAGGGGGTCATGATCCCCAAGGCCAATGAACGGCACCTGATGTTGCAGGACGGCGTGGTGGCTGCAGTCGCAACCGGCCGGTTCCATATCTGGAGCGTGGAAACCATCGAGCAGGGGATCGAGATACTGACCGGCATGGCCGCAGGAACGCGCGCAAAGAGGGGGACGTTTCCCAAGGGGACGCTGTACCATCTGGTGGATGCCCGTTTAAGGCGGATGGCGGCGGTGTTGCAAAAACAGGAGGAAAAGGGTAAAATAAAACTCAAAAAATAAGCTGGGTTAACCGGCTTGTAATTTTAACGTGTCAAAGAGGGGTATGCAGCATGGGAATCGAGTGGAGAGAGTCGCTGGCAATCGGCGTACCGGAGATCGACCGTCAGCACAAGGAGTTGTTGTCCCGCTTCGACAGCCTGCTCAATGCCTGCAAGGCGGGCAAGGGGATTGATGAGTTGCAGAAGCTTTTGGGGTTTCTCGATGAATACGTGATCAGCCATTTCAGCGACGAGGAAGGTATCCAGAGAAACCACCGCTTTCCCGGATATGCCGCCCATAAAAGCGAGCATGACGGGTTCATTGCCAGGCTCAATGCGCTAAAGGACGAGATCAATGCACATGGTGCGGCAGTTCATCATGTGATCGAAACCAACAATATGCTGCTCAAATGGTTGATCCACCACATCGCCAAGGTTGATGGGGAACTGGGCGCCTATCTGCGGACAAACGCGGCGCCATAGCAAAAGCAGGGCGATCCCTTTCAGGGGGCAGCACCTTTATTGATGTATCGTTGTCAAATCAGCGATTCTCAGTCGCAATCCTCACGCCAGAGGCACTTTTCCTGGCTACACGCGGCGGCTTTGCCGGAATCGAAGCACTGTTCGTTTCCCTCGGCCTGCTGGATGGCGCGTACCAGTTCGGCCTTTTTCATCCTGACTGTCTTGATATTGTGCTGTTTCGCTATTTCCCTGATTTCATCCAGTTTCATGCCCAGTTCTCCCCGCTGTATGCGTAATCACTTCCCATGAAATACCAGCATAGCGCAACTTGGTAAAATTTTCACAACAATTGCGTAAAGATTTGTAAACAAAAAAAGAGGGCGGACCGATTGGCCCGCCATCTTTGGGCGTGATTTGAAATCGGTATTATACGCGGATGCCGGTGATGCGGAAGAGCGCCTCGCGGTATTTCTCGGCGGTCTTTTCGACGATCTCCGCCGGCAGGGGTGGCGCAGGGGCTGTTTTGCCCCAATCAAGGGTCTCCAGGTAATCCCGCAGGAACTGTTTGTCAAAACTTTGTTGCGCTCCGCCCGGCTGGTAAAGGTCCTTGGGCCAGAAACGGCTGGAGTCGGGGGTCATGCATTCGTCGATGATGATCAGCTCTCCCTCATAGACACCGAATTCGAACTTGGTGTCGGCAATGATGATCCCCTTCCGGGCGGCCAGATCGCGAGCCCGGGTGTAGATCCTTATCGTATAGTCGCGGGCTTGCTCGGCCAGTTCGCGCCCGCAGACGTTAGCCATCCGTTCAAAGGAGATGTTTTCGTCATGGGTGCCCAGTTCGGCTTTGGTAGAAGGGGTGAAGATCGGTTCCGGCAACTGGTCCGACTCCAGGAGCCCGGCCGGGAGCTTGATGCCGCAGATTGAGCCGTTGGCCTGATAGTCTTTCCAGCCGGAACCGGAGACATAGCCGCGCACGATGCACTCCGCCGGCAGCGGTTTGGCCTTTTTTACCAGCATGGAGCGTCCGGCCAGCGCACCGGCGTAGGGGCGGCACGCCGCCGGGTAATCGTCCGCATCGGTGGAGATGATGTGATTTTTGACGATGTCCTCCACCTGGCGGAACCAGAAGGCGGATATCTGCGTCAGTACGAACCCCTTGTCCGGGATCGGCTCGTTCATGATCACGTCAAAGGCCGAGATACGGTCCGACGTGACCATCAGCAGGGCGTCCCCCAGGTCGTAGATGTCCCGCACCTTGCCGCGGGCTATGAGGTTAAGGCCGGGGAAATCGGTTTGCAGAACGGGATGTGACATGGCATCTCTCCTATTTTTCAGCGATGAGCGTTTGATTGATCTCGATCTTGGCCTTTTCCCTGAGCCCCTTTGTCCAGACGGCCAGGGCCTCTCCCTGTTTCTTGGGCAAAAGCTTCAGCTTGATCTGCTGCTTGGCCTTGTCGAATTCCGCTTTTGGGGTCTCGATGTGCTGTTTGAGGCGTACCGCATACCAACGGTTGCCCACCTTGAACGGTTCGTTGGCCACCGGCGCCGCGGCGGTCAGCTTGAAGGCTGCCTCCATCATGTCGGGGGCGTTGCCGATATCCGGGACGTTGCCCTTGTCCGAGAACCCGAAGATGCCGGTGGTCCGGGGCTTGAGCGTACCTTTGGCGGCAAACTGCCGGGTTGCGTCGGCAGCCTTTTTCCTGGCAAGTTCCACCGCTTTGGCGGCCTTGACCTTCTGTTCCACAAAAGCCCTGATCCCGGCGAGCGGCGGGACGACCGAGGCCTTGCGTTCCCTGGCCTTGATGATGTAAATGCCCTTGGCGGTCTCAACCGGTCCGCCCAGTTCGCCCTCCTTGAGTTCAAAGGCCTTTTTGATAACAACCGTCTCACCCGCCAAGGCGGCGGCCGGGACATTGGCATCGAACAGCGGCGTCTCCTGCACCTTGAGACCCAGTTGTCCGGCGATCAGGTTCAGATCGCCGGACTTGGCATTCTTGTAAAGGGTGTCGGCGGCCAGCTCAAAGGACTGCTTGGCGGCCTTCTGTCTGAGGGCGTCGGCCTTGACCTTGTCCCGAACGTCCTTGAGGGGCAGGATGCCGTCTTTGCCCTGCCAGCGGTCGATGTTTTTCTGGTAGAAGGTCTGGATCTCCTCCTCGGAAACCGTCAGCTTTGCCGCCTGGGAGGCCGGATCGAGCAGGATGTAGGAAAGGGCCGCTTTTTCAGGCGTCTTGAACTCGTTCGGGTTTTTCTGCAGATAGTCGTTGAGTTCGGCATCGGTCGGTTTCACCTCGGCGATCACCTCGCTCGGCGCGTAGGACACATACTCCAGTTCGATCTTGTCGTTTTCCTTTTTATACTGGGCCAGGGCTTCGTCGTCGCTGACCGCGGCCTTGTCCTTGATGGACTGGCGGGCCTTGGAAAGCAGCAGGTCGTGCTTCTGCCCCTCCTCGAAGTCCTTGGGGGTCATGCGGCTGCTTCTTAAGAGCTGCTGGTACAGGTCGAAATCGAACTTTCCGCCTTTTTGAAAGGTGGGCATGGCTTCAATGGAATTGGACACCTCCTCCTTGGATACCTTGATCCCCATGGACTTGGCTTCCTTTGCGATCAGGAAATTGTCGATCAGGCTGTCCAGGGCCACCTTTTTCAATCCCAGCATTTTTTCCATCTCCGGGGTGATGGATTGGCCGTAAATCTGCTGGTAGATGTTGCGGACGCGCTGATAGGCGTTCTGGTATTCCTCAAGAGTTATCTTGGCGCCGTTCACCTTGGCTGCGTAACCGCTGTGCCCGCCGAGGCCCTCGCTCCCTTTTCCCCATACCAGGAACATGGTGCCGATAAAAGAAAGCACGATGACGACGAACACAATCTTGATGATGATGGATTCCTTCTTCTTGCGCATTAAGTCCAGCATGGCCGAAATACTCCTTGGATAGATTGGTTTTCGCGTAGTGGCTTCAGAAAAAGAAAATGAATATTACTATACGTCCCTTCTGAATGCAAGATGCATGTTTAGCGCCATGGGCGGGCGGGTATGCCCTTTTTGCGGCGTTTGATTTGCGCCCGAACCTGTGTTAGGGTGCGTTTATTACATCCCGGATCCATAACAAGGACGTGGTAATGGAACTCAGTTTTTCCCGGCCCAACAAGGAAATAGACCAGATGATCAGCCGGCTGATCGAGGCGGTCGGCGATATCCATGATGCCGGGATCATCCGGGAGATGATCCTGTCGACCCTCAAGATCGGGCAGGAGGTGGATTATCTGGCCGACCTCAAGCTGATCAACCGCACTTTGCGCGAGATGCGGTTCACTGCCCGGGTCTTCGGCCCGTATCGCGACCGCAAAAAGGTCACCATATTCGGTTCGGCCCGCACCGGGCCGGATGAGGAGATGTACGGCAAGTGCGTCCGCTTCAGCCGCATGCTGGCGGATAAAGGTTATATGATCATCACCGGAGGCGGCCCCGGCATTATGCGGGCCGGCAACGAGGGGGCCGGCAGCGAGAATTCCTTTGCCGTAAATATCCGCCTCCCCTTCGAACAACAGCCGAATCCGGTCATGTACCGCAATCCGCGGCTGATAACCTATAAATACTTCTTCAACCGCAAGGTGGCCTTTGTCAAGGAGGCCGACGCCATTGCCGTCTTTCCCGGCGGTTTCGGCACGCTGGACGAGGCCATGGAGGTCTTCACCCTGATCCAGACCGGCAAGACCTCGCCCAAGCCCCTGATCCTGGTGGACGACGAGGATGGGTACTGGGAGCAGTTCTTCGCCTTTGTCAGGCAGAGCCTGCTGGTGAAAGGCTTCATTTCCGGCGAGGATTTTTCCCTGTTCACCATAACCAAGAACGAGCGGGAAGCGGTCGAGGCCATTGAAACCTTTTACCGTATCTACCATTCCATGCGCTTCATCGACCACCGTCTCGTCATCCGGCTGAACAAGGCCCTTTCCCCGGAACAGATCAACACCCTGGAGGAAGAGTTTCCCGAATTGCTCCAGGAGGGGGGACATATCTACAGCTGCGGTGCGATGCCCGAAGAGGCCGATCAGCCGGACCTGATCGATCTGCCGCGCATAATCATGAAGTTCGACCATCATCACTATGGACTGCTGTTGGCATTCATCCACCGGATAAACACATTCTGAGCGCCGAGCGCTCTCATTACCTTCCTCTGCCCGCATTCGTTGACAAAGGCCGCCTCTTGGCGGTATAGTCTACTCATCTTATTCAGAGTCAGAGTCCCGGAACGCCATGCAGGACCTTAAAAATCTAACCAGAAAAAAACAGATTCCCGGCTTCTATCGCAGCAACAGGAAAATCAAGGACACTGGCGAGCGCAACGGTTTGCGGCTGCCCATACCTGTGGGCAAGCGCCGCGAACGGCTCAAGCATCTCCTCCTGTTTCTGGCCATTGTGCTGGCGCTGACGCCGGTCTGCGCCGTCGTGTACCAGAAGTCACCCCCTGCGGTGCGGGCGGTGACACTATGGCTCCATTCCCACTCCACTCCCGATATCAAGGTGGCCGAGGCGGCAAAACCTCCCGCGAGCGGCAGTTTTGAGGCTGCCGTGCGCCTGTTCGACACGGCGGTCCTGGCCGATGGGAAGCTCACGGCCCGCAGTGGGGGTGGGGATACCCTTCACTACAGCATCCGGGACGGTCTGCAGAAGCGGGTCCATGATTTCATGGCCCAAAAACAGGTGCCCTTCGGGGTGTTTGTGGCCATTGAGCCGTCAACCGGCCGGATCCTGGCCATGACGTCCTATTCTTCCGTCGATCCACAGTGGGCGCAGTCCGCCTTCTTCGATCTTTATCCGATGGCGTCGCTGTTCAAGATCATCACCGCCTCCGCCGCCCTGGAAAATAAAAAGATCACCCCTGAAACGGTGGTCGAGTTTCGGGGGGGGGCCTATTCGGAAAACCCCCGTTACTGGGATATCAACCCCAGGGGCAACAATAACCGCATGGGTGTGGGCTATGCCCTGGGCAAGTCCATCAATCCGGTGTACGGCCGGGTAGCCAGCGATATCGCCGGCAAGTCGTCGGTCATGGAATATGTTCGCAGATTCGGCTTCAATCAAAAACTTCTCCCGGGCGTCCCGGTCAAGGAGAGCAAGGCCGGCGAACCCCAGTCGGGCCATGCCTTGATGTTGATGGGGGCCGGCCTTGACCATGAGGTCAAGATATCGCCCCTGCACGCGGCGGTTATCATGGGGGCCATCGCCAATCAAGGGCGGATGATGGTCCCGACCTTGACCGACAAGGTTGTCGATGCCGCGGGCGGGCAAAAAGAGGGGCATACGCCCCGTGAACTGCGCCGGCTCGTATCGCCCGAGACGGCGGCGTTTCTCACTCAGATGCTCTCCAATACCGTTACCAGGGGTACGTCCCGGCGTGCCTTTCATGACCGCCGGGGCCGTCCGATGCTGGCCGGTATCGATATCGCCGCCAAGACCGGATCGATCGACGGGACCGATCCCAAGGGACATTATTCCTGGTTTGCCGCATACGCACCGGCCCATGAGCCGCGAATAGCGCTGGTGGCGCTGGTCATCAATCAGGACAGGTGGAAGATCAAGTCGTCCCAGGTAGGGGAACAGGCGCTGGAGGAGTTTTTCAAGCGAACGGGACACTAGGGCCATGTGGCCCCTTGGCGGATGAAGGGGGCTTTGGCCGGTAGATATGCAGCTGCAACTCCCCATCCCGCATCTCGCCGTAGGTGAACTGCTCCATCCAGTCGCCCAGGGAAAGGACCGTAAAGGGTGGGGGAGGCAACTCTTCGCGGAACGCAAGATGGAAATGGCCGGTCACGAGGCCGTCGTACCCCTGCTGTTGAACCGAACGGGCGAAGGCGCGGATGATCTCCCGGTAGTTCCAGCGTTCCTGTTTTGCCCGGTAGCCGGATCGACTGATGTGCTGCAGGCGGTCCTTGACCTTCATCGTCAGGGATGGCGGGAAATGCCGGACTAAAGACGCAACCAGACGGTTATGCAACAAGAACCGCAGCAGGCGGTAGCCGCGGTCGGCGCGGTTGATCTGGTCGCCGTGGCACAGAAGGAGCAGTTTCCCCTGCACCGTCACCACGGCAGGCCCACGGTGGATTTCAGCCGCCAGGCGCTTGTTGAAGATCGTCCCGAGATGGAAGTCGTGGTTCCCTTCGAAGTATACGATGCGGCAACCGTTGCGGGTCAGATCCAGGAGCGCTTCCAGCATCGAATCGTACTGGCGGAAGGGATGGGAGGGAAAGCCCAGCCAGAAATCAAACAGGTCGCCCATGATGAAGAGGGTTTCCGTATTCCCCTTCAGGGAGTCGAGGAAGCGAAGCAGCAGACGGTAATTACGGTCCGTCGGGGCTTTCAGGTGTGCATCGGCCAGGAAGATGGTGCGCATAGTCGGGATTGTGCTGTCACTTGCGTGATATGTCAACAGGATAAGAGGAACGGGCGTCATGGCTATCATACGTAATGTGGAAATTGTCTGGGATGAACTGATGGACGCCTTCACCAGCGGGTTGAGCGACCGGGTTTACTTTCTCGACCGCTATACCGGCGAGATATTCTTCGTTCCAACCATGGCGGAAGACGATGAGTTCTGGCGGCAAATGGAAACCGGCCGGGATCGTTTTTTGGAGATTCCCCGCTTCGACTACGGTGTCGAACGGCGGTTCATGTCCGGTTTCTTCGGGGCCATTCAGGATACAGGCCTGAGCAGCATATTGAACGGCTCGTTGGGCGGCAGAAAACCCTACGGCAACATCAACGATATCCTCTCCTTTTTCCCGGAAGAGGAGGAACTTCTCATGGCTATGAAAGACGATTTTTTTGCCAGCAGGGTAAAAAACTGGCTTGAGGAGAACAACCTGTTTACGGTCGATACGGAAGCGCAGCTTTCATCGCACATGTAATACCAATTCCAAATCAAGGCGCTATCTGCGTTGGCTCGTCTTCGGCTTCTCAACGTACTTACCAGTACGCCTTCGTCGCCTCAATCCTC
>PLYK01000034.1 GCA_003151775.1 Geobacter sp. | reverse complement strand
GCGCCGATGCCGACGATGGGAAAAGGGGGACGCTTCTGCCGGGCTGAGGTGGCCGTTGGTGAGGCAACGGCGGGTTTCTTATCGTTTTTCGCCGGGTTGGGTTGTTTTTTCATAATGTATAAAGTTTAACAGCATTTTCAATATATGCACCAATTAATTCCATTTTGCGATCAAGATGGCACATATTTCAGGCCAGACCTTTGAGGTTTTCAAAACCTCAAAGGTCTTCAAAATGTCAACTTGAATGCAAATTGGAATAAGTCCGCCTTCCCGCAAGGCATCCCTTCATATATTGCGGTTCCACCAAATATTGAGGCTAGCCGGAGTATTTCATACCTCTCCGTTCATTTCCTTGCGACCTAATACCCTGTTATTAAAGGATAACTCCAGATCCTCGATTCTTTTTTGTTATTGGCAGGCTATTTGCGTTTATATTTCCGATCCTTGCCATCTCGCCCAACAGTGAGACAATCATCATGGGGGACATAATGAACGTCATGAGGATCATGGTTATCACCGTTCCTCCCAACAATGCACAGGAGGCATCCGCATGAAGTATCTGAAAGCGTTGTTCATCGCCTGCATCCTCCTTTTGCCTGTGCCGGGCCATGCGGCTGATGAAGGCTACGGCTACCCGATCCCGGGATCGTATGAGGCCTCCATCATGGGGACCCCGGCGAGCCTCATACCCGAATTTCCCGGACATGTGCGCACCCGGCAACTCATGCTCCATATCTTCCCGGACCGGCAGATCCCGCCGATCTTCTTTTACGACCAGGGACTACGCTGCACCTTTGCCCACCAGAAGCAGAAGGCGCCGCTGGTCTTTCTGATCGGCGGAGCCGGCGCCAACGACCGGACTCCCAATCTGTTGACCATGATGAAGGCCTTCTACCAGGCCGGCTTCCACGTCATCACCCTGCCGTCGCCGTCCATCTCCAATTTTATCGTCACCGCCTCCCAAAGCGGCGTCCCCGGCGACCTGACCGAGGACGCCGCTGACCTGTACCGCGCCATGGAGGCCGCCTGGAAGCAAGTAGAGGGCGACATCCAAGTATCCTCCTTCAACCTGGTCGGATACAGCCTGGGAGCTACCCAAGCCGCCTTCGTGGCCAAGCTGGACGAGGAGCGCCGGGTCTTCAACTTCCGCAAGGTGCTCATGATCAACCCCTCGGTAAGCCTCTACAATTCGGTGACACGGATCGAGAATATGCTTAAGGAGATCCCCGGAGGGCCCAAGAAGCAAGGCATCTTTTTCAACAGGATGTTGACCAAGTTCAGCCAGTATTACCGCTATGGCAATTTCGTCGCCATCAACGAGAATTTTCTCTACTCGATCTACGCGGAGAAGCTGTTCTCCCACGAGGAAACCGCCGGATTGATCGGGCTTTCCTACCGCATCGGGCTGGCCGGCATGGTCTTTTCCTCCGACGTGGTGACCAACAGCGGCTACGTCGTGCCGAAGAACCGGGTGCTGAGTCCCAATGACTCCCTTTTCGACTATTTCCTGGTCTCCAGCCACCTGAGCTTCTTCGACTATTTCAACGAGTACCTGTATCCCTATTTCCAGAAGAAACGGCCGGGGCTTACCAAGCAGGAGTTCATCGCATCCCAGGACTTAAGGAGCATCGAGGGGTACCTGAAGTCGTCCGCCAAGTTCGGCGTGATGACCAACGAGAACGACTTCATCCTGACCAAGGCGGAGCTCGACTACCTGCGGCAACTCTTCGGCGAGCGGGCCAAGATCTACCCGCGCGGCGGCCATCTGGGCAACCTCGAATACAAAGATAACCTGGCCTACATGGTCGCTTTCTTCAAATGATAAAAAAGGGGGCCGTGATGACTGTTACTCCATACCGGGCAGGCCGGACAATCCTCGCCCTGATGCTGTCGTTGTCTTTTGCAGGGTGTGCTACGACCGGGGTGAACACCCAGGCTGAGGTCCCGCCGATGCATTCGATCGACAAGGTCAGGGACCAGCGCTTCGCCGACGTGGCGGACCCCTGGGAAGGGTTCAACCGGCGCATGTACCGGTTCAACTACTACTTCGACAAATACCTCTTCCTCCCCGTGGTGAACAGTTACGAGTTTATCACCCCCACCTACCTCCAGGAACGGGTATCCAGTTTCTACAACAACATCGGAGAGGTCAAGAATCTCACCAACAGCCTGTTCCAGCTCAAGGGGGTGGAGTCCGCGGAAACGCTTGGCCGTTTCGTGACCAACAGCACCGTGGGGCTTGGCGGGCTGTTCGATCCGGCCACCAAATTCGGCCTGGAACGGCACGACGAGGATTTCGGCAAGACCCTCGGTTACTGGGGGTCAGGTACCGGGCCATACCTGGTGCTGCCGGTCTTCGGCCCCTCGTCCCTGCGCGACGCAGGGGGGCTCGCCGTGGACACCGGCATCACGTACGGGATCTATATGGCGATCGATCCGTTTAGCGATGTCAACAACGGGTACCTCTTCGACTATGGGATAACGGCCCTGGACGTGATCGACACGCGGCATCAACTGAGCTTCCGCTATTATGAGAGCGGCTATCCCTTCGAGTACTACATGGTCCGCTTCTTCTACCACGAGAAGCGCGAAATCGAGTCCGGCAAGCGCAAGCCTCTTCCCGCAGATTGACCAGAAAGGAGAAAAAATGCAGACATTGATCGATCTTTTCGAGACGTTCAAAGCGCTGGGTGATAAAACCGTCTTTGTGAACCGCACCGGCGTACG
>PLYK01000099.1 GCA_003151775.1 Geobacter sp. | reverse complement strand
GCACCGATTCCTCGATGAGAATCTCATCGGTCGGCGAAGCATCGAGCCCGCGCTCGACGATCTCCAGGAATTCCTCGAGGTTGTAGGCAATGCCGCCGCCGGTGCCGCCCAAGGTGAACGACGGCCGGATAATCGCCGGAAACCCGACCGTTTTGACGACCTCCATGGCCTCCCGGTAGTTGTGGGCCAGACCGGAGGACGGAACGGCTAAACCGATCTTTTCCATCGCTTGCTTAAATAACGTGCGGTCCTCGGCCTTCTTGATGGCCGGCAGCTTGGCGCCGATCAACTCCACGCCGAATTTGTCCAGGATCCCTGCTTCGGCCACCGCCACGGCGGTATTCAGCGCCGTCTGGCCGCCCAGGGTCGGCAGCACGGCGTCGGGACGCTCCCTCTCGATGATCTTGGCCAGGATCTCGGGGGTTACCGGCTCGATGTAGGTACGGTCGGCAAAATCCGGGTCGGTCATGATGGTGGCAGGGTTGCTGTTCAACAGCACAACCTCGAACCCCTCCTCCTTCAAGGCCTTGCAGGCCTGGGTTCCGGAGTAGTCGAATTCGCAGGCCTGGCCGATGACGATCGGGCCGGCTCCGATGATGAGGATCTTCTTGATGTCGGTTCTTTTGGGCATGTAACAATAACTCCTAACCTATAATTGGAACTAGACTGATATCTCCGCTACTCCTGCACCCAGCCGTTCTCCAGGCCGAACTCCTCCAGCGCGTGCACCGCGTCGGCATACTCATCATCGGTGATCTTGCGGCCCAATGCCTTCGTGTCCATGGCCTGATGGGCCGGAAAGTACTGGCGCATCATTGAGATATGGGTTTCCGTCCCAAGATTTCCGGCGATCCAGGACAGGGTCTCCCGCGTTCCCGCCAACCCTTCCGGCAGGACCAGATGGCGGATAATCAGGCCCTTGACCGCAACACCATCATCGTCCAGTTCCAGGTGCCCCTTCTGTCTCAACATCTCACCGACAGCCGGCCGGTTGTGGGTACGATAGTCCGGAGCCGAGGAAAGGCGCTCTGCCGTCCCATTGTCCACGTACTTCATATCCGGCAGAAAGACAGACACCACACCGTCCAGGAGTCTCAGGGCGTCAACCTTCTCGTAGCCGCTGGAATTCCAGACAATGGGAAGCCGGAATCCCTGGGAAATCGCCAGGTACAGCGCAGCAAGGAGCTGGGGCAGGTAGTGGGTAGGGGTGACAAGGTTGATGTTGTGCACCCCCTGCCGCTGGAGCTTGAGCATCCTGCCGGACAGGACCTTTGTTGTTATCACATAGCCGTTGCCCATTTGGCTTATGGGAAAATTCTGGCAGAAGCGGCATTTCAGACTGCACCCGGTCAGAAAGATCGTACCGGAGCCCCGGCTGCCGGAGATGGGCGGTTCCTCGCCGTTATGGACATTGGCCGAGGCGATTGCCGGGTGCGCCCCTGCGCCGCAGATCCCGCGCTCCCCCTGAAGGCGGTTCACGCCGCAGTCATGGGGGCAGAGGTCGCAGGCTGCCAGTCGGGCGTAGGCCGTTCGAACACGTTCCAGCAACTCGCCTGATTGATATAGGGTCAGATAGTCCAAAGTTATTTCTTCGTTCGATACTTCTCCATCATCTCTACGAACCTCCCGAACAGATAGTGGGAATCGTGCGGCCCCGGCGATGCCTCGGGGTGATGCTGCACCGAGAAGATCGGCAGATTGCTGTGGCGGATCCCCTCCACGGTCCGGTCGTTCAGGTTCTCGTGCCCCAGGCAGGCCACTGTGCCCAGAGAATCGAGATCAACGGCAAATCCATGATTCTGGGCCGTGATCTCGACCTTGCGGGTTGCCATGTCCATGACCGGCAGGTTGGAACCGTGGTTGCCAAAGGGGAGTTTGATGGTCTTGCCCCCCAAGGCCAATCCCAATAACTGGTGCCCGAGACATATGCCGAAGATCGGCTTTTTGCCGATAAGCCTTTGGAGGTTTTCGATCACTACGGTCAGCGGCTCCGGGTCGCCAGGGCCATTGCTGAGGAAGATGCCGTCCGGATTCATGGCCAGCACCTCTTCGGCCGTAAAATCGGCCGGCACCACGGTCACGTCGCAGCCGGCATCCACTAGGCAGCGCAGGATGTTGTACTTGATGCCGAAATCGAAGGCCACCACCTTGTACTTCAGGGTGGCGGGATCGACCTCGGCATATCCCGTCTGCAGGTCCCACAGCCCCTGGGTCCAGTGGTACGGCTTGTCGCAACTGACGCCGCTGGCCAAATCCAGGCCGGTCATGCTGGGGACGGCCCGTGCCTTTTCGACAAGTCTCTCCTGGTCGAAATCAACCGTGGATATGATCCCGTTCTGTGTGCCCTTATCCCGCAAATGCCGGGTCAGGGCGCGGGTGTCGAGTCCCTGGATGCCCACCACGCTATTCTCCTTGAGATAGGCGTCCAGGCTCATAGTGGCCCGCCAGTTGGAGAAGCAGTCCATATATTCCTTGACGATGAAGCCGGAGAGGAACAGGCCGCGGCTCTCGACATCCTCGGGGTTGATACCGGTGTTGCCGATCTGGGGATAGGTCATGGTGACCATCTGGCCCTTATAGGAGGGATCGGTCAAAACCTCCTGGTAGCCGCACATGGAGGTATTGAAAACCACCTCTCCCGTGGCCTCGCCACTGGCTCCGAACGACGTACCCTTGAAAATGCGCCCGTCGGCGAGCGCAAGGACTGCTTTCATACGTTAGGACTCCTTATGATGAGACAAAAATGGCTTCTATTATGGCGCCCCCGGCTCTCATTACCGGGAAAAGGCCACTGCGCCGCCCAGAATGGTACAGGTCGCCGCCCCCTTCATCTGCCACCCGCAAAAGGGTGTGTTCCTGGACTTGCCGGCAAGCTTTTCCGCCTCCACCGTCCACACGGCTGACGGATCGATCACGGTCATGTCGGCCACGAGGTCGACCTCGACCGAGAACTCCCTGGTGGGCTCCAGGAACACGAGCCGGGCCAGGTAGTTGCTGTACGGGTCCTGNNCTGAGGCCTTCCTTGATGGCCGCCACGTCATCGGCCTCGCGCAAAGGCGGGTTCATCTTGGCATTGGTGTCGTAGCCCCGGACCGCGTCATCGGTAAGGGTGAAGTAATGGGGCGCCGTCTCGCAGGTAACCTTGACACCGCGGGCCTTGGCCTCGCGGATGATGCGCACCGATCCCCGGGTGGAGACATGGGCGATATGGATCGGCGAATTGGTGTATTCTGCCAGCATGACATCGCGGGCCGTGGCGATATCCTCGGCAACCCGGGGAATCCCCTTCAGTCCGAGCTCCGTGGAGGTGAACCCCTCGTTCATAACCCCCTCACCCACCAATGCCAGATCCTCGNNGATCCTCGGCATGGGAGATGACCAGGATACCGATGCCCCGGGCATATTCAAGGGCGCGGCGCATGAGTTCGGCATTGGCGACCGGTCTCCCGTCGTCAGAAACCGCAACGCAACCGGCTTCTTTCAACTCGCCCATCTCGGCCATACGCTCACCGCCCATGCCGTAGGTGATGCAGCCGACCGGAAAGACGTTGCAGAAGCCTTCGGACCCGGCCTTGTTGATGATATAGCCGGCCACGGCTTTGTTG
This sequence comes from Geobacter sp., assembly GCA_003151775.1. Taxonomy (GTDB): domain Bacteria; phylum Desulfobacterota; class Desulfuromonadia; order Geobacterales; family Pseudopelobacteraceae; genus Oryzomonas. The sequence continues at coordinate 130 of PLYK01000099.1, read as the reverse complement.
TCGATGACCGGCTTGGTATTGGGCATGCAGGCAATGGAGGTGAAACCGCCCGCAGCCGCAGCCCTGGTGCCGCTGACGATATCCTCCTTGTACTCCAATCCCGGATCGCGCAGGTGCACGTGCATGTCAA
>PLYK01000045.1 GCA_003151775.1 Geobacter sp. | reverse complement strand
TTCCCTGCGGTTCGGTCACCGGAGCCCCAAAACGGCGCACCATGGAGATCATCCGCGACCTGGAGCAGGAGCCGCGCGGGGTCTACTGCGGCGCCATCGGCTACCTCTCCCCCGGCCGGGAGGCGGTCTTCAGCGTGGCCATCCGCACCGTGGTGCTGGACATGGCGGCGCAAACCGGCGAACTCGGCCTCGGCAGCGGCATCACCTGGGATTCCGAGGCTGGTGCGGAATACCGGGAGTGCCTGACCAAGGGCGACTTCCTGCATCGTGAACCACCCGACTTTTGCCTGATCGAGTCCTTGCGCCACGATAGGGACGGTTTTATGCTGCTGGAGCGGCACCTGCGGCGGCTGGCGGAATCGGCGGCGTATTTTGGTTTCTGCCACGATAGCGAAGGCCTGCGCGTCCGGCTCGCCGGTCTGGGCGGGGAGTTGAGCGGGGTCCACAAGGTGCGCGTCCTTTTGGCCTGGGAAGGCGCACTGACCCTGGAGGCCGAACCCCTGGCGCAGCCGCCCTGCCCATCCCCGCCCGGCATGATTGCCGTGTCGCAGGTACGGGTGCACTCGTCCGATCCGCTTCTCTACCACAAGACCACCCGCAGAGATCTGTATGATGAGGAGCGGCGGCGGCATCCAGATTGTATCGATGTCGTCTTCCTGAACGAGCGGGGAGAGGTGACCGAGGGGGGTTACAACAATATCGTCGTCTCGCTGCACGGCGAACTGCTGACTCCGGCCCTCTCGTGCGGCCTGCTGCCCGGGCTGCTGCGGGAGGAGTTGATCGAGGCGGGGGGCATCCGGGAGGTGGTGCTGACCCTGGCAGACCTGAAAGACGCCGACACCCTTTGGCTGATCAACTCGGTGCGCGGCTGGCGGGAATGCAGTATCGCCCCCACTCCTGACTAAAAACATTTTTCATTCCCAAACAAGGAGAACAAACATGCTGACCCAGATCGAATCCGCCCGCGAGGGCATCATCACCCCCCAGATGGCGGCAGTGGCAGCGGAAGAAGCCCTTTCGGCGGAGTTCGTGCGAAGCATGGTGGCCGAGGGGAAGATCGTCATCCCCTGGAACCACAGCCGCCTGCCCACGGCAACCGGTATCGGCGCCGGCCTGCGCACCAAGGTCAACGCCTCCATCGGCACCTCCTCCGACATCATCGACTACCAGGCCGAGGTGGCCAAGGCGCGGGCAGCCGTGGAAAGCGGGGCCGACACCCTGATGGAGCTCTCCGTGGGGGGCGACCTGGACCGGGTGCGGCGCGAGGTGATCGCCTGCGTGGACCTGCCTGTGGGCAACGTGCCGCTCTACCAGGCCTTCTGCGAGGCGGCCCGCAAATACGGCGACCCGAACCGGCTCGACCCGGAGGAACTCTTCGACCTGATCGAGCGCCAGTGCGCCGACGGTATTGCCTTCATGGCGGTGCACTGCGGCATCAACCTCTCCACCATCGAGCGCCTCAGAAAACAGGGGTACCGCTACGGCGGCCTGGTCTCCAAGGGGGGCGTCTCCATGGTAGCCTGGATGCTGTCCAACAAGCGCGAGAACCCGCTTTACGAGCAGTTCGACCGGGTGGTGACCATCCTGAAGAAACACGACACCGTGCTCTCCCTGGGAAACGGCCTCAGGGCCGGGGCCATTCATGACTCCAGCGACAGGGCCCAGATCCAGGAACTCGTCATCAACTGCGAGTTGGCCGAACTGGGGCGCGAGATGGGGTGCCAGATGCTGGTGGAGGGGCCGGGGCACGTCCCCCTGGACGAGATCGAGGGGAACATCAAGCTGCAAAAGCGGATGAGCGGCGGCGCGCCCTACTACATGCTGGGACCGATCACCACCGACGTGGCGCCCGGCTTCGACCACATCACCTCGGCCATCGGCGCGGCCCAGTCGGCCCGCTTCGGCGCCGACCTGATCTGCTACATCACCCCGGCCGAACACCTGGCCCTCCCCACCGAAGAGGACGTGCGCCTGGGGGTCAAGGCCGCCAAGATCGCCGCCTACGTCGGGGACATGAACAAGTACCCGGACAGGATGCGGGAGCGGGACCGGGAGATGTCCAAGGCCCGCCGCGACCTGGACTGGGAAAAGCAGTTCCAACTGGCCCTCTATCCCGAGGACGCCCGCGCCATCCGCGCCAGCCGGGTTCCCGAGGACAGCGCCACCTGCACCATGTGCGGCAATTTCTGCGCATCGCGGGGCGCAGGAAAGCTCTTTGCAGATGACCTGAAACAGGATAAGATCTAACGGTCTCATCGACAGGGAAAACCACAGGGGGTGCCATGTACAGCTCCATCACATCGCTGTCGTTACGGCTCCGGCCGGGGGATGACATTCGCAGTTCGTTGTCCCGTCTGCTCCACGACCGGGAACTGCCTGCAGCCTGCGTGCTCAGTTGCGCCGGCAGCCTGAGCCGGGCGGCCTTGCGGCTGGCCGGAAACGGCGGCGGCACTATCATCGAGGGGCCGCTGGAGATCGTTTCCCTATCCGGCACCCTGTCCCCCCATGGGCCGCACCTGCACATCGCCTTTGCCGACAGCATCGGCCGCGTGCTGGGAGGGCACCTGCTGGACGGCTGCATCGTCCTGACAACGGTCGAGATCGTCTTGGCGATCCTGCCGGAGGTGCGCTTTTCACGGCGCCACGACACCGTCACCGGCTATGCGGAACTGGTCATCACAACCCCTGTCGAAGCAACGCCGTGAAACGCTACCTTGTCGCCTTTCAGTTCCTGACCATCATCCCGCTCCCCTTCAAGACCGACTGCGAAGCGCAGGACCTGGGGCGCTCCACGGCCGTCTTCCCCCTGGTCGGGCTGACTATCGGCGCCCTGCTGGCCGGGCTCAACTGGCTGATCGCCCCCTGGCTGGCCCGGCCGCTGACCGACGCCCTGCTGATCACCGCCCTGGCCGCCGTGACCGGCGCCCTGCACCTGGACGGCCTGGCCGACGTCTGCGACGGCATCGCGGCCCGCGGCGGCCGGGAACGCTTTCTGGAGGTCATGAAGGACTCCCGGGTCGGCGCAGTCGGCGCCGTCGGCATCGTCCTTTGCCTGCTGCTGAAGTGGCAGGCCTTGCTGGCGGTGCCGGCCGGCATCAAGATGCAGGCCCTGCTGTTCGTTCCCGCAGTGGCCCGCTTGGCCCAGGTCCTCGCCATGACCGGGGCCCGCCATGCGCGCAAGGAAGGGCTGGGGGCCGTCTTCATCCAGGGCGCCGGCAATGCCCAATTGGTTGCCGCCCTGACCCTTACCCTGGCAGCGGCCTTCGTGCTGCCGCCCCTTACCGGCCTGGCAGCCTACGTCGTCGTTATCATGGCGACCGTGGCGCTGCGCTGCTACTTCCAGCGCCGGCTGGGCGGCCTGACCGGCGACGTGGCGGGCTGCATCAGCGAACTGGCCGAGATTGCAGCCCTGGCGGTCATTTCGGTCAGGCTCCCCTCATCCACCACACCCTTTTGAAAGGACGGACACGCACATGACCCCGGCTACCCGCATCTACCTCATCCGCCACGGCCAAGTGGCAGGCAATGACCAGCCCCGCTACAACGGCCAGGCCGATGTGGGCTTGACCGATATCGGCCTGGAGCAGTACCATGTTCTCAAGGAGCGCCTGGCCGGCAACCCCATCTCGGCCTGCTACACCAGCGACCTGTCGCGCTGCGCCATCGGCGCGAAGATCCTCTGCGGCCGGTTCGGCATCGAACCGGTGCCCCGCACCGAGCTGCGCGAGCTGAATATCGGCGTGTGGGAGGGCCTTACCTGGCAGGAGATCGCCCAGCGCTGGCCAACGGAATGGCAGGCCCGGCTGAGCGACCTGGTCAACTACCGGGTGCCCCAGGGGGAGAATCTGCTGGACGTGGAGGCGCGGGTCATGCCGGTCATCGCGGAGATCGTGGAGCGCCACAAATGGCAGGAGATCCTGGTGGTGGGACACGGCGGCGTCAACCGCATCGTGCTGCTGAACGCCATCGGCGCCCCGCTGGCCGGGATGTTCAACATCGAACAGAACTACGGCTGCCTGAACATCATAGATTATTATTCCGACGGCAGGGCCGCGGTCAAGCTGCTGAACGGGTAAACGGCTGTGCAAAAAATCCATCTGCGGCGTTACGCTACCCCTTCATCCCTGCGGCGTACCAAGGGGTACGCCTCACTCTTCAGGGGTCGCAAGCCTTGCAGCTGGAGCTTTTTGCCCAGCCGTTGCAGAGATTTATTTTGAGAAAGGATCCACCCATGGCACGCCCCAAACGACCGGTCACGGTCAAGCTCCCCTCGGCCGCCGAAGCCGCAGCCCGCATAGAGGCCATGCGCCGGCAAACGGAGGACACCACCAACTACCGGACAAAGTCCTTGAAGATCCACGGCCCGATCTGCGCCAAATGCGGCCGGGAATTCGACCAGGCCAACCTGCAGCATCTGACCGTCCACCACAAGGACGGCAACCACAACAACAACCCTGCCGACGGCAGCAACTGGGAAAACCTGTGCAGCCACTGCCACGATGACGAGCACAGCAGGGATCTGCTGGGGGATTATCTCAGCAAATAGGGCAAAAGATGAGACTATTATATTCAACCATCTGCGTGCTTCTCGCGCTGGCCGCCCCGGCCGCTGCCCTGGATCATGATCTGGCCGGTCAGGTCCTGGCGGAGGTCAACCTGGCCCGCACCTCGCCGCGCGCCTATGCCGGCTTTCTGCGTGAGTTCCGAGTCCAGTTCCGGGGAAAATACTTCGTGCTGCCGGGGAGCGATACCCGCATGCAGACCAACGAGGGGGTCAAGGCCGTGGATGAGGCGATCAAGGTCCTCTCCCTCCAGAAACCCCTGCCGCCGCTCGCCTGGTCGGACGGACTGGCCGCGGCAGCGGCCGAACTGGTAAAGGAGCAGGGCGAGTCCGGCGTCATCGGCCACAGCGGCGTGCAGGGCCCCGGCATGCGGGAGCGGATCGGTCGGCACGGGAAATGGAACCGGCAGAGCGGCGAGAGCATCGGCTATGGCCCCAAGGAAGCCCGTGACATGGTCATACAGATGATCGTCGATGACGGGGTGCCGGACCGGGGGCATCGCAAGAACATCTTCAGCACGGTTTTCCACACCGCCGGGGTCGCCTGCGGCCCTCATCCGGAATTCGGGAACATGTGCGTTATCGATTTTGCGGACCAGTTCAAGGAGTAAAATTAATCAGCGTTCATCCTATTCATCGGCGGTTACAAAAAAATTGCCAGATACAAATCCAATTAACCGTAGGGGCGATCCCAACGGGTCGCCCTTGGTGCAATGGGCAACTACGGTGGATATTGCAGAAAAGGCGTGCGAGCCGTTGGCGTCGCCCCTACGATCAAATTTGTGACGAGGAATTACCATAGATAGCCTGAAGAGGCGGATATACGTAACGTCGGTACTCCACACCTGGTTTGACCGGGTCACGATCACGCCTCTGAGCAGGTACGGATAAATCTAGTGCAGAGGGTGAGGGATGCTGGTATTGGGCCATGCCGGCCAGCCCCAAGATTCCCATCAGCCAAATCTAGAGCATTATTTCAGGTCTCTCATTGACAACGCTACCAAAGATTTGAGATGGTTTCCTATGCTGAAGCCGACACAAAAGGAAAAAACTGGAAAGGCTTATGGAACTGGGATGAATAGGATGAACGCCGATAGATTCTAAACCCGATTAGATATTTTTGTTTTTGACGTTATCGGCGTTCATCCTATTCATCGGCGGTTACATGATGTTGATGATGCCTTAAACCAACCGAAAGGAGCCCCGCATGCAGCGGCATCTCTTACCTTTTACCCTGGCCATCTTCCTCTACATCTGTTCCCCGGCCCTTGCCTGGCATGACGCAACCCACATGGCGGTGGTGAAGGCCGCCGGTCTGGACAACTACGCCTATCTTGCCGTGGGCGCGGATATGGCGAAGGAGAAGTCCGGCGGCCATGAAGACGGCAACCATTACTGCAATAACGCCAAAGGGGTCAAGGTCACCGCCGATATGGTACTTGACCAGGTGCGCGACTACAACTGCCGCTGCAATGGGAAAGGACATCTCTACGGCGCCATCATCGCCGCCCTTACCCAATACCGGGAGAGAAAGAACAACCATAAGTATGCCCGCTATCCCCTCGGTTTTGCCGCCCATTATATCGGCGATCTCTCGATGCCGCTCCATAACACCGACTTCAACGATTTCAACAAGGCCTATCACGCAGCCAACGACGGCGTGGTCGAGGGAGGCGAAGACGAGGCGACCGATGCCAAAGTTGCCAGGATAGCGGCAGAAATCAAAAAAAGGATGGCTAGGCGTCCGGCTTATCACCTACCTCCGGCAAAAGACGACTTCGTGAAGTTCAATCGCGAACTGGCGAAGAAGATCGCGGAGCTCGCCAACAAGTCAATCGCTCTCGGTTATGCCATGCAGGACTCGAAACCGCAAAAAACACTCATGAGCGCAGACGATGCGTATGGTCAGCTTGCGGAGAGCGCCGCTCTCCTTAAAGCGGCTTTCGCCGCACTGCAATGAAACGATCGAAAGGCAATAACCGTTCACCCGTCATGCCGCCCGCATCACGGAGTGGTCGTGGTGGCGATGCCCCTGGGGGCCGTAGTGGGCATGCCTGATCTTGACGTTTTCCAGCGAAAAGGGCCACAGCTTGTCGCAGAATCTCGTGATCGCGTTTCGCGCGAGATCCAGCTCTTCGGTGTTGGATTCCCCCCGCGTCTTGAGCTCTGTGATCTCCACCGTCAGGGAGTTCAGTATCCGTTTCAGTATCTTTGCCCGCGCTTTTCTCATTTCGATGTTCATGGCCGGACTCCTCGTACACATTCACCATCTTCTGTGTCAGTATACCCCATTTGCCCTCTGGGAATCACGTACATGTTTTATCGGCTGACTCGGGAACGATGTTTTTTTTCGGAACTATAACCAAAACAAAGGCACTGTTTGTCCTCCCCCTTTAAAAAAGGGGGACCGAGGGGGATTTGCACCACTTGTGAAGACTACCACCCCCGGCCCCTCCTAAACTAGGAGGGGAGGAAAAACACCCACATGCCTCAACTCACGGCTTCCTTTGCAGAGTTGCCCCCCTGAAAACACAAAAACTCCCCAGAATTATCCAAGGAGTTCTAAAAAAACAGAAGTAGCATTTGGACTTTTTCCTTTTATAAGCTTTTTATTTCTTATAATCGGTTTTTGTCTTTGTGCTGCTTCCTGATTTCAGTATACGCTTCTCAATAAACAATGCAACTACTATTTATTCGTCGGACAGACACAATGTGCCGGCTTCGCGTTACCGACGCACACGCTGGGGTGACAAATCTCCTGCTTGGCCGGTGTTGCACCCGCCTTTGCCGGTGTCGCTGTTCCCGTTGTGCCGGCGTTGATCCCTTTCGTATTTGTCATCTGTGCCACCTTCTTTCTCAAGAATCTCCGGGTTGTTCTCCGCCGATATAATTTATTGTAGCAAAATTTGGCCTTGAATACCCTCAAAATCATGCCCTCCCGGCTGAGCAGAGCCATAGTACCTTGAAACACTTGAAGTTACGCATATAGTCCCTTTAGGCCCCAGCGGGGGATGGTTAGGGAGGGGAAATAGGCTGCAAATTCAACTGAGCCCCCCTCCCAGCCTCCCCGCGCTGGGGGGAGGAGACTTTTCTATCTATCTCTGCTTCTTGTTCGGCCAGTAGGTTCCGCCCACCAGGGTTGCCGTGATGCTGCCGACCCTGACCTTGGATTTCATCTGTACCGGTATGCGGCGCTCATCGTCCGTCAACCAGATAAACATGTCGCCGGTGCGGGCGAAGATCCCCTCCGAACTGAGCAGCGGCTTGATCACAACGGTCTTGAACCTCCCCAGGGGGGTTTCGATCACCTCTCGCCGCAGAACCTGCACCTCGGTGTTCCATAGTTTTTTACAATCGAATATGTCGATGTAGTAGGAGGCGCCCACCTGAAGCGGGACAGAGCGAAAATAATAAAAACTGGACAGGGTGTCGTAGGTCCGCTTGGTGATGCCATTGGTTGTTTCGCTTTTCTTCAGCAGGTCCTTTGTATGGACCTCAAGCTTCTCGCGATCGAAGACCGCATCCTTCTGGAAACGGGTCCATCCCTCGTGGATACGTTCGCGGTACAACCGCGGCACCCCGATGTAGAGTGGCGGCGCTCCTGAGATCAACGCCGACTCGATCCGGTCGTCCACCGGAAAAAAGACCCTCAGCCAGTTGGCGGATTTGGCAATGGAGACGATACGCACCTCGTTGCCTTCGAGGGTCACCTCCTGCACCGCCCGGCCGGCCGTGATGCCGGTGTAGGATATCTCGAACTCCAGCCGTTCCGGTATCGGAAAGGCCGATGCGCAGCGCGGCATCACCGTCAGCGCCGCGCATACCGCCAGCGCCATGGCCAGAAAAACGGCACTTCCCGGTTTATTCATTACTCCACCTAGTTTCACCTTTCACCGCTAACCATTCACCATTCACCTCTCACCTCTCACCGTTCAACTTTCAACTTTCAACTTTCAACTTTCAACTTTCAACTTTCAACAGCCTCTAAGCCTGTCCGCCGGCGGGAGCGCTCTCGAACGCGTTGCGCAGCTTGTGCAACTCTTCCATCTCCCGCAGTTTGTCGCCCAGCCAGGAGTGAAAGACCTGGGCATTTTCATAACTCATCACCACCCCGGTGTCGATAAAGCGCACCATGCTGCCGGTCAGACCTTCGGGTTCAACGCCGATTTCCCGGCCAATGGCGCCTTCGGGGGTAATCTCGTGGCTGATCGACTCAGGCAGGGGCTGGCGCTCCAGATAAAAATGTATCACCATCTCACCGCGGGGCGAGAAGCCTCCCTGGGCGCCATTGACATAGTTGGGATTGTATCCGTAGTTAAAGATATACTTGAAGGTGATCTCGGGTTTCTTGGCGTTCATTCTGAATTCTCCTTTTCATGTGCTTCATCATGTGGCCGCATTGTAGCCATGTCACTTACCATACCCGGCAGGTGGAGGAAAAGAAAATCTTGCAAAATCGTTGGCCAGAGGCTATAAAAGACCAACAAAGTCTTTTTACGGGAGGGATACTTGAAGCTGAAACGTATTCTACCATATGTTCACCTCATATCTGCCATGATTCTGGCAGGTTCCCTGCCGCTCGCCGCAGAAGCCGCGCCGACCGTTGTTTTCGATCAGGGGCATGGCCAGCGTTTTACCATCAGCGACCCTGGCGAGCTCCAGCTTTCAAAATTGGCGGATACCCTGCGGGCCTCGAAGATCACCATCGCCCCGGTCGCAACCCCACTGAGCGACGACACGCTCAAGGACGCCGCCGGGCTGGTCATATCCGGAGCCTTTAAGCCGCTCCAGCCGGAGGAGGTCGAGGCGGTTGCCCGTTTTGTGCAAAATGGCGGCAGGCTGGCTATCATGCTGCACATAGCCCCTCCCCTGGACAGCCTGCTGACCCGCCTGGACGTGGATTATTCAAACTCGGTCCTGCACGAGCGCAAGAACATCATCGACAAAGACCTTAACTTTCGTGTCACCGACCTTTCCGCCAGCCCGCTTTTTTCGGGGATCAACAGCTTCTCCGCCTATGGCGTCTGGGCGCTCAGGCCCGGCGCGTCATCCAGCGCCATCGCCCGTACCTCGCCCGAGGCCTGGGTTGACCTGAAGGGCGAAAATATCCTCTCCGAGGGCGACGCCGTCGGAGCCTTCGCGGTGGTTGTCATGGGCGACCTGGGAAAGGGCGACTTTGTCGTCTTCGGGGACGACGCCATCTTCCAGAACCGCTTCCTGGATGACAACAACCGAAAACTGGCAATCAACCTGGGGACATGGCTGACCAGGCGCTAGAGACAGAGGGGGGATATTATCGTTTCTCCTCCAACGACAGGATCCATTGTCGCGTAACCGGAAGCGGCAGACGCCACATCCTGTTTCTGCACGGCTTTGCCGCCTCGCTACATACCTGGGACGAACTCGTGCCCTTTTTCCCGGCCAACGAGTACACCCTCCACCTGATGGACCTGAAGGGGCATGGCCATTCCGTGGAACAATGCAGGGGCGATTATTCCTTCCTGCACAACGCCCATATCGTCAACGCCTACATCCGCTCCCTCGGAGTGGACGAGGTGAACCTGGTAGGACACTCCTTCGGCGGGGTGGTGGGGATGTCCGCAGCCCTGGAATGCCCGCGGATCTCCCGTCTGGTCCTGATCGACACCCCCGGCTTCCCTCAGAAGATCCCTCGGAACATGCGTATCCTGCGCATCCCGTTCATAGGTCCGCTGTTCATGGCGCTCCTGTCCCCCCGCCTGGTCGCCCGCAAAGGCCTTGAATCGGTTTTTTACCGGCACGAACGGATCACGGAGCAACACATCGAGCGCTACGCAGCCGGTTATCGTGGACTGGCGGCTGCCCGCGGCCTGGCCGAAACGATACGTCAGATGATACCGGACAATGTTGAGCAGATAACCGGCCGTTACGCCGATCTCGCCATTCCGGTCCTGATCCTGTGGGGGGAGCACGACCGGGTCGTCAAACCGTGGCAGGGCCGAAAGCTACGGCGGGAGATAGCCGGCTCCCGGCTCGTCACCATCGCCGACTGCGGCCATAACCCCCACGAGGAACTGCCGGAAAAGACCTTTGGCCTGATCCGGGCGTTCCTGGCCGATAACGGTATGCCTTGACTTAATCGGCGAATATCTGTAAGTTTAATACTTTATAATTGCCGTAAGGAGTTGAAATGAAACCACTCTTTTTGAATCCTCCCACCTTCGAGGACTTTGACGGCGGCGCCGGCGCCCGTTACCAGGCATCCCGCGAAGTGACCTCATTCTGGTATCCCACCTGGCTCTGCTTTCCGGCCGGGATGATCGAAGGGAGCCGCGTGGTGGATGCTCCGGTACAGAAATTCACCCTGGACGACTGCCTGAAGATCGTCAAGGATTTCGACATGGTGGTGATGTATACCTCGACCCCCACGCTGCCGATCGACATCGAGACCGCGCGCCGCATCAAGGAGGTCAAACCGGGCATCGTCACGGTCCTGACCGGACCGCACGTCACCATCCTGCCGGAGGAATCGCTCAAGGCCGGCAAGGGCGCTATCGATATCGTCTGCCGCGGAGAATTCGACTATTCCACCAAGGAACTCTGCGAAGGGCGCGATTGGGACCGGGTGGACGGCATCAGTTTTCTGAAAGACGGCACGGTCGTGCACACCCCCGACCGGGCGCCGATTGCGGATCTGGATGCACTCCCCTTTGTCGCGCCGGTCTACAAACGCGACCTGCCGATCAAGGAGTATGTCATCCCGCACTTCAAGAGCCCTTATGTCTCGATCTACTCCAGCCGCGGCTGCCCGTCACGCTGCATCTACTGCCTCTGGCCCCAGACCTTTTCAGGCCGCCAGATGCGCACCCGCAGCCCGCAAAATGTCTACGAGGAGATCAAGTGGATCGTGGACAACATCCCCGAGATGCGGGAACTCTCTTTTGACGACGACACCTTCTCCGCGGACAAAAAGCATGCCCGGGCCGTGGCCGGGCTGATCAAGCCGCTGGGCATCTCCTGGACCATCAACGCCCGCGCCAACTGCGACTACGAGACCTTGAAAGTCATGCGCGAGGCGGGCCTGCGCCACGTGGTGGTGGGCTATGAGACCGGCAACGAGCAGATCCTCAGGAATATCAAAAAAGGGGTCAGCAAGGAACAGGCGATCCAGTTCACCAGGGATTGCCAAAAGCTGGGGCTCTCCATCCACGGCGCCTTCATAATGGGCTTGCCGGGCGAGACCAGGGAGACCATCCGCGAGACCATCGAATTCGCCAAGATGCTGGACCTCAACTCCATTCAGGCCTCGCTGGCCTCTCCCTATCCCGGAACCGAATTCTACGACATGTGCAAGGAGCAGGGCTGGATTTCCTCGGACGCCTTTATCGACGATACCGGCCACCAGAAGTGCGTGATCAACTACCCGCACCTCTCCAACGCCGAGATATTCAACTCCGTGGAAGAGTTCTACAACAAGTTCTACTTTCGCCCGAAATACATCCTGCGCAGCATCGGCAAGATGATCGTCAACAGCGGGGAACGTAAAAAACTGCTCAAGGAAGGCAAGCAGTATCTTGCCTACATGCGCAAGCGCAAGCTGGCCGCGCCCTGAAGCTCACCGCACCGGCATGAAACAACTCATCATCACCTCCGACGACTTCGGCCTCTCCCCCGGCGTCAATACCGCAGTGGAGAAGGCCTGGCATGACGGCATCCTGACCTGCGCCTCGGTCATGGCGGGGGCAGCGGCGTTCGACGAGGCAGTGGGGATTGCCCGCCGCAATCCCGGCCTCCAGGTAGGTCTGCACCTGACCCTGGTCCAAGGTTCGGCCGTGCTGCCCCCGAACGAGATCCCCGGCCTGGTGGATGCAGCGGGCAACTTCAGGGACAATCCCGTGGCTGCCGGCATGCGCTATTTTTTCGACAAGGGGCTGCACAAACAGCTGCAGCGGGAGATCGAGGCCCAGATCAGGCGGGTGAAGGATGCCGGCGTCCCCCTGACGCACATCGACGGCCATCTCAACATCCACCTGCACCCCACGGTCTTCTCGATCCTCGGAGAGTTGATGCCCCGCTACGGCATCACCAGCTTCCGCCTCTCGCGAGAGCGGCTCTTGCACAACCTGGCCTTCAACCGGGAGCGCGTCGCGGGGAAGGCCCTGGAGCGGATCATTTTCGGGGTGCTCTCCTTCCATGCCCGCTCGGGACTGAAACGGATGGGCATCCGCCATGCCGGCGAGGTCAAGGGGGTGCTCAACTCCGGACGGATGAGCGAGGCCTACCTCCTCAACATCTTGGACGGATTAGGCGAAGGGGTTACCGAGATATACTTTCACCCCGGTATCCTGCCGGATGGCGAGATTATCCGCCGCATGCCGGATTACCGCCATGAAGACGAACTGGCAGCCATCACCAGTCCGCGGGTCAGACAAAAACTGGCTGCATTAACAATCGAATTGACCAATTATCGGGGAGACAGTAAACAGCATGTTTAAGACCGTGATCATCATGTTCATGGCGGTAACCGCAGGAACCGTGGGCGACATCCTGCTGGCCAAGGGGATGAAGGAAATGGGGGACATCTCGGCCATGAACCTGCGGGGCATCATGGACGCCGCTTTCAAGGCCCTGACCACACCAAAGCTCATCATGGGCACCGCCATGCTGGCCATCTTTTTCTTTCTCTGGCTGGCAGTGCTTTCCTGGGAAGATCTGTCGGTGGCGCTCCCCATGCAGGCCCTCAACTACGTGCTGGTGGCGTTTCTCTCCCAGTACTTTCTGCATGAAACCGTGACGCCCCTGCGGTGGGCCGGCACCATACTGGTCTGTGTGGGGGTAATGATGATTACAAAAAGCGGCGGGGCGCAATAGCACGACCGTACAAAGGAGAAATCCATGCTTGACGGAAAAACAATCGGATTTATCGGCGGCGGCAACATGGCCGAGGCGATCATCAAGGGGCTCCTGGCCGGCGGACTTCCGGCCGCCTCCATCCTGGTGGCGGAGCCGGTCCCCTCCCGCAGGGATTTTCTCTCCGGCCAGTACGGCGTGGAACTCCACGACGAAAACCTTGACATAGTCCGCAGGGCCGACATCACCATCCTGGCGATAAAACCCCAGGTGGCGGCCGGTGTCCTGACGGAACTCGAACCTGCCATTTCGTCCGACACGTTGATCATATCCATCATGGCCGGCATCTCCACCGATTTTATTGAAAAAACACTCACCGACGGCGTACGGGTCGTACGGGTAATGCCCAATACGCCGGCCCTGATCCAGGCAGCGGCCACTGCGATCTGCCCCGGCAGGAAGGCAACCCAACAGGACCTGGAGATCAGCCGCGAGATATTCTCCCTGGTCGGTACTGTCGCCACCATACCGGAAAAACAGATGGATGCGGTAACCGGCCTGTCCGGCAGCGGCCCGGCCTATGTCTTTACCTTCATCGAGGCCTTGGCCGATGCCGGGGTGAAAAACGGCCTGCCCAGGGACATCGCGGCGCAACTGGCGGTGCAGACCGTGGTCGGGGCCGCCCGCATGGCAGCGGAAACCGGCGAACATCCGGCATTGCTGAGGGAGAAGGTGACATCGCCCGGCGGTACCACCATTGCAGCCCTGCATACCTTGGAAAACGGCCGTTTCCGGGGACTTATCATGGATGCCGTGGATAGCGCCTGCCGCCGCTCAAAGGAGCTATCCGAGAAATAGGCGTACCAATTTTATTTAAATTGGTATGGCGCCCCTCAATTACCCGGACGGCCAAGCTGGCCGGGTGTAGCGCAAGCCAGGTCAAGCGGAATTGGGCGCACCATAGGGTAGGGGAGAGAGTGAAGTGTAGCCGCGGGTCGCTTTACAAATGTGGGGGTGGTGGGGGGGCTGAACTGCCCTATATTCTGGTTATACGTTCTAAAAGAATATCTTCCAGATTACGACGACCATCGAAAACGGCCATGACAAAAACAATGTCTTCCATGACCCGATATATGATCCGCCAGGGAGTTGGGAACAGTTCGCGATACTGCGATAAACCGTATTTGTTTAGTTCCGGAACAACTCTCCCACGTTCCGGGAAAGAGACAAGTTTTTCAGCCTTGGCGCGAATATGGTCAAAAACTGCTTGCGCGGCATCCGGATTGTCTAAGGCGATGTATTCGACTATCGCCGCAAGGTCTTCTTCAGCAATCTCAGTCCACCTGACCAGGTACAGTCGTTTTCCTGTCGTCACTTCTGTTCCCGGTGTATATTGATACGGGCCTGAATCCGGGAGAAAACCTCATTTTGGTCTGCCACACGGCCTGCCCTGATATCCGCTTCGCCCTGAACCATCAGTTTAAGCATCACAAGGGCGTTTTTCGTGTTTTCAAAGCTTTCCGGATCCTGAAGAACGCCGCGGGCGACTCCGTTCTGGGTGATAATCAACGGCCGATGGGTGTCATTCACCTGCTGGAGAAGGTTGGCAGCATGGCTTTTGAGATATGTTACCGGCTGGATGTCTTCTGCAAGATTCATGGCACACCTCCTAACTGAATTTAATACCATATTCGGTCTTGATCGTCAAACTAATTACAAAACATCGACCGCTCTCCCCCCACCATCCCCCGAAAACCTTACGGGGACCGGGCCTGACACCTCAGCCCCTAACAATCGGATCGCATTCCGACTACCCAACTAATAGGGGTCGTGTCTCAAGTGCGGCTGGGCAAGGTACGTTGTACCGTGTTGAGACACGACCCTATATGACACTTCAATGCCTGTTAAAGAAGGCCAGAGAAAAGGATAGATAATCAAAAACTCAGCAATGTCCGGTTAGGAAATTGCATTGACTGAAACATGCTCNNAGGGGGAGCTAACTGCAAATACCAAACCGGACAACGCTGTCAAAAACTACGAGTAGGGATTTTGAGTTTTGATAGGAAAGTGGCTAAAATGTCGGACGTTCCGGGTTACCACAGTATAGCCGTGATGCAAGGCTGTTGCGGCGATCATGACATCCGGGCCGTCATGACCTGCCTGAGCGGAGAGATTCCCCCACCGGGTCGCTATTTCCTGTGTAATCGGGAGAATCCGATCTGCATAATTGCGGATAAGATCATCCAACCACAGTTGCAGTTTTTCGGCAAAAAAGACATCTTTCACCCGCTGTTGATTAATCCCCCTTTGGATCTCACTGATTGTGACCACGCTAAGAAAGAGGTGGTTTGAAGAAACCGTGGAAAGCCAGGCGACTACGTGAGAATCCGGATCACGTTTACGCAACTCTGAAATAACCATGGTGTCGAGTAACCACATTAAAACTCTACCTCTCTCGTAGTGAAAGGTAATCGTTCGAATTCTCCATCATCTTTCGGTATGGCAAGCAGATGACCGACAAAACCAGGTAAACTGGCTTTGTTAAATTTTTCCAGGCGGTAATACTCTGCTGCCGAAATGATAACCACCACTTCGCGTCCATGCTTTGTAACGTGTTGAGGCTTGCCGTGGGTAGCTGCCTCAACAACCTTGCTGAACTGGTTTTTTGCGTCTTGGAGACACCACGATGTTGGCACGACCCCCTCCATGACTTTTGGCTAGATTATCTGGCTAGATTATGCCTGGTGTGGGGGAGTTTGTCAAATTTTGTTTGTGAACTCCATCGGCGCCATGCCCGGTTCTTCCACGAGGGCCGGCAGGTAGATGTGAAACGTCGTCCCTTTGCCGGGTGTGGATTCGGCGTTGATGAGGCCCCTGTGCTTGCGGATGATGGAATGGCAGAGTGCCAGACTGAGCCCCATGCCCTTCTGGTTCCCCATCTCCTTGGTGGTGAAGTAGGGGTCGAATATCCTGGGGAGGATCTCGGGGGCGATGCCCTTTCCGGTGTCGTGGAAAGCAATGTGTACGTACTCCCCCGCTGGAAGGGATAGGGTATCCTCCCCGCCTATGGTCACATTTTCCCCTTCCACCCGAATGGCGCCGCCGTGCGGCATGGCCTCGACGGCATTCTGCGCCAGGTTGGAAAAGGTCCGCTCCATCTGGGCGTCGTCCATTCTTACCTGCCGCAGGTCCGGCGCGATCCGGATTTCGCTCGTTATGGCGGACCTGTCCCTGAGCGCGGCGGCGATAACCGACATTATCAGGGGGGCAAGGGGGGCGGGGTGCACGGATGCCTCACCACCCTTGGAAAATGCCAGCAGGTTCAGACTCAGTTCCCTGGCGCGCAGGGAGGTCTGTTCCACGATTTCGAGCATCTCGGCGATAGTTTGGGGGGAGTTGACACGCAACTTGGCCAGGGAGATGTAGCCGAGGATCACCTGCAGCAGATTGTTGAAGTCGTGGGCCATGCCGCCGGCCAGGATGCCGACGGCCTCCGCCTTCCTGGACCTCAGGTTCTCAGCCTCCAGTTTTCTCTGCCTGGTGACATCCTCCCCGCTCTTGATGAACTTGATCAATGAGCCGTCAGGCGCCTTGAGGGGGGATACGCTCACGTTCTCCCAGAAGAGTTCGCCGTTTTTTTTGCGGTTCAACATGCTGCCGTGCCATTCATTGCCCTCCAGAATGCTGGACCACAACTCCTGGTAGACCTCGGCCGGGGTTTCTCCCGATTTGATGATGCGCGGCGTTTGTCCGACCGCTTCATTGACATCAAAGCCGGTTATCTCGCAGAATTTCCGGTTCACGTATTCGATGGTGCCCGCGGTGTCGGTGATGAGCGCCATGCTGGGGCTATGCTCAAGGGCGTTGGAAAGCAGGCGGATATGTTCGTTCTGCCGGCGGAGTTGCCGCTGCATCATCACAACATTGACGCTGCGTTCGACGGCGTCGAAAAGCTTCCGTAAAGCGACCGGCTTGAGAACGAACTGGTTGATGCCGATGTCGATGGCCTGGAGCAGGAAATCGATGTCGTTGAAGGCCGTCATGACGATGATCTGGGCATCAGGCTCCCTGGTGCGGATCTCACGGGCCATTTCGAGACCATTCATAAACGGCATCATGATATCGGTCAGCACGATGTCCGGGGGGTGCGCAAGGTAAAGTTCAAGCCCGTCCCGGCCGTTTTCAGCCACCATCAGCCGGTAACCCCGCGTGCTGAGCATGCGTGCGACCTGCTCCCGTGAAGTGGCTTCATCTTCCACATACAGGATTGTGAAGTCGGCCGGCGAGGGAACTTCCAGAGGTTCTCTCAAAAGGGGTGTTGCCGGGTTGATCGGGACAAGACGGTCCACTATGTTCCCCAAACGAGAAAGAGTTCGTACGGACAGGCATGACCATGTGCATCCGTGCCGGAACAAAATATAACAGATATTTAACCCGTTGCAAGCAAATGAGACGTAAAAAATCTGATTGACGGGCTGCAAGGCGGACATATCAGATTTTCATCCCTCTGCAATCCGTTACATCATATCAACCGGATCGATATCGACATATTCGCGGATGGTCGAAGCAGGCTTGCGGTTATGCTGCCAGGCAACGATCAAGCGGCGCAGATCGTTGCGGGTGTGGGATTTGAGCAGGATCTGGCGGCGAAAACGGCCCCGCAGGCGGTAGAGGGGCGCCGGGGCCGGCCCAAGGATCTCCACGCGCAGGCCCTTTTCCCGTTTCAGCTTCATCAGCAGCCGGACCATTGTCTCGGCATGCTCTTCCACCGGTGTTTCGGTTGTGCCGGAAAAGCCGAGGCAGGCCAGGAATCTGAAGGGTGGGTAGCCTGCCTCGCGGCGGAATTCCAACTCCTGGCGGTAGAAGGCGTTGCCGTCATGCCGTACTGCGTACTGGATGGCGTAGTGGTTGTAGTTGAGCGCCTGGACGACCACCCGGCCGGGGACGTCTCCCCGTCCGGCGCGGCCGATGACCTGGGAGAGGAGTTGAAAGGTGCGTTCGGCCGCGCGGAAATCGGGCATGCCCAGGCTGGCCTCGGCATTGACGACCCCCACAAGGGTCACGCCGGGGAAGTCGTGCCCCTTGGCGATCATCTGGGTCCCCACCAGGATGTCGGCGCTGCCGTCGGACATGCGGGCCAGCAGGCGCCCGTGGCTCCCCTTGCCGCCGGTGGTGTCGCTGTCCATGCGCAGGATGCGCGCCTGGGGCAGGAGTTCGCGCAGGTCGTGCTCCAGCCGTTCGGTGCCGGCGCCCAGTTCCTTCAACTCCTGGCAGCCGCAGGCCGGACAGGTGCCGGGGGCGGGGATAGCGTAATCGCAGTAGTGGCAGACGCTCTGGCCGCGCTGGCGGTGGTAGGTCAGGGACACCGAGCAGTTGGGGCACGTCAGCGGCGCGCCGCACTCAGCGCACACCAGGTAGGTGGCAAAGCCGCGCCGGTTGAGAAAGATGATGGCCTGCCCGCCGGCAGCCAGGGTCGCCTCCAGTGCCGGGATCAGGAGCGGGCTGATGGCTGTGGCAACCCCCTTCATGGGGGCTAGTTCGACAGAGGGCATGGGGCGCTCTTCAACCCGTTCCGGCAGGGTCAAAAGCGCCAGCTTGCCCTGCTCCGCGGCATACAGGCTGGTGATCAGCGGCGTGGCCGATCCGAGCAGGACCACGGCCCGCTCCATCCGCCCCCGCACCAGCGCCAGGTCGCGGGCGTTGTAACGCAGGCCGTCTGACTGTTTGAAGGAGGCCTCATGCTCCTCGTCAACGATGATGATGCCGATCCCGGCCAGGGGGGCGAAGATGGCCGAGCGGGCGCCGATGACGATCCGGGCCTGGTCTCGCCTGATTCGCCGCCACTCGTCGTAGCGCTCACCGTCTGAAAGGCCGCTGTGCAGGATGGCAATCCCGTAACCGAAGCGGGCGCGGAAACGCTGCACCAGTTGGGGGGTAAGCGCAATCTCCGGTACCAGCACCAGGGCGTTTTTACCCTGTTCAAGGGCTCGGGCGATGGCCTGGAGATAGACCTCGGTCTTGCCGCTGCCGGTCACGCCGTGCAGCAGGAAGGGGGCAAAGGCGTGCCTGTCCAGTGCCGCGCTCACGGCATCGAGGGCTGCCTGCTGGTATGGAGAGAGAATCCGGGGGACATCCCGATCCACTACATTGACGCTGAACGGGTTGCGATAGACCTCCCGCGTCTCGCCTGTCACGAGGCCCAATTCCGCCAGCCGTCCGAGCTGCGCTGAACAATGGCCGAACCGCCGCCGCAGTTCGGCGGCCGGGACATCACCCCCCTCCCTGATCACCTCCAGGATGGCAGCGGCCTTGCTGCCCAGGTGGGGGGCGGGCTCACCCGGCGCTGCGGCGTGGAAGACGGTCTCCGTCTTGATGGCCTTCCCGCCGCTGACGCTGGTGTCGGTCTGATCCGAGCCCTTGGGGGTCTGAATGTTTATACCGGCAGGAAGCGCCGTTTTGAGGACTCCGCCGAGCGGATGCAGGTAGTAGGAGGCCACCCAGCGAAAAAACTCCAGCTCGTTGTCCGTCCAGAGCGGGTCCGGGTCGAGCACCTCGAAGATCTCTTTCAGTTCGTGGGGTGGCGTTTCCGTTGCATCTCCCAGGATATAGCCGGTCAATCTGCGGCGGCCGAAGGGGACGAGGGCGCGCCGCCCGGCAAGGTCCTGCCGCTCCATTTCCGGGGGGATGCGGTAATGGAAGATGCGGTCCAGGTGAAGCGGGATGGCGACTTCGATGATGCGGGGCTGATGGGTGGACATGGGATGGTGATAGCAGAGCGCCGCTACGAAGTAAAGCGCAGAGAAGCGAAAAGAGGAGAGGGGCGGGAGCGCGGTCCCCGTGGCCATACCGATTTCAAATCAAGGATGAAATCAAGGCGGCGAGGATTGNNGATTGAGGCGACGAAGGCGTACAGTATCGTACGTTGAGGAACCGAAGACGAGCCAACGAAGATAGCGCCTTGATTTGGAATCGGTATTACCAGAACTTCCTGGGGGGCTCGGTTTTCCCCATTAAGCGGATCTCACCGTCAATGACCTTGAACATGTCGCCGGTCTCGGTTGTCCACTCGTCGCCTTCCTCCAGGGGATTGGGGAATGAACGCTGGCCGAGGAACATCTCCTGGTCGCCCACATACCCGTGCCATTCCAGCGCTCCGGTCATCCATATTCTCGTTTTCAGTTCCATGGGAATACCTCGTAAAATCAAAGTCCAGATTTATGTTACTTATGATAGCCGTGCCTTGAAATCCTCGTAGCCGAAGCTGCGCACCACCTTCAACTGACCTGTTTGCGGCTCAAAGGTGCATATGGCCGGGTGCTGAATACCGTTGAAGGTGGTGGTCTTGACCATGGTGTAGTGGGCCATGTCCAGGAAGGCCAGCCGGTCGCCCGCTTTCAGCGGTTGATCGAAGGACCAGTCGCCGATGACGTCCCCCGCCAGGCAGGAGGGGCCGCCCAGGCGGTAGGTATGGGCCTTCTCTCCGGGATCAAAACCGTCCTTGATGCCGGGGCGATAGGGCATCTCCAGGATGTCCGGCATGTGGCAGGTGGCCGAGACGTCCAGGATGGCGATGAAAAGCTCATTATGCACCACGTCCAGCACCTCGCCCACCAGGATGCCGGTGCCGATGGCAATGGCCTCGCCCGGTTCCAGGTAAACCTCCACCTGATACTTTTCGCGGAAATACTTTACCAGTTTCACCAGGCCATCGATGTCGTACCCCTCGCGGGTGATGTGGTGGCCACCCCCCAGGTTGAGCCACTTCATATGCGGCAGGAACTCGCCGAACTTCTCCTCAAACGCCTGTGCGGTCCGCTCCAGCGGCTCGAACAACTGCTCGCAGAGGGTATGAAAGTGCAGCCCCTCCACCCCTTCCAGCGACCTGCCGTCAAACTCTCCCCGCGGAATCCCAAGCCGCGAGGCAGGGGCACAGGGATCGTACATGGCGGTGTGTCCCTCGGAGTACCCGGGATTGACCCGCAGGCCAACGGAGACGCTGCCTTTTTCCTTTTCCCAGAGCGGCCGGAAGCGCTCAAACTGGTTGAAGGAATTGAAGACCAGGTGGTTGGAGATGGACAACAGTTCCGCTACGTCGCTCTCCTTGAAGGCTGCGGAGAAGCTGTGCACCTCGCGCCCGAACTCCTCTCTCCCCAGGCGAGCCTCCCAGGGGGAACTGGCGCAGACCCCCTGCAGGGTCTCGCGGATGATGGGGAACACGCTCCACATGGCAAAGGCCTTCAACGCCATGAGGATCCTGGCGCCGCTGCGCTTTTGGACCTCATCCAGTATGGCCAGATTATGGCGCAGCCTGCCCAGGTCCACCACGTAGGCCGGGGAGGGGGCGAGTTCAAGGATTTTGTCGATGTCGATACCGGTCAAAGTCTTAACCTTTTTTTGCCGCGGAGGCATTGAATCTGAAAGCAGCGCTACGTCGATGAGCCTCCGCAGGAACCGGCGCTGTCAGGGCGCAAATATGGCGTTTCTCACAGTTCCGGCCATTCGCCGCCATCGACTACGACCGTAGGCAGTCCCATGGGTCCCAGCACCTCCATGAACAGCTCCGGATCGAACTGCTCCATGTTCCAGACTCCTGGTGCGTGCCACGTTCCGGTCAACATCATGATGGCGCCCACCACGGCCGGCACGCCGGTGGTGTAGCTTATGGCCTGGGACTTGACCTCCCTGTAGCAGGCCTCGTGGTCGCAGATGTTGTAGATGTAGACCTGCTTGCGCTTACCGTCCTTGAGGCCGCGGGCGATGACGCCGATGCAGGTCTTGCCCTTGGTCAGCGGCCCCAGGGAGCCGGGGTCGGGCAGGAGGGCCTTGAGAAACTGGATCGGCACGATCTTGTGGCCGTTGTACTCCACCTCGTCGATGCGGGTCATGCCCACGTTCTGCAGCACTTCGAGGTGTTTCAGGTAGTTGTCCGAGAAGGTCATCCAGAACTGGGCCTTTTTGATGGTGGGTATGTGCCTGACCAGCGACTCCATCTCCTCGTGGTAGAGGCGGTAGATGTTCATGGGGCCAATGCCGTCGGGAAAGTCGAAGACCCGCTTGGTGGAGAGCGGCGGAGTCTCGACGAATCGGCCGTTCTCCCAGTGGCGGCAGGTGGCGGTCACCTCGCGGATGTTGATCTCCGGGTTGAAGTTGGTGGCAAAGGGCTGGCCGTGGGAACCGGCATTGGCGTCGATGATGTCGATCTCATGGACTTCATCGAGATGGTTCTTGGCCGCCAGGGCGGTGTAGACGTTGGTCACGCCCGGATCGAAGCCGGAGCCCAAAAGCGCCATGATTCCGGCTTGTTTGAAGCGGTCCTGGTAGGCCCACTGCCAGGAGTATTCGAATCTGGCGGTTTCCAGCGGCTCGTAGTTGGCAGTGTCCAAGTAGTCTGCGCCGGTCTCCAGGCAGGCGTCCATGATGTGCAGGTCCTGATAGGGCAGGGCCACGTTGATCACCAGCCTGGGCTGTTCCCGGCGGATCAGCGCCGCCAGTTCGGGTACGTTGTCGGCGTCCACCTGGGCGGTTGTGACCGGCGTTGCTATCTGGGCAGCGATGGCGTCGCATTTGGACCTGGTGCGGGAGGCCAGGGTGATTTCGCTGAAGATGTCCCGGCGCTGGGCGCATTTGTGGGTCACAACCTGACCGACACCGCCGGCGCCGATTATGAGGACTTTGCTCATGGGAAGCTCCTTCCTGGGGCAGCAGCGCCATATTCGCGCCCTAACGACGCCGGTTCGTCGTCATGCTCCTCGACGTAGCGCTGCTACGCCTGCGGGCCTGCCTCCTCACCATCGCCGTTATCATCACGAATCTGGCGCTGCTCAGTTAATGGTGACATAGATAAAAAAATATTACGGGCATTCGCCGGCCTGCGCAATGCCCGTAACAAAACTTTTACAAAGTTGATGTGAGCGTTACTCTCCCAGATAGGTATAGCCCAACAGTGTCCGGTCCAGGAGTTCTATGAAATGGCTGCTCTCCTCTATTGAGATCTTCCGCAGGGCGACGCTTTTCTCCAGGTTGTCCCTGACATGCTTGAGTATCTCCGGCCCCTTGTACTGAACGTACTTCAGACTCTCCCAGCAGGCGTCGCCGTTGATGACGGTGTCGATCATGTAGCCGGTCTTCTTGTTGAAGGTGATGTGCACTGCATTGGTGTCGCCGAACAGGTTGTGCATGTCTCCCAGGATCTCCTGGTAGGCGCCGATCAGGAAGAAACCGATGAAGTAGTCCTCGTCCTTGCGGATACGGTGGAGCGGCAGGAACTTGGTCCTGCCGTTCTCGCCGACGAAACTGGTGATCTCGCCGTCCGAGTCGCAGGTGATGTCTGCGATGGAGGCCATGACGTCCGGTTTTTGGTTGAGCCGTTGCAGCGGCATGATCGGGAAGAGTTGGTCGATGGCCCAGGAGTCCGGGATCGACTGGAACAGGGAAAAGTTGGCGAAATAGGTCTGGCGCAGGGCGAGCTGGAAATTTTGCAACTCCTCGGGGATCGGCCTGATCTTTTCGACGATGCTGTTGATCTTCCTGATGATCTTGGAGTAGAGCCACTCGGCGATGGCGCGGTCGTTGAGCGTCAGGTAGCCCAGGTTGAACAGGCTGACCGCTTCGTTGATCAGTTGCAGCGTGTCGTGGTAGTCTTCGCGCAGGGAGTAGCGGTCGATGCTCTTGTAAATGTCCATGAGCTTCTTGACTGTGGGCGCCAGATTCTCGGCCTGGGTCAGAATCTCCTCGAAGTCGGGCATCAGGTTCTGGGTGTTGGTGTTGAGGACATTGGTGACCAACACCGAATAATGGGCAACCGTGGCGCGTCCCGACTCGGAGATGATGTTGGGGCATTCCACCCCAGCCTCGTCGCAGATGTTCTTGATCTGGTAGATGACGTCGTTGGCGTACTCCTCCAGCGTGTAGTTGACGCTGGAGAAATAGCTTGACTTGGAACCGTCGTAGTCCACGCCCAGGCCGCCGCCTATGTCGAGAAAGTCGATTCCGACGCCCAGTTTCCGCATCTCGGCATAAATACGGGTTCCCTCGATCAGGGCGGTCTTGATCTTGTCGATCTTGGTGATCTGGCTGCCGATATGGAAATGCAGCAACTTGACGCAGCCGAGCATGCCGTGTTCGTCCAGCATGCGGATGGCGGCGATGATTTCGGACATGCGCAGGCCGAACTTGGCGTCTTCGCCGCCGGAGGTGGCCCATTTACCGGTTCCCTTGGAGGAGAGCTTCACCCGGATGCCCAGTTTGGGCTGGATGCCGGTCTTCTCGGACAGCTCGATGATCTTTTCCAGCTCGAACAGTTTTTCCACCACCAGGGTGATGTCGTAGCCGATCTTGTTTGCGTAGAGCACCGTCTCAACGTATTCGGTGTCCTTGTATCCGTTGCAGATAATCGGCAGTCCGTTACCGGTGGAGATGGATATGCCGGCGACCAGTTCCGGTTTTGAGCCCACCTCCAAGCCTATGTTGTAGCGCTTGCCAAAGTTGGCGATGGCCTCAACGACCTGGCGTTGCTGGTTGACCTTGATGGGGTAGAAGGTCTGGTACTTGGCCGGATAGTCGTTCTCCTGGATTGCGCTCCTGAAGACCCGGTTGATGCTGGCGATACGCCCCTGGAGCACATCCATGAAGCGCAGCAGGATGGGGGGCTTGATCTTGCGTTTGATCAGGTCGTCAACCAGGGCGCGCAGGTCGATGGATTGCTTGGAACTGGAGGAGGGATGGACGCAGATGCTCCCCTTTTTGTTGATGGAGAACAGGTCGGCGCCCCAGTTGTCCATGTTATAGAGCTTTGCGGACTCGTTAATTGACCAGCGTTCCATAGGCCGTTTACCAACTTTCGTCAAAGTGAACAAATTAGTTCTTCTATTGAATATTCCGGCGTAAGTCAATCTAAATAAATAATGCCCCGCGGCACGGTCGATTACGGCCGGCCTCGGCGACGCCATGGCGGCCGGATGGCGCCTTTTGCCGTGAATTTGTCCGGAATTGTGCCCACACGCTTGAAGGTGCTCCTTGACTTTGTCGCAGGGAATGTTTAACTTTCAACAAGTTCAAAAGTCTGTCTTACTTAGCATGTGCGCAAGGTGGTTACATGCCACGATTTTCCCGCAGGCAACCGTTCCAGCAGGAGCTCTTCGGCCGGCATCTCGGTGAGATCCGTGATCTTTTGGATGCCCTTGAGCTTCGTGATGTCTTTGGCGAGGGTGAGAACCATCCGCCGGTGGATATGTACGAAACCTGCAATGAGATGGTCTTGGAATTCGATCTGCCCGGTTTCCGCATCGAAGACATTCGTTTGACGCAGCATGGCACGACCCTTGTGCTTGAGGCGCAGCGCCCCCGCGAAGAGACCGACGACGGTGCGCGCTATGTCTGCTTCGAACGGAGTTACGGCCGTTTCCACCATGCGCTGCATATCCCTGGCTGTATTGACATATGCGCCATCAAAGCTGAATACCGTCACGGCGTGTTGCGGGTGAGATATCCCAAGACCGGCGACCGGCAGGTAACGATAAAGGAGATACAAGATTGAGCGAGATAGATAAGGATCTGGAAAAACAGGAGTCGGAAGAGCTGAAGATCCCCGAGGTGCTGCCGCTTCTGCCGGTGCGCGATGTGGTGGTCTACCCCTTCATGATCATCCCGCTCTTCGTAGGGCGCGAGATGTCGGTCAAGGCCGTTGACAGCGCCTTGGCCGGGGACCGGATGATCCTTTTGGCCACCCAGCACGAGATCGGCGAAGAGGACCCCACCCCGGACAAGATCTATGATGTAGGTACGGTCGCCATGATCATGCGCATGCTCAAACTGCCGGACGGCAGAGTGAAAATACTCGTCCAGGGGCTGAGCAAGGCCCGCATCACCGAGTATGTGACGGAAAAACCGTTTCATATGGTACGTATCGAAAAGTTGGTTGACGCCCCCCTTCAGGATATCTCCCTGGAGACGGAGGCGCTGGTGCGCACCGTGCGCGAGCAACTGACCAAGGTCATTGAGCTGGGTAAACAGGTCTCCCCCGAGGTGATGGTGATCCTGGAAAATATCCAGGACCCCGGCAGCATGGCCGATCTGATCGCCAGCAACCTGGGGCTGAAGGTGGCCGATGCCCAGTTGCTGCTGGAGATGAACAGCCCGATCCTTCGCCTGACCAAGGTCAACGACTTTCTGAACCGCGAGGTGGAACTGCTCAGCGTACAGGCCAAGATCCAGAGCGCAGCCCGCGAAGAGATGGGCAAGAACCAGCGGGAGTACTATCTGCGGGAGCAGATGCGCGCCATTCAGCAGGAGTTGGGGGACGGCGAAGGCAAAGAAGAGATCGCCGAGATTCGCAAGGCCATCGAGGCCGCCAAGATGCCCGAATCGTCCCTGAAAGAGGCCCTTAAACAGTTGAGCCGCCTGGAGAACATGCATCCGGACGCCGGTGAGGCCGGCATCATCCGCACCTATCTGGACTGGCTTGTGGAACTCCCTTGGAGCAAGTCCACCCGCGACAGCCTGGACATCGTCCGCGCCAAGCAGATCCTGGATGACGACCATTACTACCTGGACAAGATCAAGGAGCGCATCCTGGAGTTCCTGGCGGTGCGCAAGCTGAAGAAAAAGATGAAGGGGCCGATCCTCTGCTTCGTGGGCCCTCCGGGAGTCGGCAAGACCTCCCTGGGCAAATCCATCGCCCGGGCCATGAACCGCAAATTCGTGCGCATATCCCTGGGCGGCGTGCGGGATGAGGCCGAGATCCGCGGCCACCGCCGCTCCTATATCGGCTCGATGCCCGGCAAGATCAGCCAGTCGA
>PLYK01000041.1 GCA_003151775.1 Geobacter sp. | reverse complement strand
TGTGATTGAGCTGCGGTCAAAGATGGCCGGAAGATGTGATGCAAGATGTTCAAGTTATTATTGCCAGCCTCCTTAAAAGCCCGGCGCGTGCCGGGCTTTTTGAGCCCCCTCCCCCGGCACACTCCCCCCTTTGATTGACTTTTTCTCCCCAGCGGTATATTGAGGAATGTTCCTATCTTGCCCAAGGAGTCATGTGTGCCTGATACACCCCAAAAAAGCCGTCTGTTCGCCTTCATCGTAAAACGCCCGCGTCTGATCCTGGCGCTGGCCCTGCTCTTTTCCGCCCTTTCGGTCATCTACACCAAAAAAAACATGGAGTTTCTGACCGGCCGCGACGAGCTGATGCCGAAGAACGCCCCCTTCCAGTTGGATTACCAGGCCTATCGCCGGGAATTCGGCGATCAGGAGGAGATCGTTGCGGTCATCGAGTCGGATGACGCCGGGAAATCAACCCGGGCCGCCGATGCGCTGTACCAGCGCCTGAACCGGGAAACCGGCCTGTTCCTCGATGTTTTCTATCCCGGCGGCCTCCCCTTTTTCCGCAGGAACGGCCTTCTGTTCATGCCGGTGGAGGATCTGCAACGGCTGCGCCACACCCTGACCATGGCCGCACCGGTGCTGAAGAGCCTGGCCGCCTCACCCTCGGTGCAGACGCTCTTCACCAGCCTGACAGGCCAGATCGATGATTACCTTGCATCCGGCGACCCTGCTTCGCTTGAGAGCCTGACCTTCATGCTGACCACCCTGGACAAGGGCTTCAAGACCTTTGGCGGCAGCGGCAGCCCTATGACCATGGACTCGTTTCTCAAAGGAGGGGGCGGCGGCACACCATCTGCCCTTGAGAATGCCGGCAAGCAGCAGGTCATCACCATGCGGCCGGTCAAGAACGAGGGGAGCTTTCTGGCCTCGGAAAAGCCGATCAAGGCAGCCCGCGCCGCCTTGGCCGAGATATTGAAGCGGCCCGAGTTCAAAGGGGTCACGGCCGGCCTCACCGGCGTGCCGGTGCTTGAGTACGAGGAGATGGCCACCAGCCAGCGGGACATCGGGATCGCCACCATACTCTCGCTCTCCCTGACCGTGATCCTGCTGTTGTTCGCCTTCCGCGGCCTATTGAACGTGGTCTGCGCCATGGTCTCGCTGATCGTGGGCATCTGCCTCTCCTTCGGCTTTGCCACCGCCACAGTGGGGCACCTCAACATTCTATCCATGGTCTTTGCCATCATGCTGATCGGCCTGGGTATCGAGTACGGCATCCAGGTTGTTCTGCGCTACCAGGAGGAGGTGCGGGGCGGCTCACAGGGCCTTACGGCCATCGAAACCAGCCTGAGCGCCAACATCCGTTCCATCGTCATGGCCGCCGCCACCGTGGCCCTGGCATTTGCAACCTTTGCCTTCACCGATTTCAAGGGCATCGCCGAACTGGGCGTCATCGCCGCCGGCGGGGTCGTGATCTGCGTGATTGCCACCTTCACCGTGCTGCCGGCCATGCTGATCCTGTTGGAGAGGTTCAGGAAACCGCAATCCGGCAGTATCTCCCCCGGACAGACGCCGGCAGATCCAGCCGAAAAACCCTTTTTTCGCGCCCTGTTCGCCAACCCGCGGACAGTCGTAGCCGCCACCCTGCTCCTGTCGCTCGCATGCCTCTACCCCACCCTGACCATGCGCTTCGACTACAACCTGCTGAACCTGCAGGCCAAGGGGCTGCAATCGGTGGAGTATGCCTACAAGCTGATGCGGAGCAAGGAAAATTCCGGCTATTTTGCCGTGGTGATTGCCCAAAACGAGGATGAGGCCAAACAGTTGACCGGGCGGCTGGAGAAGATGCCCAGCGTGGACCACGTGGTCAGTCTGCCGGCCCTGGTGCCGGACCATCAGCAGGCCAAGCTGGCCGAACTGGCGGCGATCAGGCAGGTGATGGCCGAGGTCAGGCCGGCACCCTACGAGGAGAACCTGCGGGTCATGGAACTGCCCAGGGTTTTCGAGACGTTCCGCGACCGGGTGGGCAAACTGAGAACAGCGCTGGAGGCCCGCAAGGCAGCCGAAGCCAAACCCGTCGGCGCCTTTCTGGCGACCCTGGACGGTTTCTTCGCCACCTTGGAGAAGGAAAAGGACAAGAACGCCCTGGGGATGCTGCGAGAGTTTCAGGGGGGGATGTTTGCCGAGCTGCCGGCCAAACTGGCCATGATGAAGGAGAGCCTGGATGCGTCACCCGTCGTTGCAGCAGACGTGCCGGCGGAACTGAGGCAGCGCTTCGTGGGTAAGAGCGGCCGGTTGCTGCTCCAGGTCGCACCGAAAAAAGAGGTCTTCGAACGCGAGCCGCTCCGGGAATTCGTCACCCAGGTCAGGAGCATCGTCCCCAATGCCACCGGTGAGCCGGTCATGGTCTACGAATCCCTGACCATCCTGCGGGACGCCTACCTCAAGGCCTTTGCCTACGCCTTCTTCGGCATCGCCGTCATCCTGCTGATCAACTTCAAGAGCATAAGGTTTGCCGCGATCGGCGCCCTGCCGCTGGCGGCGGGGCTGCTCTTGATGGTGGGAGGGATGCGTCTGGCTGGCATCAGCTTCAACTCGGCCAATGTCATCGTGCTGCCGCTGATTCTGGGGGTGGGGATCGACTCGGCCATCTACATCATCAACCGCTACCGCCAGGGGAACGAGACCCCGGGTCAGGTCGCCACGCGCAGCGCCGGCATCGGGGTGTTCCTCAATGCCCTGACGATCCTGTTCAGCTTCGGCGCCCTGATGGTGGCCCACCACCAGGGGGTCTTCAGCATCGGCGCGGTCATGTCCCTGGGCATGGTGGCCAGCGTGGCGGTCTTCCTGGCCTTCCTCCCGGCGCTGTTGACCCTGTGGGGGAAGAGAGGAACAAGCTGAGGAGTCAGCCCCTGACATGAGACATTTTTGGGGTGAATTCAAGTCAATTGTCTCGTGTCAAGACCCCTATGTAACGTTGGGCTCCATGGGGGATTTGTCGTTTGCCTATGCCGTGGTTGTTATGAACCCCAGATAATTATCCCGGTTTATCAACTCCCATGATGCCTCCGGGTAGGCTGTCGCCCATTCTTTTGGTGGCCGGGGCTTTGCCTTGCCCCATTTGATCTCATATCCGTGCAATTTACCACCACGTTCCTCAACCAGATCCACCTCTTTTTTGCTGTACGTCCGCCAGAAGTAGTTGTTAGCCGTTTCCAAGAGGTACTCTTGCCGCTTTAGCCGTTCGACAATCAGATAGTTCTCCCAGAGTTCCCCGACGTCATTGCGTAGTTCAAGCTGATTGAAGTTGTTTATCAAGGCATTGCGAACACCATTATCGACAAAATAATACCTGCTGTTCTTGGTGACTTCACTTCGCAGGTTACGGCTGAATCCGCCGAGCTTTTGGATCACGAAAGCTTTTTCCAGGAGGTCCAGGTAGTGGTCAACGGTATTCTTGCTCATACCAAGGCTGGTACCAAGTTCCGTGTAGGAAACCTCCTTGCCGATCTGGAACGCGATCAACTGGAGCAACCTGCCGATCTTGCCCGACTGTCTGATCCCCTCGAGTTCAAGAATGTCCTTGTAGAGGTACGATGACACAATCTCCTTCAGGTACTGCTCCCGCTCGCGGTTATCGTCAAGCAGTACGACTTCGGGATACGACCCGTACACGAGACGGCTTTCCAGGCGTGCCTCTGTTTCATGGCGTTGTTCGAAGGCCGTGAGTTCCAACTGCGCGAGAGGGTACTGTATAAGGGTACTTTTCCTGCCGGTGAGCGGTTCACCGATGCTCCGCGCCAGGTCGAAGGATGACGACCCGGTGGCTATGACGCGGATGTTGGGAATATGATCGACTATCAGTTTCAGGTTCAGGCCGATGTTCTGAATCTTCTGCGCCTCGTCAACAATCAGGAGCCGATTGTGGCCGACAAAAGCCCTTAGCTTTTCAATTGACTGCGAGGAGAGAAAGCCCTGAATGGTAATGTCCTCCCCACTGACCAGCAGATAAGGTTCCGTTTCACCCTTCAGGAACTCCCTGATAAGGGTTGTCTTGCCGGTACGCCGGGCCCCATAGACGACCACCACTTTGCCTGGTTTCAATGAGTTTCTGAGGTTTTCAAGCTGGCGCTGTTTTATATACATAATAACTCCGTCAATAAACTGACTGAATTATATAATTTTAGCCAATAAACGCAATAGGGAAATGATTCTTCGATGCGATTTGGGGAAATACCAGTACATCTTGAGTAAGATACTGCTTCAAAGCCTCATTGATAAGCGTCTGATAACCACGGTCTCCGGCTTTTGCTTTGAATGCTCCAACCACGCCGGTATCCAGCATGATATTGACCCGCTGTTTCCGGGGTACATCTTTCAGCCCCACTCTGAAACGTGCGGCATCAAGTTTTATTCCCCTATCACGGCGCACTGACGTTGACCACCTGGCTTCCTTCGTTTCCGGGGTTCACCACCTGCAGACGGAATTCCTTGACGACCGGCGAATAGGGGAACCGCTGGTAGATGAGCCGGCCGCAGTCGATATAGATTGCCTTCTCCCGTGCTGCCGCATCCTGGCCGCCGATTCCGCCGACGCGCTGGCCGTCCACGTAAAGGGCCGAGTTCTGTTGAAAATTTTTCCCGTCTATGACCAACTCATAATAATTCACATACTCGTCCCCCTTCGTTACCTGGCTGACTTCAGGCCTTGTCTCGATCTCCAGCGCCAGCGCCACCGAGGCGTTCTCAGGGGGATTTTTCACCATGATTTGGTGCAGCCCTCCCGCTACCTGCGGCACCCTGAATACGATGGCCGCGGATGAGACCACGCGGCTCTTGATGGAGGCATTGTCAAAGAAGAGAAGCGACGTCTCGACAAAATTTCGGCCCGCCGCGGTAACGTCCCGCTCACCACCCTGGGCGCAGGAGTTGATCCTGTCGGGTGAGAGGGCGCTCAGCACCGGCCGCTGCGGCAGCACGGAAAAGTTATAGGCCCGGCCCACAACGCCGTCGCCCCGCTTGAGGTACAGGGCGTACAATCCTGCATCGAGCTGCGGAACAATGAACTCGATCTGCTTTGCGCCGATGACCCTGGCCGGTATCTCCACGCTGCCGAGAAAGGCCGAGATCTGTGCGCCGAAGTTGGAGCCGAAGATGGTTACCTTCTCCCCCGGCTCCGCCTGGGCAGGGATGATGCTGAGAATGGCGGGAGCGGTGTCCTGAGACGATGCCGCCGGGTTTATGACGCGCTGCGGCCGATCCGCTGCGAACAGTGGTGCGCTCCTTGCCAGGCAGAACGTCATGATGATCAGGATAGCGGCGGCGTTTTTCATGTTCGGCCTCCTTGTGGCTTTCAATTACAGGGTGCAATCTACCGTATCGTTGGTTTAACCGGGATCAATCCCTCACCGTCATGGCCAGCCATATCCCCCCCAGACAGAAGATGATATTAGCCCCCCAGGCCGCGACCAACGGCGGCAGCTCACCGCTGCGCCCGTAGGAAAGCAGCATGGCGTTGACCACGAAATAGGCGAAACCGATGCCGATGCTGGCCCCGATCCCGAGGGCGGCGCCGCCTGAACGGCTGTTTCTGAAGGCGAACGGGATGCCCAGGATGACCATCACGAAGGCCGCAAACGGCGCGGAAAGTTTGGTGTGCATCATGGTCAGGTAGCGAAAGGCCTGATAACCGCCTCTCTGCAGGTTGTCGGCATAATCCTTCAGCTTTTTGAAACTCAGGTTATCAGCGTTGTTGTCCAGCACGCGCAGGTCGTCCAGTTTCAAGTTCAGGGCCACATCCATGGTTTGGACCCGTCTGACGTCATACCCGCGCCCCTGGCTGAAATCCTTTATCACCAGCCCCTTCATGGTCCAGCGGCCGTCATGGAATTCAGCCGACTCGGCATCCATACGGCTGGTCGGATTCATGGTACCGTCCAGTTTCCAGAGAATGACCCCCCGCAGCACCTTTGCCTCGGGGTCGAACAGATGGGCCTGCAGGATCAGGCTGTCGGAACGGAACCAGATATTGTTGAGCCTGAAGACCGCGTTGATGCCCTGCTTCCTGATATTGACCCGTTCGATCCTCTCCATGCGCTCATAGCAGCCGGGCACCACCAGTTCGGCGTTCAGAAGCAGCAGAAAGCTGGCCGCCAGCCCCAGGATCAGCATGGGGAATGAGATGCGCAGCAGGCTGATCCCACAACTGCGCATGGCGATGATCTCACTGTTGCGGGAGAACAGGCCCAGGGTCAAAAGGGTCGCCATCAGGATCGAAAACGAGGCGGTCTGGCCGACCATCTCCGGCAGTTTCCAGACAAAGAACCGCACGATGTCCCCTCCGGAGCCGCCGGCGCGGATGAAGCGCGGTATCTTGTCCATCATGTCCAGCACCAGGTACACTGACACGAAACTACCCAGGCAAAGGCCCAGAAGACGCAGCCAGGCAGATGCTATGTAGCGGCTGAGGATACTCACCGCATCAGGCCTTCTTCCCGATCAGGGTCAGAAGCGCATCCTGCACAGCCCCTTGGATGCTGCGTTCCAGGGACGCCATTCTCAGACAATAGCATCCAACTGCCAAAAAGATCATATTGGGAAGCCAGAGCGCAAGCCCTGCCGGAAGTGTTCCCCGTTCCGCCAAGGTCCGCAGAAGTGACAGCAGCACGTAATAGGCCAGCAAAATGCCGATGCTGACGGAAAACCCGGCCGATTTGCCCGAACGGCGGTTCTGGATACCCAGCGGTACGGCAACGACGGCAAATACCAGCGAAGCGAACGGAAAGGCGAAACGGCTCTGGAGCTCGGTCGTCTGCTTGAGGCGGGTCGCCTTGGGCGTTGCTGGGTCGTTGATCTGCCGCCGCAGTTCGCCTATCCCCATATCCAGCTCGTTGCGCCCGATGCCCCCCTCTCTGCCGGGGCCGGCCACGGTCAGGGCGTATTCGCCAAAATTGACCAGACGGTATTCGTCGCCTTTCCCCGCCGCATGGATACTGCCGTTGTCGAGCACCAGACAGATATCCTGCTGGTTGGGCGTACAGCCGACCTTCCCGGCGGCGGCAAAGATGGTCATGGGCCGCGCCTGGTCGCGGCTATCGTGGATAATGATCCCCTTGAGTGTCCGGTTCTGTTCGTCGTAATGGTCGGTGTAGAGGATGATGCCGGGGATTTCATCCCAGAAGACCTTCTCGCGGATCGTCGCGGCCACGTTCTGCTTCAGCATCTCGAAACTAATGCGTTTGAAGGCGGTGTTGCCCCAGGGAACCCCGATGATGCTGGCTGCAAGGGTCAACAGCACGGCAACCATGGCGCACAGCAGCACCGGCGGCATGATCTGCACCAGGCTGAGCCCGCCTGATTTCATCACCGTGATCTCGTTATCGGCCGAGAGGCGCCCGAAGGCCAGCAGCACCGCCAGCAGAAAGGCCATGGGGATCGTGAAGACCAGGAACGAGGGCATGAGATACAGGATCATCCGGCTGATATCCACCATGGGCACGCCGCGGGAGATGACCAGGTCGGTCAGCTTGATCAGCCGCCCCATCAAGAGGATCAGGGTGAAGACCAAGATGCCGAGCAGGAACAGCGAGGTGATCTCGCGGATTATGTAGAGAGTGAGAATGCGCTTCATCATGATGATGATACATGAGCCGCGGACAGGTGTAAAGGGAGGCGGGAAGAAAAGCCTGTCAGATTACCCCGGCCAGTCCCAGCAGGGCGCC
The DNA here is from genome assembly GCA_003151775.1 of Geobacter sp. Classification (GTDB taxonomy): domain Bacteria; phylum Desulfobacterota; class Desulfuromonadia; order Geobacterales; family Pseudopelobacteraceae; genus Oryzomonas. Next base: position 2,558 of record PLYK01000041.1, on the reverse strand, counting down.
GGATCCTATAAGCCAGAGCGGGTTCAACCTGCTCTTCAGGACGATCAGCACGGTTGCCGCCGTAAGGCAGTAGGCGCCCCAGCCATCGTCGGCCCCCCGGGTTACGATGCAACCGCTCGCCAGCACCAGGCCGATTGCCAGGGGGGAGATGCCGGTCTGAATGATGAGACGCCAGCGCGTAGCGCGGATTTTCTCCCAAAAGCGCATAAAAAAGAAGATCAACAGGCTCGAAGGGCCGCACATTGCCGTTGTGGCGGCCAGGGCTCCGGTCAGTCCCGCCACATGCCAGCCGATCAGGGTTACGATAATCGCGTTGGGCCCCGGCGTGGCCTGGGAGATGGCCACCAGTTGGGCAAAGGTGGCGTCGTTCATCCAATGGTGGGTCTCAACCGCCAGACGGTGCAACTCGGGCAACACCGCGCCGGCCCCGCCAAAGGCCACCAGGGACAACATCCCGAACTGGAGTATGATCTCGGTAACTACGTTCATGGCGCCTTGCAGTACCGGCGTGCCGCAACCCACATGCTTGCGGGCGCCAGGCCGAACATGACCGCCACCAGGGGCCAGCGCAGAAAAACGACCCCCACCAGGATCAAGGCGCTGAAAACAAGCAGAAGCGGCCGTTTTAAAAGGTCGGTGGCCATCCGCAGCCCCATGGCCAGGATCAGGCCGGCCGCGACCGCGGCGATGCCGCGCAGCATGGCCTGAATCGCGGGCAACTCGCCGAAACGCCCGTAGAGGGCTCCGAGCGCGATGATGATGATAACCGGCGCACCCATTAGGCCGACTAGCGAGACAACAGCGCCGCTGGCCCCCTGAAAACGAGCCCCCACGCAGACCGACATGTTGATGATGTTCGGCCCGGGCATAAACTGGCACAGACCGAACAGTGAGGTAAATTCCTCTGAGGAGAGCCAGCCGCGCTCTTCTACCATGGTGCGCCGGGCCCATGACATGACCCCGCCGAACCCGGACAGGGCGATCCGGTTGAATCCCCGGAAAAGCTCGCTATGGCTGATCTCACGCCGTTGTTCCATCATCGACTCCTGGCGGTGTATTTGGTCGCGGCCGGGGAGACATTGTTGAACACCATCCAGGCCACCAGTGTCAACAAAAACTTTATCGACGAGGATCTGGTTGGGTAAGCAGTTCCATCTGCGACAGAAGCCCCATCGCTTCCGCATCGTCATGGCCGCACATATCTGGGCTCGGCCGCAGGCTGGCGCAAACCGGGGGACGTTCAGGACGGCCGAAGAGACGGCAGCGGTTGTCGGGCGTCAGTTGTGCGCAACGCGCTCCGGCCGGTTTACCGGAACCCATGCCGGGAATGGGCGATGAGATCGAAGGGGCGATACAGCAGGCTGCGCATCCGACGCGGCATGCCATGGGGGGGTGACTCTTCATGATTGCGCCCGTGATAGAAAAAAAGCCCGTCGAAATTTCCGGCGGGCTTTGGTTGTTTGTGCCTCTTTCAACGACATGTCAGGCTTTGGCAGTCCAGAGACCGTGCAGATTGCACAACTCCCGGGCTGAGAGGCCGGTGGCGGTGATGTTGAACGTTGCGGTGGGGACATCGCCCGGCTTAAGGGCCTGGCGGTAAACCTTGCCATCGGCGATCAGTTCGATCCACTCGATGTAGTGTTTCTCTTCCATGGGATGAAGCACGCTGCCTACCGTGACCTTGACGACACCGTCGCTGATTTCGATAACCGGCACATGCTTTTCCTTGGCGGCATCGACCGTGTTTTCCGTCAACTGTTTCATCTCCTCGCCGCAGCAGACCAGGGGCGCACCACCGCCGTGGACGATTTCGACGATATTGCCGCAATGTTCGCACTTGTAGACCTCAAGAAGCATCGGCATGTTGATATTCCTCCTCTGTATCGTTAGATAGGCCTGTTTCCCAGGCGGCAAATAAGACGATTTTTATCCTTTATACCGTACTATTTCTTTTTTGCAAGCCTGAAAACGAAAACAGGGGGATGCGTTGCCGCATCCCCCTGAGATACCTCATGAAAAAAAGATCAGGCCAGCTTGCGGCCACCCTCGGCAGCCCACTTCTCCAGCATGGCTGTGGTAACGGACTTGGGACGCTCGATGGCATAGCCCAGACCGCGGTCCCAGGTGATGTTGGCCATGCAGCCCAGGGCGCGGCCGACGCCGAACAGGACGGTGTAGAAATCCCACTCCTTGAGGCCGAAGTACCACTGGATAACACCGGACTGTGCATCAACGTTAGGCCAGGGATTCTTGGTCTTGCCGTGTTCGGTCAGAACACCAGGGGCAACTTCAAAGATCATGGAAACAACTTTGAACAGCGGATCATCTTTGAGGCCGGGGGTGTTCTGGCAGAATTCACGCTGTGACATGTAGCGCGGGTCTGTCTTGCGCAGTACGGCGTGGCCATAGCCCGGAATGACCTGGCCCGAATTGAGGGTATCCCAGAGGGCTTTGGTGATCAATTCCTTGGTGGGCTCAACGCCTTTGCAGTACTTCTCCTGGAATTTCATGGTCCAGCTGAGCACTTCCTGGTTGGCAAGGCCGTGGAGCGGGCCTGC
>PLYK01000145.1:7089-33450 GCA_003151775.1 Geobacter sp. | reverse complement strand
CCTGGCATCGGGGGATTGGGGATTGTTCGTCGGCACCTCGACCGGAAACAGGCTCTGGTTCCCCGATCACGAACGGGCCCCGGCCAGAGTCGCTGCCTATCTCTTTGAAGCGGTCAGACTCATCCCGAGGTTTTGATTTCCCGCCCAAAGAGGGCTTACCGTTGTGACTATTTCTGGTACACTAGAGGCATACGTGGCACAATTGCCCAAGTCCATGGAGAGAGACATGAAAACATTTCTGATCACGGTTCTCACGGCGCTCCTCGTCCTGGGGCTGGTGGCGGGACAGGCGGTTCGCGCCGACTGCGACCAGTTTCCTCCCCCTGACGGGGTGGAGCAGGCAAACGATGCCCCTTTTACTGCGGAGGAGTTGGACGAACTGCTCGCCCCCATCGCCCTCTATCCAGATCCGTTGCTTGCCCAGATCCTGCCGGCGGCCACGTTTGCCGACCAGATCGACCTGGCGGCCCGCTACGTCAGGCAGTACGGGCAAGCGGCCCGGATTGACGGCCAGCCATGGGATGTGAGCGTCAAGGCGGTGGCCCACTATCCCGGCGTGCTTTCCATGATGGACCAGAGGTATGATTGGACCGTATCCCTGGGGCAGGCCTATATCAACCAGCAACAGGATGTGATGGACGCGATCCAGCGTCTGCGCGCAGAGGCCGAGGCCAACGGCAATCTCGTCTCCACCCCTGAGCAGCAGGTGGTGGACGCGGGAGGGGTCATCAGCATCGATCCGGCCGCGTCCGATATGATCTATGTCCCCCAGTACGATCCCCTGGCGGTGTACGTGGAAGCCCCTTCTCCGGGGTACGGGTTCATAACCTTCGGCACCGGCTTCGTCATCGGCGCCTGGCTGAACCGGGATTGCGACTGGCACGGGCACCGGATCTACTACCACGGCTGGCAGGGCGGGGGGTGGATCGGCCGGGCCCGGCTCCATATCCGGGGCGGGAACAGCATCTACATCGACAACCGCTACCGGACGATCGCTGTCAACAGAGGGGCTTTGCGACACGACACGACGCGCTACCGCGGGGAGATCCGCCGCAACGCGCAGATCCGCCCCGTCCCTTCCGGCCGCGCAGCGCCTCCGGCCAGGGATGGGCAAGGCGCTCCCGTCAGGGCGCGGCAGAGCGCCCCGGCCGTGTCCGGCGCCCGCCAACCGGCGCTACCCGCCAGCGCCAACGTGTACCGGGGCCGGGACGTGCAGAGGTCGCAACCGGCGTCCCAGACCGGCTACGGCGGCTACGGCAGCGGCAGTGATGCGGCCTCCTACAGCCAGCGCGGCCAGACGAGCAGGGGGACCATGCAGCAATTCAACCGTCAGGCCCCGGCCCAACGTCCGGCCGCTTCGGGCGGCGCGCCCGCTCCGAGAGCGGTCTCCCGCCCGGCGCCTGCCCCCCGCCCGTCTTCGGGCGGAGGGGGACGGCAAAAACGCTAGTGTCCTGCACTGGTCACTATTGTCCCGCGCGGTTGACGTCATTGGTCGCGCTTCCGGCAAGCCGGTTGTGCTCAAGAAAGGAACGAAGCATATGATAAAGGCAATGGGGAAAATCTTGTTCCGCGGCCTGGGAGCGTGGTGTCTTTCCGCCCTGCTCGCGGGGATGGCGATATGGTCAACGGCCGGCTTTGCCGCCCAGCCCGAGCCGGGCCAGCAACACTTCGCATCACCCGAGGAGGCCCGCCAGGCTTTGGTGACCGCTGTTCAGCAGAAGGACCACAGGGCGCTGGCCAATATCTTCGGCCCGGTTGCCGCCGAACTGGAACCGGGCGATCCGGTGGAACAGGCCACTGAATTCGACCATTTTTCCCGCCACGTGCTGGAAGGGGCCGAGTTGGTCAGGGAGGGGGATGCAAAGGCGATCCTGGTCATCGGTGTGAAGAAATGGCCGTTCCCCGTGCCGATCGTCAAGCGGGACGACACCTGGCTGTTCAACACGGAAGAGGGGCGCGAGGAGATCCTCAACCGGCGCATCGGCCACAACGAACTTGTTGCCATCAATGTCTGCCGGGCCTATGTGGAGGCCCAGCGTGAATATTACGCAATGCCGGAACCGGATGGCGACCAACTGCCCAAATACGCCCAGCACATGGTCAGCCGGCCGGGCAAGAGGGACGGGCTCTACTGGCCGACCGCGGCCGGTGAGAAGGAAAGCCCCCTCGGCCCCCTGGTCGCCAAGGCAAAGGAAGAGGGGTACATGCAGAAGCGGCCCGAGGGGGAACACGGCCCCAGGCCGTATCACGGCTACTATTTCCGGATACTCGCCAGGCAGGGTAAGAACGCGCCGGGCGGCAAGTTCAGTTACGTCGTCAACGGCAACATGGTGGCCGGCTATGCCCTGGTCGCCTACCCCGCCAAATGGGGGGTCTCGGGGGTGATGACGTTCATCGTGAACCAGCGGGGCAGGGTATACGAGAAGAACCTGGGGCCGAAGACCGTGGAGATCGCCCACAAGTTGAAGGGGTACAATCCGGACCTGGCCTGGAAGCTGGCGGACCAGTAACGGCGAAGGCAGAGAGCGGCGAAAGGAGCGGACCCGCGGCCATGGGGAGCGACAGGCAAGGAGATCAATGGTACAACAGGCTGCAAACGCGCCTTTACCTCGGCAGCGCCGTTATCATGCTTGTCGGCCTGGGCGCCGCCGCCGTCGTCTACCTGGCGGCCGGGGATGTGCCGGAGGGAGTGCCGGACTTTGACATCGAAGGGTCGAGGATGTCCCTGCGCGACCTGGAGCTGTACGGCGGCAAGGCGAATGTCCTCACCGCCGAGTTCATGGCATGGTTCGGCGGGCTATGGCACGGGCAATCCCTCGCCTATACCATAGCATTCATCACCGTGGTGATCTCGGGCGTGCTGTTCTATGTCGCCCATCACTGGCCATCCGACCATTAAAACGCTGCACAGGATACTGAGAGGCCGCTCATGCCGGATACTCACCCCAAATATACACAATTTTACGTCATGAGAGCCCTTGCGCTTACCACGGCGATCATCTCCGTACTTGGTTATATCGACTACATAACCGGTGAGATATCCATAGATATACTGTATATATTCTGCGTCTGCGTCGTGACATGGTTCACCAACACCTTAATAGGCGTCGTATGCGTGACGGAGATCATGCTGGCAAAAACGACGGCCGACTATTATGACCATATTAAGGTAGGCACGCACCTCTATGAGTGGAATACCTTCAGCTATCTGGTTATGTACCTTGTCGTCTGCATATTGGTCAGAAAATTGAAAAAGACGTTGACCAGATAATCTCGTTGCAAAGAAAGGGAGACAATGTGAAAAAGATCATACTGTTCTGCTGCATGGTCCTCGCAGCCAACGCCTATGCCGATGATTCCGGGTATCGCGTCATCAAAAGGCTCAAAGCCGGCGGCGCGGGTGGATGGGATTACCTTGCTGCGGATGGGGCAGCCCGGCGTCTGTACATATCCCGGAGCAGTCATGTCATGGTCATGGACCTGGATACGGACAAGGTCGTCGGCGATATTGCAAACACGCCGGGCGTCCACGGGATCGCGCTCGCGCCAGAACTGAACCGCGGCTTTACCAGCAACGGTAAGGCCGACACCTCGACCGTCTTCGACCTGAAGACCCTCGCGGTCCTGGGCGAGGTAAAGACCGGGGGGAATCCTGACGCCATCGTGTATGACCCTGCCTCGAAAAGGGTGTTCACCTTTAACGGGCGCAGCAAGGATGCAACCGTATTCGACGCCGCCACCGGGAAGGTGCTCCGCACCATACCACTGGGGGGAAAACCGGAATTCGCGGCTACGGACGGCAAGGGGAGGGTGTACGTCAATATCGAGGACACCAATCAGGTCGTCGAGATCGACAGCCTTGCGGCCCGCGAATCACGCCGCTTTTCATTGAAACCCTGCGAAGAGCCCTCGGGCCTGGGCCTGGACCCGGAGCATCACAGGGTCTTTTCAGGCTGCCATAACAGAATCATGACGGTTCTGGATATACAGACGGGCAAGGTCATTGCCACCCTCCCCATCGGCGCACAAGTGGACGGGAACGGCTTCGATGCCGGGACCGGGCTTGCGTTCAGCTCCAACGGCGACGGCACTCTGACCATCGTGCGCGAAGCCTCCCCCGGCACATTCGCGGTGGCGGAAACGGTTGCGACGCAACGCGGGTCCCGCACCATGGTCATTGATCCGAAGACCCACGCCATCTACCTGCCCGGGGCGCAATTCTCCCAGCCCGGCGGACCGGGGCAACGTCCGGTGATGGTGAAGGACAGTTTCGAGGTGCTGGTTGTCGGAAAGTGATGGGGGCCTCTCCCCCTATTTTATCCTGCTCAGTACGCTCTTGGTACCTTCGATAAGCAGTTTATTGTCAGAAAATTTCAGGAAGAATACCTGCTGGGCCGGGTCGGTTACCTGAATCCTGCCGTCTGCCAGGATGGTCCAGGCAAAAGGTTGTTTTTTGTTTTTGAAATCCACAGTCCCGAGATGATTTTCCGAAAAGGTGACGAAAAAGCTCTCCCCTTCTTCCTTCCATTCCCCTTGGAGTTGTTGCTCCAATGTGGAGTTTTGTCTGCTGCATCCTGCGACCGCCAGGAACACGCAAACCAGCAACAATGAAAACCATTTATAGCCTATTCTCCGAGAAGCCCTGATCACGGAAATCTTCATACATAATCCCCTGGACAGCTCATGCAACCTGCACTATTCCCACCTCGTGCCGCAGGGCGGCGATGCGGGGCTGGCGCCGCGCGTCCTCTCCAAGCCCGGCAACTTTCCCAGCCATTAGCGGCCCGACTGCCGCAGTATTTCATCCTTGACGGTGTCGTTGATATAGCTGTCCCCAATAGCAGTCCGCACCCAGTTTTCCGGGCACCGGGCAAGTACCCGCGCGACCCCTTCCGCTACGGAGGGGGTGTTGTTCCACAGGGCGTTGCGAAGGTGGAGCAGCTCCTCCGATCCGGCATGCTTGCCGTTGGCCAGGTCATGGCATCGCCCGCAGAGCAGGGCCAGGGTTTCCATGTTGGGTGCAATCTCCGGCTTATAGTCCCAAAGCCGCAGATCTTCTTTGCTGCCGCACCATTCGCACTGAAAGCCTGCCCGCTTGCCGACCGATTTGCAAAAGACGCTGATTGTTTCCAGACGCACCTTTTTTGCCTGATAAACTTTTGCCATAAAAAAATGGTCCCCTTTAGCCGACTTTGGCAACAACCCTGCCGGGTTGTTGCCATCAAAATACATATCACCGGATCGTTACCACGTCAAATATGTTGACATTATTTTTTATTAATTTTGATTGTATCAGCATTAGCGCCAACAAAGAAAGCAAAATGTTGTTCAAGGGACGGGGAGGGGATATCAGGGGGCTGAAGGCATTCATCGCTTGACAAGCGGGTAGCGAATGGGTCTTATTTCATCTAAACCGAACCCAAGGAGCCCCTGCGATGCAAAAACCTGAAAAAGTGAGCTATGTGCTGGCGTTCTTCGCCGTCATCGCGGTCCTGTATTTTCAACTCCTGACGGCCGTTATCGCCGGATTGGCCGTGTATGTCACGACCGTGACCCTGGCCCGCAGGGTGCCGGCCAATTGGGGCGGCATGGGCCGGGAGGTGATCCTGGGGCTGGTCGCCATCGGCGTCGTGGTCGTCCTGTTTGGCGCCGGGTTCGGGCTCTGGAGCTTTCTTCTCGGGCACCAGGGGGTGTCGGCCCTGCTGATGGCCGTGGCCGGGACCCTGGACCGTATCAAGCACTCCCTGCCCGCCGACTTGGTCGTTACCCTGCCCGATACGGTGGAGGAGATCCAGACCAGGCTGGCCGACCTGCTGCGGGAGAACGTACAACACCTTTCGTCCGTGGGCATAGAAGGGGTCAAGGTCCTGGCCCACGTCCTCCTGGGCATGGTGGTGGGGGGGATGGCCGCCCTTCACTCTTACAACGAGGCCCAAACCTGGCCTCCCCTGGCGGCGACTCTGCATGACCGGCTGAAGGTGCTGACCGAGTCGTTCCAAAAGGTGGTTTCGGCCCAGATCAAGATATCCCTGCTCAACACGTCGCTGACCGCCATCTACCTCGCCGTGGTGCTCCCCCTGTGCGGGGTGCGGCTCCCCATGACCATGATGCTGATCCTGTTCACCTTTGTGGCCGGCATGCTGCCGGTGGTGGGCAACCTGATCTCCAATGCCGTCATCGTGGTCATCAGCCTTGGGGTCGCTCCGGGGGTGGGGGTCGCCTCGATGGGGTTTCTTGTGCTGGTCCACAAGCTGGAATACTTCCTCAATGCCCGCATTGTGGGAGGCAAGGTCCATGCCCGGGCCTGGGAGCTGCTCTGCGCCATGCTGCTCATGGAGGCGGCTTTCGGCCTGGGCGGGATGGTGGCGGCGCCCGTCGTCTATGCCTGGCTCAAGTCGGAGTTGAAGAGCGTTGGATGGGTATAAGGTGCAGGACACGGCGCATCCCGGAGCCATACTTCCCTTTTCAAATAAGGTCATCTTTTATTGCCTGATAGAAGTGTTCAGAAAATGGTCATATCAGGTTGAAATGATTAAGCATTTTTTGAGGGTGTTCAGAAAATGTGGCATGATTTTGGGGTGTGTGCTGTTCATCAAGGAAACCCTGAACCGCCTGTAAGACGAACTTCTCCAAAGAACGGAAACAGCGCACAGAAAAGCGTTACGATTCCCTTGCGAAATTGGTGATGTGATATCAACAGTATGTGCACACTACGGCATCATGCCGGAGGCCGCGGTCAGCGCACAAAGAAATAACCTGCGAAAAGTGGTAATCTATCTGATGAAAAAGCTGTCAGCGGCATCCAATCAGGAGATTGGGGAAGCAGTAGGCGGCATGAGTGGTTTTGCAGTAGCAAAGGCCTATCAGCGGCTGAAGACGGATTTGAGTAAAGATGCCGTTCTTCGTAAAGATGTCGAGACACTTGCGGGCAAATTGTCTCGTGTCAAGGGCTGACCCCTCCAGCTTGCCCTTGCAATTAAAACTTTAACTTTCGGTAATAGCCTTAAATATTAATATGTTGTCGGTTCGAGTCTGTTCTGGGGGGTGATAACCTGCCTCAGATTAGAACTTGGTCTTCTGGACACTGTTTCGCTCAAAAATGTCTAAGCGACCACCGCGTTATCTGCTGCTCGATTATTGCTCAATCTATGCTAGAATTTTCACATATGAAAATAGTATCCGTAATTTTAATAATCGTTTATCTCATTCTTCCCGCTATCTGCTTTGGGCATCCGGACGAGATGCTTTGCGCAAGTGCCGGGTATAGTACGGTTGTATCCGATGATTTTGGTGAATATCCGTCAAACTCGGACAACTGCGACACCGCCTGTTGCTGTGCCGGACACATCCCCCTATCGGTATTTACAGAAATCACTTATATCGAACTGACTGCCAAGCTGTTGCTTTACGAACCCCATCTCGCACTTCCTCGAATATTAGACAGGATATTTGTCCCCCCTCAGAACCATTCCAGACTCAAACCCAGTTGTATTATGCGTTCATGGTCTGCATCAGACCCTAAGAAGTCCGGTCTGAGTCACCATGTATAATTGGTCGCTTTAAAAAACTGAAGCGTTTGCTTGTGGCTGTCATCGGCTTTACCATTCCTGTCATCGGTATTGCCATCATTGTTTTGTCCGGTCCGGCTATAGTCGTCATACCGCTTGCATTTTGCATACTTGCCACCAAATTTACCTGGGCTAGCAGACTACTGACGATAGTGCGAGAGCGGATACAACGCTACGCAGCTAACAGCAAAACCAAAGAACCAAACTAAAAGGAGAAACAATATGAAATGCCCGAAGTGCACAGGAGTAGATCTAAAAATCGCCGATCGCAGGGAGTGGAAATCGATCACTGCCTCGAATGTCGAGGTATCTGGCTCGACAGAGGTGAATTGGATAAAATCATCGAGGTGCCATGATGGCTCGAAAATCAGAAGTGCTTGAGTTTGTTGGGCTGACCTCACGGGAAGCCGCAAGGATTCTGGGAGAAGAAGGTGCAAACGAACTTCCGTCATCCAGGCAACGGGGTAACCTGCGCATAGCCTTCGATGTCATGCGAGAGCCGATGTTCCTGCTGCTGGTGGCGTGCGGTGCTATCTACCTGCTTGTAGGCGACATGCAGGAAGCCTTGATGCTCCTTGCTTTTGTCTTTTTCGTCATGGGGATAACCCTTTACCAGGAACGAAAGACAGAGCGGGCGCTGGAGGCGCTACGCGATCTCTCCAGCCCAAGAGCTTTGGTCATCCGCGATGGAATCCAAAAACGGGTTGCCGGCCGCGAAGTGGCTCGGGGCGACATCATCGTCCTTGCCGAAGGGGACCGGGTTCCTGCCGATGCCCTGGTGCTGGACTGCACCAGCCTGTCAACCGATGAATCGCTGCTGACGGGCGAATCCGCGGCGGTGCGCAAGGTGCCCGGCAATGCTTTCTCGCCTGCTGTGCAGCCGGGGGGAGATGATCTCCCCTTTGTTTTTTCCGGGACCTTGGTGGTACGTGGACAGGGAATCGCCCGCGTGGTTGCCACTGGACAGCAGAGCGCCATCGGCAAAATTGGAAAAGCCCTTCAGGCCGTGACCAGCGAGGAGACCCTGCTGCAACGTGAAACCGGGCGACTCGTGCGGATTCTTGCCACAGTGGTCCTTGGTCTCTGTGCCCTGCTTGTCCTGGTCTACGGGATCACTCGCGGCGCCTGGCTCGATGGGGTGCTGGCGGGGCTTACCCTAGCCATGGCGGTCATGCCCAACGAGCTCCCGGTGGTCCTGACCATCTTCCTGGCGCTGGGAGCATGGCGGCTTTCCCGAACCCAGGTTCTTGCGCGCAGCGCGCCGGTTGTGGAGACACTCGGCTCGGCAACCGTCCTCTGCGTGGACAAGACCGGCACCCTGACCCTGAACCGGATGACGGTCACAGCGCTCCACGCCGATGGGATTCTGTGCAGCATCGGTGACTTTCGCCATGACCCGCCTCCTGATACATTTCACGATCTGGTGGAATTCAGCATCCTCGCCAGTCAGCGCGACCCCTTTGATCCCATGGAACGGGCAATCAAGGAGTTCGGCGAAGAGTATCTCGCCCACACCGAGCATATCCACGGTGATTGGCGCCTTGAAAAGGAATACCCACTGTCTCCGGAACTCCTTGCCATGTCCCATGTCTGGAGAGCGCCGGAAGGGAACGATTATGTCATAGCCGCCAAAGGTGCGCCTGAGGCGGTCGCCGACCTCTGCCATTTCAGCGATAGCCAACATAAGGAGATGATGTCGGCGGTGACCAGGATGGCTGACGACGGACTGCGGGTGCTGGGAGTAGCACGCTCGTACTTCAGCGAAGCAGGCCTGCCGGGTGAACAACACGCTTTCACCTTCGAATTTCTCGGGCTTGTGGGATTGGCCGACCCGGTCAGGCCGACCGTGGCGCCTGCACTCCAGGATTGCTACCGGGCAGGCATCAGAATGGTGATGATCACCGGCGATTATCCCGGTACGGCGCGGAGTATTGCTAGACAAATCGGACTTGTCCGACCGGATGAGGTCATCACCGGCCCTGAACTGGACAGCATTAGCGAAGAGGAGTTACAGGACAGGATAAAGTCGGTCAACATCTTCGCCAGGGTTGTGCCTGAACAGAAGCTGCGACTGGTAAAGGCATTGAAGAGCAACGGCGAGATCGTCGCCATGACCGGAGACGGCGTGAACGACGCGCCGGCCTTGAAATCGGCCCATATCGGTATCGCCATGGGGGGACGCGGCACAGACGTGGCACGGGAGGCGTCCGACCTCGTGCTCCTGGATGATGACTTTGCTTCAATCGTACGTGGGGTAAAAATGGGGCGGCGTATCTTCGACAACCTGAAAAAGGCGATGGCCTATCTCCTTGCCATCCATGTCCCGATTGCCGGGATGTCGCTCATACCGGTGCTCTTCAACTGGCCGCTTTTGTTCATGCCTATACATATCGCCTTTCTCCACCTGATCATAGACCCGGCATGTTCCATAGTCTATGAGGTGGAGCCGGCCGAGGCGGATGTGATGAACAGGCCGCCCCGCGATCCAAAGGAACCGTTATTCAGCAAGAGCGTTCTGCTGCTGAGCACACTTCAGGGCCTGAGCGTCCTGGCTATGCTTCTGCTTGTATTCGGCGTCTGTCTGGGCCGTGGGCAGGGGGAGCTTGATGCCCGCACCCTGGCATTTACGACCTTGATAATCGCCAACCTTGGCCTCATGATGACCAATCGTTCCTGGACCAGTACCATTGGCAAAATGCTCCACGCACCTAATGCAGCACTCTGGTGGGTAACCTGCGGTGCGGTTATCTTTCTCGGTCTCATTCTGAATACACCCTTTCTTCGAGAAATATTTCGCTTCACGGCGATCCATCCGATTGATGTTGTCATATGCGTATCCGCCGGCATAATGAGCGTTGTCTGGTTTGAGTTGTTCAAGGTTTTCAATAGGAAAGGAGGTTGATGGTATGGGGCGATTTAAATCTCATCTATGTGGATTAAATGATAACAAAATACACGGTGGGTTTAATTTACGGTGAATTGTGGAATGCGTCAAGCCGGGGTAAATTGCATTTCAAACAATGCTTGACCAGAAAACCGAACATGTGACAAATTAGAACTCTGCCTTGCGACTATGTACCTTGTTTGCTTTCGCCGGAACGCTTGTCGGATTCACAGCGGAATGCCGGTCGCCATCACGTCAGTTCCTTTGGTTGGATTCACCGGAATACGCAAATTTCTGATGTTTTTGTCTAACGTGGCGCCGTTATCATAAGTATTTGCTGAAGATTTATGTGCTATTATTTAAACGAGTTTTGATAGCCTGTATTCGCGAAGGAGTAAACTGGCATGTTTATGACTCGCAGCCTTATAGCACAGTTGCTGATTGCCCTGGTCATCGTTGGGGTATTCCTTTGGGATTGGCTCTCACCAACAGGCTATGATGAATGGTTGCTCTATGAAGTCGCAATACTGCTGACCATCTGGATAACACTGTGTGGATACGCGTACAATCTTGCGGCTTTCTGCACTCTGTTGATCGTGGCCGGCTTCTTCCTCTCACCGCCGGGAGCTTCTGTTTCGGTCGACATCTTCAATCGATCCCTCGGCATCGGCATATTGTGGATATCGGCAATTCTCCTGGAAAAACGCAAACAGGCCGATGTGGCGCTGAATAAGTTGAAAGGCGAGCTGGAAAACAGGGTTGCCGAACGAACCGCGGAACTCCGTGATAAAGATCAGATGCTTTTAGTACAGAGCCGTCAGGCGGCCATGGGGGAGATGATCGGCAATATCGCCCACCAGTGGCGCCAGCCGCTCAATACCCTCGGGCTCACGATTCAGCAACTGCAGATGTTTTATGATATGGATGAATTTACCAGGGAGTTTCTGGATCAGAGCGTCGGCAAATGCATGGAACTCATCCAGCACATGTCCAAGACCATCGACGATTTCAGGAACTTCTTCCGGCCGGACAAGGAAAAGGTCGAGTTCAAGGTGCAGGAGACGATTGTCAGTACATTGTCACTGATAGAAGACAGCTTCAAGAGACAGCAAATCGGGGTTGAATTGGTTGCGAAGGGTGAATTGGTAATCAATGGCTTTAGGAATGAATTTGCCCAGGTCGTTCTCAACATCCTGAATAATGCCAGGGACGTGTTAACGGAAAGGGAAATCAAAGATCCCAAGGTGACGATCACCTTAGGCAGTGAAAACGACAGGGCGGTCGTAACCATCTCCGACAACGCCGGCGGCATCCCTGAGGAGATTATAGGCAAGATATTCGACTATTACTTCACCACCAAGGGTCCGCAGGCAGGGACAGGGATCGGCCTTTTCATGTCGAAGACCATCATTGAAAAAAACATGGGGGGAATGCTTAGTGTGCGAAACATTGCCGAAGGAGCTGAATTCAAGATAGTGGTGTGAAAGGAATAGGCATATTACCGCAACATGCATAGTATTAGGAAAATGCCAAAAGCCCCCGTGATTGCTCACTGATAAAGGGCGTTGTTTTTCCTGTTTTTCCGCAGATGGATTATAGAATGTCCCCTTGGTTTTCCGTCCCCTTGGTTTTCCTTCGGCCTGGGCGGGATGGTGGCGGCGCCAGTCGTCTATGCCTGGCTCAAGTCGGAGTTGAAGAGCGTTGGATGGGTCTAGTGCTTTGAATGGTGAATGGTGAATGGTGAATGGTGAACTTTGAACATTCCAACAACCTATCCATGATATACTACAAACATGGAAGGGGGTATAAGCCATGGCAAACAAGAGAACAAACCTTGCGGCATCTCCGAAAGAAAAAATGATCGAACCTTGTTGTTGAAAAGCCGTTATTTTAGGGTCGAGATCGACAGTTTTTTGTTGGCCCTCGTTTTTGTTGCCGTTTCGTTGTTTTTTTAGGCGATTTTACCCTGACATTGACGCACTTCTCCCATTGTAATGCTTTATCTGCACTCTGAATCTACTATTCAAGCAAAATACCCCCCTCTTTTTAGCATAAGGTCTTAACGGGAGGACCCTCTGGGACCTAAAGGGGCTGGGGGGTGGGTAAAGCTGCAACTGAGCAGATTTCACGGCAAACTTCCCCCCCACCATAACCCTCCCCTTTAGACCCCAGAGGGTCCGCAATGGGGGAGGGGATTTTTTGGATTTTTTCAAGAGCCGCATTTTGTCGTTCTCTTTTTCCAAGCTTTATTCAAGTTACCCTAAATCGCTGCATGCGCGGCCCATTCGTTGAAAAACGGCAATGCGTTTCTCCGCCAATATCAGGAATTTCCTGATATTGCAGTTTATTTGGCAAGCCGCATAATTAATAATCAGTAAACAGCGGCTTGCGAGGAGAAAACGTTTTGGATAGCCTGTTAATCAAATGGAACCCTCGACATATCCTGACAGGAATTTCGATGGCGGCAATTTTGCCATTCCTGGTGGTGGAACTCTTCCATTCGTGGTTATACCATGTAATGGGCATCGCCTTATACCTTGTCTTTCACAATGTCGCCGAGTTTTTCAGCGTCATGGTCTCCTTGTCCATATTCGGTGTTGGGTGGTTTACCTATAACCAGTCCAAAGGCCGACACACCCTTTTCCTGAGTGCAGCATTCCTTGAAGTCGGTCTCATTGATTTCATGCACACTCTGGGTTTTGCCGGAATGCCCGATTTCATCACTCGCAACTCCGCAAGCGAAAAACAATGATGAAAAAGCTTGTTATTTTGTTGGCCATTGCGAGTATTACTGCCGACTCCTCTTTGGCACTGGCCGGTTCCACACCCAAAACCGGTGTCAACGGCTCCATGCATGACATCAATGTAGCAGGTGGCGGTACGTACAAAGCCGATCAATTCCAACGTGTATGCGTCTTCTGCCACACCCCGCACAACGCGCTCCCCAGCGGCCTGGCTCCGGCGCCGCTCTGGAACCACGCCCAGTCCACCGTAAACCTTGACCCCTACGTCTGGGCCTCTCCGGCCAACGCCACGATCATCTTCAACGCCGATCCGCTGATCGGACCGAGCCGCCTCTGCATGTGCTGCCATGATGGCGTCACCGCCGTCGACTCCCACGGCAGCGCCGGTTCCTTCAACGGCGGCAACAAAGAAATGACCACACACTACACCGACGCGCTGAGCAACGACGTCAAGCGTTACATCACCGACTGCACCGTAACGCACCCGATCGGCTTCAAATATGCCGATGCTCTGGCCGCCCGTAACGTGGGTACCGACACTGAGCTCGTGTTGCCGAACAACGGTTACATTGGCGACAACCAACTGGTTGGTGTCACCTTCAATAGCAACATCCGTGGCAGCCTCACATACAGCACCAAGACCATTGCCAACACCCTGTACGGCGGCTACCTGACCTGCGCCTCCTGCCACGATGTGCATAACAGCGTGAACTCTGTCCCCGCTGCTGCTACTGTCGCCGCCGGGAAGTCATATAACTACTTCCTGTACGCCCAGGAAGAGGACTCGGCTATCTGCCTCTCCTGCCACATCAAGTAAGTTAGGGAGTGCACCCGCTTCCTGAAAGGATGTTGTGGGAAGCACTGACATTAAGCTCAGCTCACCAAGAAGATTGCTACAACCTGAGAGAAACACGTGACACAACTCTGATGCAAATCGATTGTCTTCAATCAGCTGACATACCCTTGTATTTGCTATCCTTCCCACATGGCACGATTCGCACGAGTCATTGCTCCCGCCTCCCATCACCAACGTCACCCAAGGAGAGAAACAAACGCCGGGTCTCAACACTCTACAAATTGGGATTGTAGCCACTGAGACCTGTACCTCGGCGTTTTTTTGAAGGCAAAAAAGAAGGAGAAAAACAATGATGAAAAAGCTTGTTATTTTGTTGGCCTTTGCGAGTATTACTGCCGTCGCCTCTATGGCACTGGCCGGAGCCGCACCCAAAACCGGTGTCAAAGGTTGCTGCCATGACGTCAACGTAGCAGCTGGCGGTACGTACAAAGCCGATCAATTCCAACGTGTATGCGCCTTCTGCCACACCCCGCACAACGAGCTCTCCAGCGGTCTGGCTCGGCTGCCACAATGGAACCACGCCCAGTCCACCGTAACCCTTGTCCCCTACGTCTGGGCCTCTCCGGCCAACGCCGGGATCGCCATCAACGCCGATCCGCTGATCGGACCGAGCCGCCTCTGCATGTGCTGCCATGATGGCGTCACCGCCGTCGACTCCCACGGCAGCGCCGGTTCCTTCAACGGCGGCAACACCAGCTTGACCCCACACTATACCGACGCGCTGGGCAAAACCGTCAAGCGTTACATCACCGACCTGACCGTAACGCATCCGATCGGCTTCAAATATGCCGATGCTCTGGCCGTCCGCAACGTGGGTACCGACACCGAGCTCGTGCTGCCGACCAACGGTTACATTGCCGACAACCAGTTGGTTGGTGTCACGTTCAATACCAACAGCCGTGGCAGCCTCACGTACAGCAGCAAGAAAATTAAAGACACCCTTTACAACGGCTACATGACCTGCGCCTCCTGCCACAATGTGCACAACAGCGTGAACGCTGTTCCCGCTGCTTCTACTGTCGCCGCCGGGAACTCCTATAACTACTTCCTGTACGCCCAGGAAGAGGGCTCGGCCATCTGCCTCTCCTGCCACATCAAGTAAGTTAGGGAGCACACCCGCTTCCTGAGAGGGATGTTGCGGGTAGCACATTTGCGCCTAAAGATGCCAGCGGGACTGCTTATATTCTCACCGTCT
This sequence comes from Geobacter sp., assembly GCA_003151775.1. Lineage (GTDB taxonomy): Bacteria > Desulfobacterota > Desulfuromonadia > Geobacterales > Pseudopelobacteraceae > Oryzomonas. The sequence goes on along the minus strand of PLYK01000145.1, from coordinate 18,203 downwards.
CACGCCAATCTCTGCTGATTTGTCGAAAAAATCGGTCCATCCGCCTATCGCCGGCACCTCATCAATTTTTTTATTGTACATAGAACGGAATTTACCGCTATAATCTCGCCAGTTGAAGCCTGGGTACGCGAAGGGTATATGAGATGCCTCTCATTGGTGATCTTAGCCAATTCTCGATCAGCGATATAATCCAATTCCTGAACGAAACCCGCAAATCAGGAACAGTCCGTATTGGCTGTTACAAGGGGGAATGCACCCTGGTGCTCATGGAGGCGGCCTTCGGCCTGGGCGGGATGGTGGCGGCGCCCGTCGTCTATGCCTGGCTCAAGCCGGAGTTGAAGAGCGTTGGATGGGTCTAGTGCTTTGAATGGTGAATGGTGAAAAGTGAAAAGTGAACGGTGAATGGTGCATGGTGAATTTTTAACATTCCAACAAACAATCCATGATATACTATAGACATGGAAGGGGGTATAAGCCATGGCAAACAAGAGAACAAACCTTGCGGCATCTCCGAAAGAGCGGTGCGACATCAAGATATGGAGCGGAGATTGTCGGCAGACCAGCTATCCGTCCGACGGAGAGAAGTATCTGTGCGCATCGTGCGGAACCATCGGTAATCTCGACCATGAGGTTGCCCACGATGGTTTCCCTTATGTCAGCGGAGATTACGACATGCTGATGTGAAGGATGAAGGTATTCCAGATATCAGGGGCATCCTTGTACGATGGGGATGTCCTTTTTGTATCCGCCGCCGCGGTTCAGCGCCGCTTGCACAACACCAGCATGGCCAGCGGAATGGTGGTGACAACGCCCACCACCAGCAGCGTCCAGCCAACGGCCTTGCGTTGTTCCTTGTTGAGCCGCTCGGCCAGCAGCAGGGCCGCCCCGCCGCCCAGCGCGGCGCGGGTACTCGCGATAAGGCCCAGCTCGGGCAGGACCACTCTGAACTCTTTCATACTGCCTCCTGAACAGAAACCGACTGAAATGGCTATGATTACAGTATACCCCAACAACCGGACCTTAAACAGCCGGGTCGGGAAAGCTTCTATTGGTATGGCGGCCGCTGGTTTCACGGCCCCTAGCGCAGCGGTTCCTCTTCCTCTTCCTCGCCGCTCAGGTCGAGGGATTTCACCCTACTCGCAGGCGACTTGCCCAGAAGGATGTTCTCGACCTCATGGTAGGGCATGATCCGTACGTCGTGAAGGCTGATGTTGGCGCATACCGGGTGGGTTTCGATGAATGCGCGGGCTTCGTGGTACGTTAGCTTCACCGGGGTCTCATAGCTGTCCTGGTTCAGGACATGGAACCGGTATTCCTCACCGTCATGGCAAAGGACGTGATAACCCCCTGCGACAAAAAAACCGATGCCATAGCAGTCTTCTGGCGCCATAGTCACTCCCCCGCTTATTTCTATTCCGGGTAATTCCATCCTAGGACAGGCGCTTATCATTACGCCTTTATTTATTTACCCAATCTTATTTTGTGCATCCCCTTCCGGGAACAGCGATTTGAGCAAATTTTTCAATTCCGCTCTCAGCTCGTTAAAGGCCGCTCTTTCCTCGCCAAACGAGTTGTTGATGTTATCAGTTATGATGGAATGCATCTTGACCAGCTTGTTGCGGTCGGCTTTTGAACTCCGCATCTGTTTTCTCAACTCTCGTATCTCAGCCATATCAAGGGTCTTGACTGCTACCGGCGATTTCCTTTCTTCCGCAGCCGTTTCCGAAAGTGAGCTGTCTTCCATAATCCCCAAAAATCCCCCAAAGATATCCGGGTCGAAAAGTCTCTTTTCACTCTTCATGGCCTTCAAGGCAGCGACCGGGGTGGATGCGGTCTTAAAGGGCCGGTTCATGGTCAGAGCGCAGTATATGTCGCAGATGGACACCAGCATCGCATACATGGGGATATTATTACCAACCAACGCCCTCGGGTACCCGCTGCCATCATGACGTTCATGATGGCTCAACGTAATAGCATGAACAATCCGGCTCGTGACTCCTGAGTTATTGAGCAGTTCAACGCCATATTTCGGATGGAGTTTGACCCGGTAATATTCGTCCTCCGAGAGGACGTCAATCTTGTCGGTAATGTCGCTCGAAACGGACAACATCCCGATATCGTGCAGCATTGCTCCTGCACCGACATTGATGATATCATCCTTCCCGAAATTGAACAGCTTCTCGCACATGAACATTGCCAGAATGGTTGTCTGCGCCGAGTAGTTGACGAGGTATTTGTCAAAATTATCTTCGAGTTTGGAAAAAAGTTTGATCAACTCATTCCTATCCTCAAATTTGAAGGAAACCTTCCCGAGAATGTTGTGGCATTTATCGAATGCAGCGGCCTGGTTGGGTTTCTTGAAAACATCGTCGATACATTTGATGATCATCTGACTGCAGATAAGGTTCTTTGAATATTGAGACAGGATATTGATAGTATGGGAATCAGCAAGTCTCAATTCGACATGTTCCTGAACTTCTTCCGAATCCTTGTTGTTGATGTAAACGAATTCCGTCCCGTTTTCACGCAGCCGCTCGATATTGTGGATGTTGAGCTTGGTCTTCTCAGGTTTGTAGAGGGTGTATTTCGCATCAAGCTTGACGAATAGCTCAACCGCCGGAAAATTTTTGTGGTTGATGGAATCAAGTACTATGGGCGAATATTCTAATGCCATTTACTATTCCCTTTTCATTGCTTTTTGAAAATTCCTGCATGCCACCTTGGACAGCATGAAATCTTTCCGCTACTGCAATGAATGTTTTCAGGTTTCTGATCGTCTTTACCTTGGATGAGCCCAAAGGGTCAACTAGAAATTTCCAAAGTGCAAAGAAAGATCATATCCCTGCATACCACTCATACCCCTGATCCGCCCAGTACCCCCCTTTTCTGCTGCCTATGGAGGAACAGTGGAAGACCACGTAACGGGCATTCGGCTTGGGCCGCACCTCTTCCAGAAGCGCACCCAGGCGCGCCCCCCTCCACGTGGCGATGGCGCTCCACCCCTCCACGCAATCGTGCCGGGTCGATCAAGGGGCCGCTACGCCGGCATGGAGAGAGCGGCGGCCTCGGGGTGCGAACGGCGGAGACCGGCACACTCACATATTAAACCTGAATAATGTTGCACAGTTGTAACTTTTTTCGGGGTTCTCACCTTGACACCCCCGCTCAAATAGAATAAGGTTGGGCATCTTATCACATCACGTTCCCGATAGACGATACTACTAAATCATCCGCAAGGATGAGACGGAAAGCCCACAGGGTCTCCCCGAGACAGCCGGGTCGCCAAAACTATCATGCCACGATAGCGCGCGACCCGGCTCTTTTTTTCCGCGCTTTCGGAGGCGGGAATCACTCGGAGGATTGACATGACCTTGGGCAAAAAGATTCAGAACATGGCGGTATTCATCGAATTCCTGACGGGCGCGGGCCTGGCTCTCTTCTTCCACAGGGTGCTCCATTTTCCCGAGGCGGCCTACAGCATCTTCGGCATCGGCATCCTGCTCTCCCTGGCCACCTACCTGCTGCGGGAAGACCTGGAGAACACCCGCACCGAGCTGACCCACCACTACCACCAAGCCCATGAGATCGTCTTTGCCGTGGCCCAGATCACCGAGCCGGAGTGCCTGCACAAGGCACACGAGGTCCTGGCCGGCGCCAAGCGCACCATCGCGCTGTTGCAGCAGGGATTCATCCCCCTCGACGAGACCGAGTTCTACCTGGAAGGGGCCAAGCACACCGACCAGGCCGTCCAGCACCTCAAGGCCGTCGATCCGGTCACCTCGGGCTGGTTCAGCCGAGGGGCCCTGGTCAACTTCTACCAGTCGAACCTGCGTGCCCTGGAGCGGGGGGTGGCCATCACCCGCATCTTTGTCATGAATAGGGACGACCTGGCCGACCCGGACGCCCAGAAGATCCTACAGTACCAGTACAGCGACGGAGTGGAGGTCCGGGTCGCCTTCCGCGACGAACTGCCCACGGCGAGCGACATCAGCGGCCGCGACACCGACAGCTCCTTTGACTTCGCCATCTACGACGACCAGGTGGTTACCGACGTCTTCCCCCAGTCCGGCAAGTTCTACGGCCGCAAGACCTCCACCAGCCAAGAGACGGAACGGTACCGGCGCCTGTTCGAGATCATCGAACACAATTCCCATGCCATCACCCTGGAGGATGAGCGTGTCATCCTGGCCTCGGAGGCGCTCAAGGCGGCGGCGTAGTGTCCCGTGCGGTTAGTCGTGGGAATTACTTCCCACGACTAACCGCACGGGACACTAGGGAGGACAATAAATGGTGAAGTCCGAGGATTGAGCGTCAGACAGCCGCTTGCCCCCAGCGCCTTGAGATCCGCAATGGTTTTCTCCGGCTGCCTCAGCGGAAAATACCCCATTCCGGACGGAACGTTATTAGCTTGGTATTGTCCACTGTTTGGCATACAGTAGTGCAAGAGGTGGACATGGAAACGTTCAAAGTGGCTGTGGATACGAAAGAATTGGTTCAGAGGATCAACAAGGTACTGGTAAAGGGAAAACATCGCCTGGTGCAGTCGCGCAGCTTGAGCGACAAAGCGAACCTGGGCGACTGGTATATCATCAGTACCGCTACCAACGCGGTTACGGCTTGGCATAGCGATATTACCGAGCTGGCCGGGGAAACGGCTGCGTTGCTGCCGCATGAATACTTCGACGCGGAGCGCGTGGACAAAAAGCCCCAACACGAGCTTGATGGACGCTTCTAGAACAATCCATAATTTTGTGAAATTAAGATCGGCTAAGTGGAATGACTGGTACTGTCAAGTGAAAACACCAGCTTATGAAATGTTTTTTTGTAAACAGGTAATTTTGCTTGATCTGCAAAATAGCACAAAATGTGCAAAATGAATAAAATTTGCCAACCTCCAAAACCTCCTTTGGCATTGAAATGTCCTTCTGGGGGCTTGTTCAGTTGCTTCTCCACCTGATACTCAATTTGAGTTGCATAAGCTGTTGAAAAAGCGATATTGAATCAAACATGCTGACATTTAATAAGCGCGATATGGCTTTAAAAGTAGCTATCAAATTTGCGGAGGGGTAACCATGTTTAGACGTTTTGCAGTACTATCATTGGCAATATTCGGATTTTGTCAGAGCGCGCATGCCTTAGAGTTTCAAGCTGTTGGCAACGGCGCTCTCGGTGTCGGCGGCGCCGGAGTGGCCAGGACCTTTGGTGCGATGGCGCCGTATTGGAATCCGGCGGGCTTGGCTTTTGCCGATAAGACCGTCTCTGTGTCGGTTTCGGGTGGAGTTGGCCTTATGCCTGGCAAGAAACTCGCTCAAGACCTCGACAATCTGTCGACAACGTATAAGACCTGGAATAACGATCAAAGTTCTATCAGCGACGCCTCGAGTCTCCGCACAGCATTAAATAACATCTCTAATTCCGATAACCTTGTAGCCACGGTTAACGGCGCTGTTGGCATACAAATCAAGAATTTCGGTACCGGTGTCTTCGGGACATTCGAAGGGGGGGCCTCTCCGAACATAACACAGATACCGCAAAGCGATATCAATGCTCTCACCAACCCCACCCCCTCTGCCATCAAAAACCTGCAAAACGATCTTGCAAAAAGCACCGTGACTCCAAGAGGTATCATGCTCCTCGAAATCCCCCTCTCTTACGGCCATGATTTCGATCTTGACAAGTTCGGTCATCTTGGTCTCGGGATTTCGCTGAAATATCTCTACGCAGAAACGACCTCCGTTACCCAATCAATTTACAACAGCTCGAACGATAAAATCCTTTCCTCAAGCGACCTGACAAAACAACTGTCAAAAAACCGCAGCAGTAAAGGCAACTTCGGGCTTGACCTCGGCGCGTTATGGAAGATCGGGAGAGTAGTGCCTGTGCCGACGAGTATCGGCCTTGTAGGTAAAAACCTCAATGCGCCTTCATTCTCTGACCAGTCAGGCGATAAGATACCGGTCGACCCGCAAATCCGCGCCGGAATAGCAATAAGCCCCCTCAAATGGCTTGACTTCGTTGCTGACATTGACGTGATTAAGAATACAACCGTGGTGCCGGGACTGCGGAGCCAGGAGTTTGGCGGCGGCGTGGAATTTAAGCCCTTGAGCAGTCTCAAGTTGCGTGTCGGCGGCTTAACCGACCTCGCCCAATCTACCGGGGGAGTGACGGCCGGATTTAGCGTCGGCATCCCGTGGGTATTCTTTGACCTTGATGGCGAGTATGGTCTTGGCTCGATCAAATATGAGAATAAATCAGTTCCATCAGAGGCGAAGGTACAATTTAGCATGAACTTTGCCTTTTGAGCCCTGTATCGATTGTCTTGCTCTTAAATCTACGGAACTATAACCAAAATAAAGGTGCTGTTTGTCTTCCCCCTTTGAAAAANNCGCCTTCCCCCACCCCCTAGCCCCCTCCCGCAAGGGGCGGGGGGACTTTTTAGAACCTTTGAAAATGTCCAAACTCCAGTTTCCCCTTTGTCAAAGGGGGGAATTGGCCCCAGCCTTTCTTTGGGTTATAGACCCGTAAATCTACTTAAGGAGATCGAAATGAAACTGATGATGTGTGCGGTTGCAGTGATGATAGCGGCAATCGTGTCGCCGGCGCTGGCGGATGATGCTCCGCCGGCGCCGCCGGCAACAACAGGTTTGACTGGATTTAACGAAGTAGAGTTGATCAAAGCGAATACTTCTGTGTTTAGCAGCAACAAACCGGTGACGATTCCCAAGGAGTGGAGGTTCGTCAGTGTAAGTAACGGAGAGAAACCGAACTTCAATAACTTATGGTTTCAGGATAAAGATGGGAACATTATCGTTCTCGACGGCTACATGGACGGGAAAACATTTTTCTTCACCGGTCACATCCAGAAGCTGGAAGTAAAATAAACTTGCTGCTAAATAATATGAAATGGCTTAATTGGGTTTTCCTTGTCCAATTCCCTCTTCAGGCTATCCATGGTAATTCCTCGTCACAAATTTAATCGTAGGGGCGACGCCAACGGCTCGCCCGCCTTTCGGTCTACCGCAATATCCATCTTTGTTGCCCATTGCACCAAGGGCGACCTGTTGGGATCGCCCCTACGGTTTATTGGATTTGCATCTGGCAATTAATCCGAACACATCGTTTTTGCCTCATTTTGCGACGGAAATCGGCATATAGTTTTTTCTCACCTTCTCCGAGAGCTCCTTTGCCAGCCTTTCTACCTCCGGAATCAGCTCATCGCGGCCATCACCCAGCACAGAGACCCGGGCCAACTCTCTGCCATCTCTGCCAGTGGCCGTGGCGACCACGCTGAACACCGAGGCCATGCCCACATAGCTTCCGGCAATGACAATATCCGCCTCCGCGGGGGTATCCACGGCAAATATCAGGTCGCCGTTCAGGCGGGATGCCAGCAGGGCCTTGAGCCCAGCGCTCAAATTCTCCTTCTCCTGCGTACCGCTCACGGTGACTCCGGAATAATAGGCCCTGATCATGCCGGCCCCGGCGCCGGACACGGAGCAGAACAGCGCGAGAAAGGCCATTACGGGAACAAGATGCTTTTTCATAACCCTCCGGTTTGGTGCCGAACGTGAAATCGAGCGGGATTATGGCAAAGACAGGGGGCCATGTCAAAGGGTTTAGCGCCGCCCGGCTCCATCAATAAAAAAGGGGCCCCGGAAAGGGCCCCTCACGTACCGCATCAAACAATCCGGCATTAGAAGAAATAGTAAAGGCACACCCGGGCAATGTTGACAGAGGCAATCGCCTTTGCACCAGCGACAAATTCACCAGAAGTAGGGTCCGTGTTTTTAAAGCTTGCCTCCAGGTTCTGATATTCGGCAGCCACCCTGACCGCGGCGTTCAGGTCATAAGCAGCGTTGAAATAGAGCTCCTGGTTATACTTCTGGTAGACTGCTGTTTGCGACATATCCGCGGCCTTGTTGACGTTGATGCGGTTGCCGTAGCCGGCGGTGAGTCCCAGTTGCTGAATCGGGTAGAAGATGATCTGAGCGGCCACGCCCAGGTCCCTCCTCGGCTCGAGATTGGTGGCTGCGGTAGCCGAAACGTTGGTTGCGCCGTTGGCGAATTGCGCGGCGGTGGCGGCGTTGAAGGCCATATTGGCGGCCTCGTAGACCTGGCCTTCGAGCGACATGGTCATGGCGCGGCTTTTGCCGTCGGAGGACTTCAGGATCGGCGCAAAGAGGTAGGCTCCGTAACCCCAGGTATCGGCAGCAGTGGTGCCGGCAGCATGCAGATGCTCGTTGCCGTACTCGCCGAAGATACCGATCTTAAACGGTTGATTGGCCATACCGAAGTATCCGGGGGCCACACCCATAGCCTTGCTGACGAAGAAGAGCTGGGCGGCATAGTTCAAGCTGGCGCCGTACGCGTTGGTGGGAGCGGTCAAAGGTGCAGTTCCTGTGACTACTCCCGTGGTCGCTGCAGTACCAGTATATACCCCACCGTTATCGTTGTACTGGGTCGGGTCAGTGAGACCGACGACGAACTGCAATTGGTTATCCTGATCCAGGTTGATCCTCTGGGTCAGTTTGATCTGCGGGCTGCGCGGGTTGTTGGGCGCGCCGGTGGTGGCGCCGCAGCGGAAATCCTGGGTGCTGGCCACAAAGGGTGCAAACATGTCCCAGTACTGGCCGAACAGGATCGAGGTGTTGGCCCAGTCAATGGTGCCGTAGGCGTGGCGCAAGCGGAATTGCGGACTCTCTGCTGCGGAACTGTTGTCGCCGTAAAAGTCACCCTCGATCAGGGCGCCGGTCTTGGCGCCGAGGAAGGTGGGGCCATTAGCTTTGAACCAGAGACGGGACTGCTTCACGCCGAGGATCGACTGCTCCTGCTGGCTCGGCCCCGTTTTTGCGGCCAAGGCGCTTCCCAACCCCGCGCCGCCCGGAGTGATGGTGCCTGCTACGCCGAGGTTGTCAGAGTTGTAGGCGTAATCGAGCTTGACATAGCCGCCGATGCTGAAATTGTAGCTGCTCATGACCGGCTCGTCGGCCATGGCGGACGTGGCCAGAAGGGTGGATGCTGCAACCAGTGCTAATACTTTTTTCATTCTTTGTGCCTCCTTCATAGAGAATACCTGCTTAGTTTGAATCTAACAATTATAGACTCACAACTTATAAGGTGATTATTAAAAAGACCTGCCCCACCTCCTTTCGTGTGAAATATGCAAAATGCTTGTTGCCGTAAACCTTTCCCCGGCATGCCTACCGCTCTTGCTACTCTACGGCAACCAGGTCGTTCACCTGAACGTCCTTGCCATCCCTTAATATGCCGTAGGCGCCGTCGGCCCCGATGAAACCGCTGATTTCCAGGGTAGCGATCCGCTCGCCGGGCGCAAACCCGAGGCCCGGGATCACCTTGCCCCTGTGGTAAACCCGCACGGCCTGCCCGATCCTGATGCCGGACTCCCTGCCGGCGTTGATGTAAGCCCGGTCCCCCTCCAGCGCGGCCACCTTTCCGTACCAGGGGAGAAGCCCCACCACGTATTTCACCTGCGCCGCCAACTCGGTCAGGGCCGTTTCCAGTGCGGCATCCCGCGCCGCATTATCGGCAACGGCATACTGCGGGATCCGGGCGGAGACGGTCCGCACCAATACCCCCCCCAAACAATCGTAGACCGCTCCCTGCACGTATTTGCCCGGAGCGATCAGGTCGGGGGCCGAGACAAAGACCGCAGCATTGGCGCCGTATTCCTGCTGCAGGCGCAGGGCGAACGCACCCTGCTCAGCCTGGCTGGCCATGGCGGCGTTTTTGGCGAGGAAAGCCACCTGATGGTTGTCGACGAGAATCCCAGCCGAAGCAGTTGATATCCTGTTGCTTAACGGCAGGAGCAGGCCGTTGCCGCCGCTTTCCAGTACGGCGATGCGGCTTTTCAGGTGGATGGGCACAGCCGCCGGCTGCGGCGCGGGAACGATAACGGGCGCCGCAACTGCCGCAGGCACAGGCTGTTGGGCAACGGTGACGGGCACCTCCTCATGCGGAGCAGCCTCCTTGGTCCCTGCAACCCTTTCAAACCCCTTCTTCACCAATACGCCACCACGGGGAATGCCCGACTCCACGGAGCTTCGCGGCACCCAGATGGTGGCCGGCGCATCGGGAGACATGGTGACGCCCGGATTCGGCACCTCCACATAATCGTTTTCGTTTGCCGGCCCACTCCCCTTGTTGGTAGCGCACGCGGCTACAAACACCAGGGAACAGCCGACAGCCAGCTTGGCTAATGGTAGTAGATATCTCTGCACGAACACCTCTTCACGATTCCGGTAGATACAACAAAGACCTTGAGGTTTCACGAACAAGCTACCGCGGACTCACAAGGCCTTTTCAGCTTACACAGCCTATCGAACAGCGGCAATCCTCTGCTCTCCTGCTGGTTTTCTATTTTTTGATGGAAGCGTCGTATCACGTGTGCTCCCGGCTTTTATTGGCAGTTCCATTCAAATCCTGAAAAATCAAGGATTTGGCCTCCTTCGAGTATCATGCCTGAATCTGAACCGCGATCATCTCTTTCACGCCCCCTTGAGGCGACCTGAAAGATGTTGTTTTATAATTTGGTGTAAACTATACTTTCAAACAAACAAAGTCAAGTTTAAATTTTTACCGAGTGAGAACTGAACTCCAGCTCCGCATGACCAGACCTCAGCATGTTTGCCTCTTCGGGCAGATGCAGGGACCAGCCGGGAACACATCTCGTTAATTTAAAACAGCGGTTGAATTGATGTCAATGCTCACCAAGTGGCCGGAGAGTATCTATGCTGGGAACTGTCTATGACGGCCTCCGTGGAGGGGTCGTGAGAACGCTTGCGTTCCAGATGCCATCGTATGTTCCAGCCGATCCTGCGGCTCAAAACGCCGTCCTTGATGTCGCACTGGATGAGATGGCGGGAAAGTTGAAGGCGGTCACAGCGTTGTCCGGTTTGATATTTGCAGTTAGCTCCCCCTCCCGCNNCTTTAGCGCGCAGGCCCGCAAGGGGAGGGGGGACTATAGAGCATGTTTCAGTCAATGCTATTTCATAACCGGACATTGTTGTTTTGAACTCGATTTATGTGGTGAAAAAAAACGGAAACCCGCTTGCGGCGGGTTTCCGGTGAGAAAAAATTGGGGGATCTAAGCCCCC
>PLYK01000145.1:0-7034 GCA_003151775.1 Geobacter sp. | reverse complement strand
TGCATCCTCCCATAATTGCCCTGGAAGAACTTCCACCATGTCCCTGCGGTAATCTGGTCGATCCTCTGGACGAAGGAACCGGCGGTGGATAAGGCGCTGCCATAGCCATAGGCAGTGGTTGTGGTACTAAGGTTTTCCCTCTGAACCTGCTCCAGGCCGTAGTAGCCGTANNTAATACCGGCGAGCAGTTGTGTCTCTGTGAGCGGAACGAACTGGCCGGTGATATCCTCGGTGGCGTCAGCCAACTGGCCGGCTCCGTAGCGGCCGAGGCCCTTGCCGTACGCGCCGCTGGCCTGGAGAGTCAACTGTTTCGGGATCAACGGGAGGATAACGCCGCCGCCTACGGCATTCACCGTTGTCTCCTTGCTAGCGGTAGCGGAGGCGCCCAAGGTGGACTTGAAGGTGCGAAGCAGGTCATAGACCTCGAAATGTCCCCAGCCCGGCTCGTAAGCCGCCTTGAAGACAACATCGGGGACATCGTTCTGGGAATAGGTAGCACCACCGTTAAGACTGCCCAGGTTAGAAGCAGTAGCGGTGCTCCCCTGGGCCGCATTATTGGTTGTTGCCCCGGCCACACCGCCTAAAGTGCTCTGGGGGTTTTCCACCGAAACCGCCAGCCACAACTGCTTGTCGAAATCCTTTGTGAGGCGGAACTGGGGCTGACGCGCAAAGGTAAAGCCGGGCACGTACTGGGCTTCGATGGTGAGCGGGGTAACCTCGTTGCGCGGGGTGATGCCCTTGTTGTTCATCGTGACCAGGGACCAGGTCTGTCCGGCCAGGAGGTGCAGGCCGAGGGAGTCCCAATCGGCCGTGGTGTAGAGGTGGCGGATGCGGGGGTTGTAGGAGTTGGTTTCATTGGAGTTGGCGGAAGGGGCGGCGCCGAGGAAGTCCATCTCGTAGTAGCCGGCCAGGTGAATCGTGGGGCTGACATCCCCCGTTGCCAGGATATTAAACCTGGACTGCCGGGCGCTGAACCTCGTCTCGTCCTGATAAGACTGGACGGAACCCGGGGCCGGAAGGCTTTGATACTTTGACGTAACATCGGAGTTTTCATTCCGGCTGCGATAAATACCTTCCGCCGCTATGAAGCCGCCGAAGTTGAGGCTTATCCCCTTCATCTTCATGGTCAGTCCGCCACTTTCGGTGTCTGCCGGTTGCGAATCCGCCAGTACCGGCGTCGCCAGCAACGTCGATAGTGCGATTACAGCCAATGTTTTCTTCATTTGTTACCTCCATTTTTTTGTTGAAGCTCGGTTATAAAATTGCCTAACCGATTAATATTGCATAGATATGTTGCATAATGTCCTGCTGTGATTGGTCTCTTTTCAATAACAAACGTACGCGTGTTCAGTACATTTCTGAATCGGCGCCATGTAGCGATGAATGCCATGTGGTTTACGAGGCGATCTGCCGATTCCGAACCAGAGGCATAGTAGCGGGCAATTGTGACGGTGTTGTTACAATCTGTAAACTTTCACGTAAAATCGACTCATCGTATGCAAGCGTTGGCAATTTCGCGATTTTTGAAAGTATTCATCCGGTTGGAGCGCCCAAAGGACAATATCCTGCCATTGAAGTCATGGATGGTATGTCCATTGAGATCTGCCCGCCCCCGCGGCATAGTTAAAATAGAGAAACATATGAGGAGGTTACCATGAGAAAACGGTTAATCGTGGTGCTGCCGCTCCTGCTTATTCTCACCGGCTGCGCACATTGGATCAACGATCGGTCACGGGAATTGGCTGATCGCACCATCGTTTTCAGCCGTCTGAGTGAAACCCCGGACGTGTATCGCGGGAAATACGTCATGCTCGGCGGCACCATTGCGGCGATAAAACGGGGCGGGGAAGGCACCCGACTCGAAGTGATCCAGCATGATGTCGACTCCAAGGGGTTGCCGGATGAGTCAATCCCTTCCGGCGGTCGTTTTCTGGCCACTACCCCGGCGCCTCTCGATCCTGAACGATATGAACCNNAGTATTTCTATCCGGTGGTTGCCATCGAAGAGATTCACGACATTGTCATTTAACAGGAAACCGAATGGGGCAACTTTGGCGGTATGTGAGAGGGGGCGTGATCCGGCCGAACATATCTTTATTCGCGTTACTTCGGGTCCCAGTATAAGCATGAGGGCATCACTTTCGGGATAAATAATAAATGCTTGAATTAAATCAAAGAAGCTGATAGATTAATGAATCATGGTTTTAAATCTTAAAAATACTAAATACTTCTGCTTCATTGCCCTCGTTCTCCCCCTATTTTTACTTTTTGTGGGGACAAGGGTGCCGGATATTTCACGGCCGCACAGGGCCACACCCGTGCGACGGGCTGACTTGGAAACTTCTTCCGTCAAGATTGTAAAACAATCGATTTCAAAGATCGGTGTATTGCCGGTTACACTTAACTATCCTACTCTTGCCTTTCTTGCTCCGGAAAAGTATTTTCCTGAATCACACCCCATCCATTCAACAGTCCCATCTTTGTCATTAAGCCCTATATCACCACGAGCTCCCCCAGCCGACTCCCTCACGTAATTATTTCAAGAAATCAAACATTCGAAACTACAACTGGATATATTTTATAGCCTTAAAATATCGGCTGTTGTAGTGCCATAATATACTGTTATCATTTAATTATTAGACAGTATATGAGATGTGCGAAGTCATAAATCATCGTAAGGGCAAGTTATGCAGATCAAAGGTGATCCTGATTAACGCTCATCTTACGCAGAAAAATCCTCAACCACCCCCTGACCCCCTCCTTATCAAGGAGGGGGAAGAGTTGGGCGTTGTCCCTCCCCTCCTAGTTTAGGAGGGGCCGGGGGTGGTAGTCTTCACCAAGAGGCAAATCCCCCTTTGTTAAAGGGGGACTTGATCGTTAGCGGAAGATCGACATTAATCAGCAAGGAGATTTACTAATGAAACAGGATCATAGTGAAGCGCCCGCAGCCCCGGTTCAGATGCCGACCCAGGAACAGCTCGACGAAATTCTGCGTTTTGACACATGCGCCATTTCGAACGCCATCGAGTGCTTCAATGTACGGCTTCGCAATGAGGGTTTTACTAGCCCAGGTCTAAGTTGCATAACCGGAGCAGATGAACGGATACTTGGTTACGCTGCAACATTTCGAGTACGATCATCCGACCCTCCGGTGACAGGCGGGAGGTTTGCGGACCGCTCCGACTGGTGGAGCACGATCGAGTTTCTGCCACGGCCGAGGATCGCAGTGTTTGAAAATATCAATGGCGAAGCCGGAGGAGGGGCCTGCACAGGAGAGGTTCATGTGGCTATCCTCAAGGCCTTCGGCTGCAAAGGGTTGATAACCGACGGCATGGTCCGCGACCTTCCCGGCCTCAGAAGATTGGGCCTTCCGGTATTCGCCAAGTCATTAACAGTATCACATTCCTACTTGCACATCATCGACTTCGGCACTCCGGTTGAGATTATGGGACTGGAAGTGCATCCGGGGGATCTGCTATACGCTGACTGTCATGGGGTACTCAACATCCCGATCGAGATTGTGGCTGAGCTCCCTGCGGTTGCTGAACGCATTCTTAGGGAAGATAAAGCTATCATTGAAATTTGCCAGTCTCCTGATTTTTCACCGACAACTCTTCTCAATGTCCTGAGCAAACACAATGCGTCAGGCTCAAAGTCATGAAACTCATAAAAGAGCTTATGATCTGCAATCCAGATACAAGAGAAAGGGAGTTTGCACTGATGTCAAGCAAGAGCCGGGGGCGTTCTTCTACGCCATCTTCCAGACAAATTAAATCTATGCCGAGATTCATTGCATCTGCAATGAGCACACTAGCGCTCGTTATTACTACCTTGTTCGTGACATCCTGTGACAAGACCGGCAAAGAGGCAGCCAACACCTCCCAGCCGCCTACCGTGGCCGTGGCTAAGACCGGGGTGGAAGACCTGTCACGCGACTTGGCCATGACCGCCGAGTTGAGACCGTTGCAGGAGATCGAGGTCATGGCCAAGGTGGCGGGGTATGTCAAGGCCATTTACGTGGACATCGGGGACAAGGTGAAGAAAGGCCAATTGCTGGCCGTACTGGAAGTCCCGGAGATGGCGGACGACATCGCGCGGGCGACATCCGCACTCAAGGGTAGTGAGGCCGAAGCTGCCCGGGCCAAGGACGAGTTGCGCCGGGCACAGTCGCTTAATGACATAGCACACCTTTCCTACACGCGCTTGGCGGAGGTTGCTGCGAAGCGGCCCGGTTTGGTGGCCCAGCAGGAGATCGACGATGCCAGGAGCAAGGACCTGTCCACGCAGGCCCAGGTCGCAGCAGCCAGGTCGAGCATCGAGGCGGCCAACGAGCAGATTCACGTCAGCCGGGCTGCGCTCGCCAGGGTAAAGACGATGCTGGATTACGCCAGGGTGACTGCTCCCTTCTCCGGCGTGGTGACCAAGCGTTTTGCGGATGTGGGCGCCATGATTCAGGCCGGTACAGCGTCCCAGACACAGGCCATGCCGTTGGTGCGCCTCTCCGATAACAGCGTGTTCCGGGTCATTGTCCCGGTGCCCGAGTCGGCGGTCCCTACTGTCCATGGAGGGCAGCAGGTCGATGTGCGCGTGCCGACGCTCAACCGCTCGTCTTCCGGCAAAGTAACCCGCTTTGCCAACAAGATCACGGCCAGTACGCGTACCATGGATACTGAGATCGATGTGCCAAATACAAAGGGGGACATGATCCCGGGGATGTACGCTGAAGTGCGGCTGAACCTGGACCGCCGCACGGGAGTACTCGCCATTCCCTTGTCCGCGGTCGATCTGTCCGGGAGTTCCTCACCCCAGCCATCCAAGGAAACCGGTGCTGTTTCAACAAAAACCCGCAGCGGGAAGGTGATGGTCGTGCTGCCGAGCAACCGCATTGAAATTCGGAACGTCTCGCTCGGGCTGGAGACCGCCAACAAGATAGAAGTCCTCACCGGGCTGAAGGATGGGGACCTCGTCGTGATCGGCGGGCGTTCCAGCCTGCAAGCTGGTCAGGAAGTACGTCCCAAGGTCACGGCCTTGGGGGGAGCACCGTCCTAGGACAATCACAGAGAGGAATTTACCGTGTCTCGTTTCGCAATCAATAATCCATTTTTCATCATAGTTGTCAGCCTGATTATTCTCGTAGTGGGCACCACCAGTCTGAGCCGCATGCCGGTGGATATGTTCCCCACAATGAACATTCCCGTTGTCGTCGTGGCAACCTTCTATTCCGGTATGGCTCCGGAACAGATCGAAACCGACATCACCAGCCGCTTTGAACGTTTCTTCACGTTGGGAAGCGGCATCGAGCATATCGAGTCACGGTCGCTGCCTGGGGTCAGTGTGATCAAGGTCTACTTCCAGCCCGGCACAAATCCGGATTCAGCGGTAACCACCATTTCCAACCTGGCCATGGCGCAGTTGCGGCGGCTTCCTCCCGGAACGCTGCCGCCGGTGGTGCTCAAGTTCGACGCTTCGAGTTTGCCGGTCTGCCTGGTCACCCTGAAGGGGGAGGGACTTGATGAAACCAAGCTGCGCGACCTGGCGCAGTTCCAGGTGCGGAACCAGATTGCCGGGGTGCCCGGCGCCAGTGTGCCGCAACCCTTTGGCGGCCGTTACCGCCAGATCATGGTCTACACCGATCCCAACAAGCTGGAGGCGCACCAGTTGAGCATCATGGACGTGGTGCGGTCGATCAACGAGTCGAACCTGATCCTCCCTTCCGGCGATGTCCAAATCGGACCCCTGGATTACAATATCTACACCAACAGCCAGTTGGACACCGTCGACCAGATCAACGAACTGCCGATCAAGATGGTTGGGCAGGCCCCCGTGCGCGTGGCGGATATCGGCGTTGCCAAGGACGCCCAGCAGATCCAGACCAACATCGTCCGGGTCGACGGGCAGCGCTCAGTCTACCTCCCGGTTCTCAAGCAGGGCGGGGATACGAACACCATCGCCGTAGTGGACGGCATCAAACATGCGGTCACGCGCCTCTTCGACGTACCGAAGGAGCTCATCAGCAAGGTGGTGTTCGACCAGTCGGTGTTCGTGAAAACCGCGATCGATACGCTTCTGCATGAAGGGGCCATCGGCCTGTTTCTGACCTCGGTCATGATCCTGGTGTTTCTCGGCAGCATGCGCGCTACGGTAGCGGTGTTTTTTTCCATCCCCCTTTCCGCACTGGCGACCTTCATCGCGCTCTCCCTGGGGGGAAGCTCCATCAACAGCATGGTGCTGGGAGGGCTGGCGCTGGCCTTTTCGCGGCTGATCGACAACTCCGTCGTTGTTCTGGAGAACATCTACCGCCACCTGGAACTTGGCGAGTCGCCGGTGGTTGCCGCCGAAAAAGGGGGGCGGGAAGTGGCGCTTCCGGTACTGGCCGCCACCCTCACCACGGTGGTGGTTTTCTTTCCGGTCACCTTCCTCTACGGGGTGAGCAAGTTCCTGTTCTCCGCCCTGGCACTCGCCGTCGTCATCTCTCTGTTTGCCTCATACATCGTGGCCATGACCGTCGTGCCCCTCTTCTGCGCCCGTTTCATCAAGGCCCCCTCGCACCACGGCACGCCTTCTTCGGAGGAACCGGTTTCGGTGGACCACCCCAAGGGGCGGGTTACCTTCGGGGAGCGTTTCAACGTCTGGTTCAATGACCGATTCGAGTCGTTTCTCAAGTTCTACGACCGGGCGGTTGCCGTAACGCTGCGGCGTCCGGTTGCGACACTGGCGGGGTTCGGCGTGATCTTCGTCCTCAGCCTCGCCCTTTTTCCTTTGCTGGGGGTCTCGTTCTTCCCGCGAACCGACGCCGGCCAGTTCGTGATCAACCTCAAGGCGCCGTCCGGCACGCGGCTGTCCATCACGGAGGAGGAGGTCGCCAAGGTCGAGAACCTCATCCGGCATGACGTCTCGCCGAAAGACCTCGGCATGATCGTCGCCAATATCGGCTCGACCCCTGACTTCTCTGCGATCTATACCCCCAACTCCGCCATGCACACCGCGTTCGTGCAGGTAAGCCTGAAGGAAGGGCACAAGGTCGGCAGCTACGA